>JBILKV010000384.1:0-4158 GCA_044376515.1 Chthoniobacteraceae bacterium | reverse complement strand
CCGTTGGGCTACCAGTGGCGCAAAAACGGCATCCCCATTGCGGGCGCCACGGGTGCGCTTTACGCGATTGCGGCGGTCCAGAGCGCGGCGGCCGGGTCCTACGACGTGGTGGTTACCAACGTGGCGGGCAGCGTCACAAGCGATGCCGCGGCGCTGGGGCTCAATGTGCCGTTGCAGTTTGGGGCGCAGCCTGTTGGGTTTGCGCTGAATGCGGGGGGAACCGGTGTGTTGAGCGCGACGGTCGGGGGCACCGCGCCGGTGACCTACCAGTGGCGCAGGAACGGCACTGCGATCGAGGGCGCAACGGCGGCCAGTTACACGATCGCCTCCGCGAGCGAGGCGGATGCCGGCAGTTACGATCTGGTGGCCGGCAATGTCGTGGGCAGCGTCACCTCCAACAAGGCGCAGGTGAGCCTGAATACGCCGGTGAGCATCGTCCAGCAGCCCACCAGCCTTGCGGCCAATCCCGGCGCGCAGGCGGTCTTGAGCGTCGCCGCGGTGGGCACCGCACCGATCGCCTATCAGTGGAGCAGGAACGGGGTGCCGATTGAGGGAGCGATCGGAGACCGGTTCGTGCTTTCCGGAGTGCAGGCGTTGGACGCTGGAAGTTACGCGGTCGTGGTCAGCAATGTTGCGGGCAGCGCCACAAGCAGCACGGCGATGGTGACGCTGAACACGCCGGTGAGCATCACCAGCCACCCGCAGGGAGCGGAGCTGCTTCCCGGCACTTCGCTTACTCTGAGCGCGGCGGCTTCCGGCACGGCCCCCCTCAGTTACCAGTGGTACAAAAACGGTGCGGCCCTGAGCGGGGCCACCGGTGGCAGCCTCTTCATTGGAGGGGCGAGGGATGTCGATGCCGCCAGCTACAACGTGGTGGTCACCAACATCGTCGGCAGCGTTGCGAGCGAACCGGCGGTGGTGAGTGTGGCGGCACCGGTGAGCATCGTGTTGCAGCCCGCGGGTTTCACCTCCCTCGTGGGGGGCACAACGACGCTGAGCGTGACGGCTGCGGGAACGGGACCGCTGGCCTATCAGTGGCGCAAGTCGGGGGTGAATCTGACCGGAAAAACCGGTGCGAGTCTCGTGCTTTCGCAGGTTCAGCTCAGCGACGCTGGCAGCTATGACGTGGTGGTGAGCAACGCGGTGAACCGCGTGACGAGTGCGCCAGCCACCCTGCTGGTGCAGGATCCGCCGGTGCTGGGCATCCTGCTCAACAGCATGACGGTGAAGGCCGGTACGGCGGTGAGCTTCACAATGACGGCATCCGGCACCGGCCCTCTGACCTACCAGTGGAGGAGGGACGGCACCCCGATCCCGGGTGCGAACGCCCTGACCTATGCGATTCCGATGGTGGATGAATCCTACGCAGGGGCCTACGACATCGTGGTAACCGGACCGTGGGGGAGCGTGGTGAGTGCCCCCGGGGTTCTCACCGTGCAGTCCATCTCCACCGGCAAACCCGTCGTGATGACCCATCCGGTGAACGTGACGGTGGCCTGGGGCAAGAGCGCTACGCTTTCGGCAATGGTGGCCAGTAGCAGGCCCTTCAGTTACGAGTGGGTGCGGTTGGGCGAGCCTGCGACGGTCGTTGCTTCGGGCAGTTCGCCGGCAGGCACAGGTTTGGTGGTGACCTACCCGGTCGCCGCCGCAAAGGACGCCCATGAAGGAGTCTACGAGTTGGTGTTGCGCGATGAGTACGGCGTTGTTTCCCAGGTGACCCGGCCGGGCGCCCTCCGGCTCAGCCTTGCATTCGGTGATGCGCGCCTGCTGATCAAGGGGTGGACGCAGGACCTCAGCAACCTCCAGACTGACGCGTCGGCGACGGTGGTGCTTCCTTCGACGATTGCCAACAACGAGGTGCTTCGGATCGGGGTCCGGACGGCGGCCGCGGCCACCTACTCTTGGATTCACCGTTCGGGCATCGGCACTGTCACGAGGCTTTCAAGCCAGACCAGTCCCAGCCTGAATTTCAAAGACGTCATCCGCCTGCGGGGCTTCTACGTCTTGACCATCACATCAGCCGGCGTGACCCGAAGCCTGACTTTTCAGGTGCTTTCATTTGCGTCCACCCCCGGTACTCCGAGCGGTCTGCTCGCCCCAGTCATTACCTACGCGCCGGAGGGCCTTGTGGTTCCGCTCGGCAGCGCGGCCGATTTCGCGGTGAGCGCCACGGGGAGCATCGGCGGGTACCGCTGGTTGAAGCAGAGCAACGGCATCGAGACGGAGATTGTCTCCGCCGGCTCCAGCCCGTGGCTGACGATCGACCGGACCACCAGCGGTGACGAGGCCTATTACCGGGTGGAGGTTCTCAGCGCGGAACCCGGCGGCGCATCCGTCAAGAGCAGCCCGGTGTTCCTCAATGTCCTTGGTCCGGGCGAGTAGCCCGCTCCGAAGGGCCTGCCGCAGGGCGCAACCCTCGTCACGCGAGCGCACGCCTCCGCCACATCCGCGGAGCCGCGGGTGAGCGCAGCGTTGTTCGCTCACTGTCGCTTCAGGATCGGTTTCAGGATCGGTTTCAGGATCGGTTTCAGGATCGGTTTCAGGATCGGGGCAACCCAGCCAAGGAGTGTCAAGGGAGCAAGGACGTCTTGTCCGTGTTCCACGATACGGACGCGAAAAATCTGTCCCAGCCCCACCCCCACGGCGCCCAACATTTTGAGAGGCGATGGTCGGTGCGGTACGTGGGGTACAGGCAGTTCGCGCCGGCAAGAGAGAGGCCTCGTGAAGCCGGGGAGCCGCAGGGAAAAATCTCAGCCCGTTTATCCTGCAGAGATTCCCCTTGTCCGCCGCGGCCCGTGTCGGATGGGCTTTGCATTCCAGCCAACGATGTGTGGATGGAATTCCGGCTTTACCGCGGATTGTTCGGTTGTATTCGGACGGCGGGAGCGTTGGAATGTTTTAAGGGGCGCATGCCCTTCACCACCTACAAAGCACCTTCACAACATGAGTCATCGATACAACGTTGGAGTCGTCGGATACGGCTGGGCGGCGGGCGCCCACATTGAGGCGATCAATGCCACAGCCCAGGGACGGGTTTCGGCCGTGTATTCCTCCCGTCCTCTGGATGCGGCCGAGGTGAGCGCGAAGCATGGATATCCGATCCGGGTGTACGGGAGTCTGGACGCCATGCTCGCGGATCCGGAGATTCAGGTGGTGGATGTGACGACGTTTCCCAGCCAGCACAGACACGCTGCCGTGGCTGCCGCGAAGGCTGGAAAGCACATTATTTTGGAAAAACCGATGGCCAACTCCCTCGCTGAAGTGCGGGAGATTGTTGGCGCAGCAAAGGCGGCGGGCGTCCGGGGGTGCGTGTGTTTCGAAGTGCGCTTTGCCGGACAGTTTCTCACCACCAAGGCCCTGATCGACTCGGGGCTCCTCGGGGACCTGCACTACGCCGAGGTGGATTACTACCACGGGATCGGCCCGTGGTACGGCCAGTTCCGTTGGAACACCACCAAGGTCGAGGGCGGAAGTGCCCTGCTGACGGCGGGTTGTCACGCGCTTGACGCGCTCCTGCTGGTGATGGGAAGCGAAGTCGAAAGCGTCACCAGCTTCAGCACCAAATCGCGTTCCCCCATCTTCGAGAGCTACGAGTACGACACCTCCAGCGTGACGCTGCTCCACTTCAAAAACGGGGCCGTAGGCAAGTGTGCGGCCATCGTGGACTGCCTGCAGCCGTACTACTTCCACACCCATCTGGTCGGCAGCCAAGGCAGCCTGCTCGATGACAAATTCCATTCGCAGAAGCTCAAAACCGAACGGGGGCAGTGGAGCAAGCTGGCCATGAAACTCGCCGATTCCGGCGACGTCCACGACCATCCCTACCAGACGCAGTTTCAGGCGTTCTTTGATTCGCTCGACGCCGGGGTGGACATGCCCCTGACCAGTTTCGCCGAATCCCTCAGGAGCTTTGAAGTCATCTTCGCCGCGGACAAGTCGGCCGCGGAAGGGGGGCGCCCCGTCAAGCTGAGCGAAATGCGCTAGGCCGCCCCCGGGTGTCCGCGCGGGGATCCGCCGCTCAAAAAAGCGGCGGCAATTCCCCTTGGACCCTCCCGCCCCCCTGCAGCCCTTCAAACACCGCGCGCATGCCTTCGGTTCTCGCCGTTTTCGCCCACCCCGATGACATTGAATTCGTGGCGGCCGGCACGATGCTGCTTC
>JBILKV010000122.1:0-12890 GCA_044376515.1 Chthoniobacteraceae bacterium | reverse complement strand
GGTGAAGGGAAAGTCGTCCAACCCCGGGCCACCACTTTCAAAAGTGGCGGTGGATTTTGAGTTTGCCGAGGACGGCAACGTCTTCAAGCGCTTCACCGAAACCGCGCCCAAGGGGCAGACCGTCAGTTTCGCCTTTCCCGGTTCCGCCCTTGCCGCGAAGGTGACCCCGGCGTTTACGACCCAGCTTAACGGCATCCGTGCGCACGCCCACGAACGGCTCGAATTCCTGCGGAAAGCGGTCCCCGGCCCCTCGCAGGTCCCGAAGCTTTTCGGCGTCTTGGGGCACATGGGCGGTTACGGCGACGGTCCGCCCGGCCTGCGTGGCAGTTATGGCTTTGGGGTCCGCCACTGCAATCCGGACATCCTCAAAGACGAGTTTGAGACGCTCAGTCTCCTTGGGGTCAATGGAATGGTCGACTCCATGCATTTCGTGACGGCAGCCGGTTTCGAGAACCAGTTTCGTGGGATTTTCTGGGGCCCTCCCGGCTCCGGTGAGCCCATGGCGTTTTTTCAAAAGGGGGGCAAAAGCGGGGAGTCGCCGGAGGGATGTCCGTTTGATCCCGCCCTCAAGGCCCATGTTCTGGAGCGCACGGACAAGGCCATCGAGGAACATCGCTCGGTTGCCGCGGGGCGGTCCTGGGCGCTCTGGGATGATGAGATGGGCGTGTACGCAAAGGAACACCTGGTCCAGTGCGAGCGCTGCGCGGCCGTCTTCCGCGACTACCTCCAAACCCAGGGCGTTTCATTGGAGCAACTTAACGCCCGAAAGTGGGAGGAAGTGAAGCCTTACAATCTCTGGCTTCCGCCCGCGGAAGCCAAAGACAAGACCCGGAATCCCACAGGTCTTCAACCGGCCCCCGAAAAGGCCGCCGACGCGTTGCGTTACTACTACACGTTCCGATTGATGTCGCACGCCAATGGACAGGTCTTTCCAGAGGCGGCCCAACAGTTTGAGAGGGCGGGCATCAAGCTCTATGCGATGCAGGGGCCCACCCCCAGTTGGAATGGATCCAGCCTCGACTGGCATGAGTTCTACGACCTCAAACCGAACACTGCTTTCGTCTTTGAAACATCAAACCGCGATGCACGCGTGTGGCAATGGGAGTCCTACCTCGCCGACATAGGGCGCGGCATCGCCGACCGCCACGGGATGGTGCAGGGCTGCCTGATCAAGCCACACCGGGGAGCCCCGGCCCAACGCATGCTGAGCGTGGTGACCCGCGGCACCACCGCCTTCGAGTGGTACACGTACGGGCCCGATTACTCCAAAGGCGACAGCTTTTCCCAATCCCCCGAATTGCTGATCCGCGTGGCCAACGCCGCCCGGTTTTTGAGTCAGGCCGAGTCCTTCCTGTACGAGGCCCGCCCCTCGCATCCCCCCGAAGTCGCTTTTGTCGCTCCCCGCGCTTCGGAAATTTGGAGCCGCGCCACCGACCCCGGACTCACCGTGTTCGAGGACGCGAAGTGGGTTTACACAGCCCTGCGTCACGCCCACATTCCTGTCGACATCCTGAGTGAGCAACAACTCGCCGAGGGAAAATTAGACCGGTACAAAGTCCTCTACATCGTCGGTTCTCACCTGCACCACCGCGCCACCCTCGCCGTCGACGGCTGGGTGCGCAAAGGCGGTACCCTCTGGACCGGGGCCTCGGGGCTCACCCGTGACGAGGCGAACCAATCCAACCTCACTGCCCTCAAGCTCCTGGGCCTCAGGGAACGGACCCTCGAAAATTGGGGTTCCGCCCCGCAGTACCGCGCCTCCACCCTTGAGCCCCTCAAGGAACAAAGCGCCCCGGTCGCCTCCACCCTCACGTGGCGAGGCAAGCCCATTGCCCCACACATTGGTCGCGAGCGCCTCATTCCCCAGCACGCCGAGGGGGTTGCCTTCTTCGCCGACGGATCCGCAGCGCTCACACTCAACCGCCACGAAAAGGGCGAGGCTTTCGCTGCCGGTCTTTGGGCGGGGCTTTCCTATTCCGCAACCGTACGGCGGGAGGATTTTGACATGCGCTCCGACTTCGATCCGGTCCTCCGGGATCTCGTCGCAGCTCCCGCGCTTGAAAGAAAAATTCTGCGCCCGGCGGTTCCCTCCGATCCTCTGGTGGAGGCGATTGCGCTGCAGCGCGAGGGCCGCCAAAGCATCGCCCTGATCAACTGGGCCTACCAGTATCAGGAGGCCGTCCCGCACAAAGCGGCGCTTCAGCCTCTCAAACACCTGCGCATTGAGTTGCCCGGTTTTCCGAATGCGAAAACAATCTCCTCCCTCCGCCACGGCCCGCTCCCATGGGATGGGTCTGCAGTGATCCTGCCGGGCATTGAGGAGATCGACCTGCTGTGGGTGGACTGAATGGACGGGGGGAAACCGTGTTCCGCCGGAACTTGACGCGGACTCTCACCGAATAGGTTTGAAATGCCGGGCCGATCCTGTCACCCAATGAAAAGATGACTCCTGACAAAAATAAAACGATTCAGCTTGAGCTTGTTACAACGCAAAATTTCACCGGATTTGACGTTCTGAACGGCGGCAAAAGAGTCGCTTTGTGGGGCCCCGGCAAGGGAGGCCACCTATCGATCAAAAACAAATTCGCCGACGCCAGTCCTCAATTTAAGGCGGCCTTCCACGCGCTTGGTCCGGTGGAACACATTCCTGCGGAGGCCGGAAAAAAGAATTTCTCCACCCCGTGTGGTGGAACCAATTTTTACGGCACGGTCCGCGACATCAGCCTCGAGCAGGCCAGAGAGTTCCTGAATCGAAACGGGTTCGAAGTTTAGGTGGGACGGATGCGGGAGCCCTCGTTTGACTCCCAGCAGAGGGGCAGTGGCCGGGGCGGCGTCCCGGCGCCATCCTTTTGCCGGGACGCCGGATACGTGCACGGTTTCACAAAGATGCGCAACAGAGGGTGTCATTGTTTCAGGGGAAGGGTTTGAAACACACACGACGAGACGGGCCCTGCAGGGGCGCCCTTTCAGGGCTTCATGTTTGATTACGGATCAAACCCACGGCGTTGCCATGGGCTGCGGGTGGCCTACCCCTTCGGGGCGGAAACACTCCGGTTATCACTGAGAGTTGGTATGAGGTGTGCGCCGCGGGCGGTGGGCGGCAACTCGCATGCCCAACAGGGACTCAAGGACCGAGTGCCGGATCGTTGGTTTCCAACACGCGGATTTAGAGTAAATCTTCAAAGCCTGTAGTGTCAGCATCCCTAAGATCTTCCCGAATTTTTGCTCCGCGGATATGCCCTCTGTAATGTTCGCTGTAATGTTCGACAAGCACTTGAAAGACGGCTTCCAATTGAATGAAGTCACATTCCAGCGAATGGTTCGCCGTTTTATGAAATCTGATGTACCTCAAGCCGTTCTCAGTAAACGTCATTTCTAAAATCCACGCATTGTCGGGATAACAGTACTTGGAAAACGTACAAGTGTGACTGCCTCTTTCAGTTGTCCAGAGCAAGAAGCGTTCGAAATTTTTTTCAGGCAACTCATATATGAAATAAGTTTCAGCGCATTTTCGTGCGACAGCTTTTGAAACTTGCTCGGCAATCTCCTGTCTCTTGACGTAGAGATCGGGAAACTCCGCGGCGAAGCTAAAAGAGTACACCCCGTGACGAGGTAAGGCGGAGTTGTAAAAGGAAGCGCCGCAATAAATTTTGAGTTCTTTCCATGAGTCACTGTTGTCAAAAAGCTGATTTAATATATGAGCGTCCCTCTCGCCTTTAGAGGGATTTCTCAAAAAGACATTTAAATCTGTTCTTTCTTTGATTTGAAAGACGGTTGTTGTCTTCCAGTCAACGGAACTGGGATAATCCTCCAAGCCTCCCTCCAAGTTCGGGAAAAGTGCAAAATATTCTCGCCGCTGATATTCCAATTCCTCCGCGCCGTAGAAACCTCCGTCTCGGATGACGCACTCGGTTTTGAGTCTCTTCAGAAGGTAACCAAGCCAAGGATTCGGCCGGCCCCCAGGCAGGACATTCCACAGGTGGGTGATCCTTCCCTTCGTTTGGAGCAGGACTTGGCTCGCAAACGCCCCGTTCTCCACAATGGCGTACACCACGGGTTGCAAAATACTCCCCAACCGATCGCTCTCAATTTGAACGAGCAGAAAAAACACCCGACCGTAGTCGCAGGACGCTTTGAACTGCGAGAGCCCAGCGGAGCAAGCGGCTACACTCACCTCCAGGTTTGGTAGCTCTTCACTGCATAGAATCGAGATGGTGCTCCATTCATCGCGGTAAATGACCCCGGGGGCTGTCTCGAAGCGCAACGACAAAACTTCCATGAAGCAGTCGGTGTGAATGAAAATTTCAGGTGCTTCCGGCAGTTGCCGGAAACGGCGACTCATTTGACTCTTGTGAAGATAAAGCAGATCTCGGAAATCCCAGCCGCAAGAGGGATACCAAGCCACCCTTGGCTCCCAAGGATGTTTATCCAGCCAATCCTTAAACACACCGGAGTTGTCGCCATTGAGTCGAAGGAGTAGAGCGCGTGACATAAAACAGGATCCGTGAGAAAATCTGCGCGGGAGGTTAATCTTGAAGAGGGCTTGTTGCTATAAAGCAATCCGTGAAAATTGGACCCTCCGCGCCGTGCTCCGTTCGGTGAAAAGCAAATTCCGATCAATTCAATATAATCACCATTCCAACCAATTCCCCGGGCTTCCTCTTATGGCACACACAAGACATGCTTTGTCGCTTTGCTCCCCCAGGTCCGGTCTGCGTGCGGCGGCACTCGCTGTCCTTCTGGGAGGTCTCCTTCTCACGCTCGGCGAGGGATGGGCATGGGCGGATCCCAAGCCACAGGCTTTTCAGAAGGGCGAAACGGTTTGCGTCATCGGTGACAGCATCACCCATGGAGGGTTTTACCATTCAAACCTGTATTTGTTCTACGTCACGCGCTTTCCCGACCGCGAGTTGCACCTGTTCAACTGCGGCATCTCGGGTGACACGGCCGCCGGCGCTGTCCGCCGTCTTGATTGGGATATTCTGGCCCACCGCCCGGCTGCCGCGACCGTGCTGCTTGGCATGAACGACGCTGGAGGCAAGTTCTACCTAAAGGACGACGAGAAAAGCACGGCGGCCCGACAGCCGGCGATAGAGCAGTATGCTGCTCAATTGACGAATCTGGTCGAGGGACTGCGCAAAGCCAATGTCCGCACTACCCTGCTCACGCCCACGATCTATGAGCAGAACGCCGACACGGGCACGGCGAGCTACCTCGGCTATAACGACGCGCTGCGGAAGTGCGCCGAAGAGGTCAAGAAGATCGCCCAGAGGTTCGACCTGCCGGTGGTCGACGTTCATGCCGCCATGGACGCCATCAACGGCGAGGCCCAGAAGGCGGATCCGAAGTTCACCCTTGTGGGCAGGGATCGGGTCCATCCGGGCGGCCTCGGACACATGGTCATCGCCTACGTGCTGCTGAAAGCTCAGGGAATGACCTCCTGCGTCTCGAAGACAGTGCTGGCCGCCGACTCCGCCAAAATCGTCGAACAGGTCAACTGTAAGGTCACTCATCTAAAGGCCTCGCAAGGGGAGCTGTCTTTCGATTGCCTCGAAGCGGCGCTGCCGTTTCCCGTACCCGCAGGGGCCGAAGCCGCGATGAAGCTGGTTCCCTTTCAGGAGGAGCTCAACGAGGAGCTCTTGAGGGTTACCGGTCTGGCAGATGGAATGTACACCCTCTCCATTGACGACCAGACGGTGGGCCAGTACGCCGCTGCCGAGTTGGCCTCCGGCGTGAATCTGGCCGTCAACGCCAAGACGCCTCAGTACCTGCAGGCTCTTGCGGTCAGAGCGTTGAACACCAAGCGGCACATGGTGGAGTCCGTTCGTCTGAGGGGCGTCGTCGCCGCGCAGAGAGCGCTGTCCAGCGGGACACTCGACATGAGTGACCATGAAGCGGTCAACAAGCTCGTCTTAAAGTTGTCTGGCTGGAAGCCAGAAACCAGTGACAAAGCCCCGGCGGACCGAGTGAATAACATCTTTGACGCCTATCGTCAGTACAAGCCCGTGGAACAGGAGTTGATCAAGGAAATCGAGCAGGCCCGGGCCGACATGTACAAGGCGGCACAACCCAAGGCCCATCGTTTTCTGTTGAAGAAGGGCTGACAGGGACGACTAAAGCCGCCCCGTCCCGAACTCCTACCCGTCGACTGAGACGGCCACCCTGCATCCTGCATTTGAAGCGGCTCTCGTTCGCCGCCCCTGTCCCCAAACGCGCGCTGATGCCCGGGCTCCGGCGCGCAGCCCACAGCCCGCAACACAGGCCCCTTCTTGTTTTGAGAGAGCCGCAGGGTTTCCGCCGGTTAGGCGAACAATTCGCCGACAGGCTTTGCGCCTTCCTTGACCAGTTTCATCGGCCGGCCCAAAGGCGTGGTCAACTCGCGTTCATAATTGATTCCAAGCGCGTGGCAGACGCTGGCGTGCAGGTCGGCAACCTGCACGGGGCGATCCGCTGGTTCCATGCCGTCCTTGTCGGAGGAGCCGATTACCTGCCCGCCTTTGATTCCGCCACCCGCCATGATGCAGCTGAACACACGGGCGTGGTGGTCGCGGCCCGCGTCCTTGTTGATATTTGGGGTGCGTCCGAATTCCGAGAGCATGATGACCAGTGTTTTTTCCAGCCGCCCGGACGCGTGGAGGTCTTCGATGAGGGAAGAGAACGCCGGATCCATGACCGAGCCGTGGTTGCGCATCGCTGGAAATACATCCATGTGATTGTCGAATCCACCGCGGTTGACCTGCACGAACCGAACTCCCGATTCCACAAGCTTGCGAGCCAGCAACGCGCCGCGTCCGAATTCGGTGAGGCCGTAGCGGTCGAGGGTCTTGGGATCTTCCTTGTCGAGATTGAAGGCGGAGAGCGCGGGGCTCTTCATCAAGGTGACGGCGTCCTTGAGGGCCACTTCGGCTTCCTTGAACTGATTGGCTGCCATCTTTCCTCCGGCCCGCGCATTCATTTTTGCGAGCACTTCGAGACGGCGTTGGCCCTGCACCTGATTGATGCCGTCGGGGAAGGCGAGGTAAGGGTCGCGTTCGCCGGGGAGTCCGATGTAGTAGGCCTCGCAGCGCTGGCCGAGATAGCCGGCGCGAGGGGCCATGCCGCCGATGCTGATGTAGGCGGGCAAGTCTCCGACGCGGTTGGTTTCATTGACCACGAAGGAGCCCATCCCGGGGTGTACGAGGGCGGGGTTCTGCGGGTAACTGGTCTGCAATTCGTATGTGGCGCGGCCGTGGTCGCCGTTGGTTCCCGCGATCGAACGGATGAGGGAGCAGTGGTGCATCTGCTTGGCGGTCTGCGGGAAAATCTCGCTGATCTGGATACCGTCTGCGCTGGTCTTGATCGGCGTAAATTCCCCAGCGATGGGGCGTCCGGGTTTGGGATCCCACGAGTCGATGTGGCTCATGCCGCCGCCGTTCCAGAAAAGGATCACGGCTTCGGCTTTGGGGGCGTGGTCAGAGCCGAGGGAAGCCAGCAGGTTGTTTACAGGCATTCCGAGGAGCGCCGCGGTGCCGCCGAACTGTTGGAGGAAACGGCGACGGGATACGCTAAAGTCAGTACAGGAAGACATGGCAGGTAAGGATCGGGGGTTGCGGTTTTTTTGGGTACTGTCAGGGTAAGTAGCGGAACTCTTGCGAGTTGAGGAGAGCCCAGCGCAGGTCGGCGAGGCCTTCCAGCGGCGTGGTGGATGAAGCGAGGACTTCCTTTGCGTCGCCAAGTTCATCCGTGGAAGGCCGCCGAGTGAGGCATTCGAGGTAGACGAGTTCGACGGCCTTCCCCGGTTGGGCGGAGGGGCCGGCGATGAGCTTGTACACCGGTTCGAGGGGGCCGACGCGCGAGGCCTCGTGAGTGGCTTTTCCGTTGAGCATCATCAGCTCCTGGCGCAACGAGGGGAGTTCATCCCGGAATTCGCCGAGGTTGTCTCGGGCGGGCTGTCCAAACACGCGCAGAAAGTGTGAGGCCGGTGCTGGCGTGGCCATCCGGAGGCTGCTGTCGAATTTGGGATTGTCGTCCACAACCTGGGTTACTGTTTCGAGGCGGAACCGCTCTGCATTGCCGGACGCGAGGAGCAGGCGCCGGGCTTCGCGGGCGGCCTCTGCTGCTGCATCTTCCATTTTTTGGCGCTGGACCGCCTCCATTTTGGACTCGGAAAGCAAGTCCCCGGCGGCTTCGTCCTTGCCACCCTTTTTGGTCATGGCCGGTTTGAGCAGGGCATCGAAATCCAATGACGCACCTTTTTCGGAGTCGTAGGCCGCGGGGTTGGCGGGTTGCATGGCCATCATGGCAGCCTTGTCCTCGCCGGAAGCGCCTTCCGAAGCGGCGGCCATCATGTCTTTGGGGGCGAGGGGAATCCGGATCTGTTTTTGGACCTCACGCACGTTGGCGCCTTCGGGCCACTTGTGGGTGAACAGGTGCCCGGCCGTGGTGATGCTGTCGAGGAGTACCTCCCCGAGCATGCGGCGGGGCCGCGTACTGGTGAAGTGGGTTTCGGCGAGGTCGAGTTGCGCCGGCGAAGCTCCCTGCGGCAGGTGCCCCCGCTGGTAGGTTTCGGTCAGCATGACCGTCTTGATCAGGGCGCGAACGTCAAAACCCGAGGCGACAAATTCTTGCGCCAGATACTGTAGGGTCTGCGGATGCCGCAGTTCGTTGTACGCGGAGAAATTGTCGAGGGGCTCCACAAAGCCGCGGCCCACGAGTTCCGCCCAAATGCGGTTCACGAAAGCCCTCGCAAAAAATGGGTTGGCCGGATCCGTGATGAAAGCGGCCAACTGCGCGCGCTTGCCGCTTTCACTGTAGATGGTTTTGCCGGCGTCGCGGTTGCGGGCCTGTTCGGCGGCCTCTGAAAGGATCGCGGCATCGTGCTCCTTGGTTTTGAGCGTTTTCCGGGTGTCGAGCGTGTCGACGAGCGAGTCGAGTTCGCGGGCCGCCGCTTGTTTCGCTGCCGTGTGCGACTTGCCACTGCGGAGGTCGTGGAAGCGGGCGATGTAGTGAGGGGTCCGCTCGAACTTGAGCAGCGGGAAGGGGAACTTGGCGTCGACCGCATTCCGCTGCGGGGCCTGTTCGCGCTCCGGCGGCCATTTCACCATGTTTTCGTCGCCTTCAGTGGCGTAGATGGTTTTGACGTTCTTGCCTTTCTCGACGCGCTTGGTCTGCCCAAAAAAGGCCGCCAGTTCGTAAAATTCCTTCTGTTTCCAGTCGTCAAACGGGTGGTCGTGGCACTCGGCGCACTGGAGCCGGACGCCGAGGAAAATCTGGGAGGTTGCGCCTGCGAGCGGCATCGGGTTGGCGGCGTCCCCGAGGGTGAATCCGACTGCGGGTGCGGTTTCGGGACGGCCGTTGGTGGTGAGCAGTTCGCGGACGAGTTGGTCGTAGGGTTTGGCTTCGGCCACGCTGCGGTTGACGTAGGCGAGCAGTTCGGAACCGCCGTCGGACTTGGACCGGATGCGGAGCATGTCGGCAAAGAAGACGGTCCAGCGGTCGGAGAAGGACTTTTGGGCGATGAGTCGATCGATGGCGTTTTCACGGCGTTTGGGAGAGCGATCCTTCTCAAACTCCTGAATTTCCTCGGTCGTGGGGATGCGGGCGATCAGATCGATGGTGGCGCGGCGCAGAAAGGCAAGGTCCTCGATTCTCGGAGCGACCAGAGGCTTGGCGCCTTTGAGCGCGGCGTTTTCCTTTGCCAAAATGGCGTCCGTCGTTGTGGCTGCTTCCGAGAAGGAAGCGGGCGCTCTATCTGGCAGGAAGTTCCTTTCAGCCAGTCCGGGAATTTCTTTTTTCAGCGGTTGCAGCACAATCCCATCGGGCCAGTTTGCACCTGAGTTGACCCATTCCAACAACCACTTGCGGTGGGGACCGGAGAGGGGCTCAGTCTCCTGAGGCATGAGGTCTTCGTGTCCCCGGGGCAGACTGATGCGGCGGGCGATTTCGGGTTGTCCATCCGGACCTTTTTTCGCGACGACCGAACCGTTGTCGCCGCCCTTGAGGACCCCCGGTTTGGTGTCGAGTCGGAGACCGCCCTTGGTCTTCTCGCCGTTGTGGCATCGGACGCAATGCGCTTCGAGCACCGGCTTGACCTGTTGTTTGAAATCGATGTCCGCGTGACTCGACAAGTTGAGGCCGAGGAGTGCAGCCAGAAAGAGGGGGATGGTGCGCATACTCTTGGAGGAGTTTTTATAAGGTTGGAGAATTTCAGAGGAGAAAGCGACACTTATGTGTCGGCACGGTGTGGAGTTGGAGTGCCGGACACAAGCGCGGTCGCCATGGCAGCCTCATTCGGCAGCCTGTTTGGCGGCTCCTCCCAGGGTCACATCGATGCCGTAGATGAGGGAGAGGTCCTGATGGGCTTTGCCTGCCCAGGCAGTGTTGAGATGCGCCTTGCACACCGCTCTTAGCGTCCGGATGGCGGCCTCCTTGTCGCCTTTGGCCGCCTGATGGGAGGCGATGCGGTAATGGGCCTCGGGGGCCTGGCTTTTGAAGAAGTTGAGGATGCTCGTGAGGGTTTGGATGGCGGCCTCGTGATTTTTTTGCTGGCCCTGGCATTCGGAGATCCGAAACAGCGCCTGCGGTTCCTTTTGCGATGCCGTAAATGCCGCGATGGCCTCGGCGTATTTGCCGGTGCGTTGGAGGACGTCGCCGAGGGTCCATTGGATGTCGGTCACGTGATTCGGGTGGCTGTTGAGCATTTTCTTGTACATCTCAACCGCCGCGCCCCAATTCTTTTCATCCAGGTAGGAGCCTGCGATTTCCGAATCCGCACGGTATTGGTCCTTGAGCTCCCGGTACATGAGTCGGGCGGCGTTGAACTCGGTTTTGAGGCGCAAGACTTCGGCGATCTCCAGACGCAGACGGTCGTTTTCTGGAGAGCGCTTCAAGCTCGCCTGCAGGCGTTGGAGGGACTGGTCCTTTTCCCCGACGGAGGTCAGAAATTTCGCGATCGCCAATTCCAGCGGGTTCCTGGTGCTCGCGTCGGTATCAGCCTCCGCTTTTTTGTCGAGAAACGCTGCCACGGCCCCAGCGACGACTTTCACGGGTTTGGTGCCTTTCTCACCGCCCGCCTCTTCGCCCTTGTGGGAGCGGAGCGCTTCGGCGGCGACATCCGCGAGGAGCGTCGCCGCACTCTTGTTCTTTTTGGTGCGTCCCTCGAGCAGTTCGAAGGCCTCCGCGATCTGGTTGCGTTGGACGCGGTGGATGGCCAGTCGTCGGACAGCGGCAGTCCGTAGGTTTTGCGGGTCCGCGTACTCTCCGGTGGCGAGAAACTCGATGTGGGAGAGCCATTTGTCGGTTTTTCCGAGTTTGAGCAGGATCGGGGCGGCCTCGCTGCGGGCGAGCGCGCCAAAGTCTGTCTTGGGCCACTTTTCGATGACGGCGTCGAATGCCTTCAGCGCTTTTTCGGAGTCCCCGGTCTGGGTGAAGCAGAGGGCGATCGAGTACTGCGCAGGACCGGCATCCGCGGAGTCGGGAAAGTAATCGAGCACGTTGCGGAATTCATTCACGGCGGTGTGAATCTTCCCGAGCCGCCGGGTGCATTCGGCGAACATGTACTGCGCGTACGAGGCCATTTCCGACCGTGGGTAGAGCTGTAGGAACAACTCGTACTCGGCGAGTCCACTCTTGGCATTAGCCTGTTCCACGTACCGTTCGGCGCGTGTCATTTGGTGCCGTTCCTCTTCGGTGAGGCGCGTCCATCGCTCGGGGGCCAGCTTGGCGCTTGCGGTGCCGGCGTCGGCCAGCAGGAGGACTGCCGCGAGCAGACCGGGGAGGAATCTGGCAAAGAAGGTGGGCTTCATTTGTCCACCTCCGTGGCGAGAACAATCGCGGCTTCGCACTGGTTGACGATGTCCATGAGTTTGACGGCCTCACCGTATTCCACACCACGGTCAACATTGATAATGACCGCGCGGTCCTTGCTGCCGGCGAGCTTTCCATCGAGCGCGCCTTTGAGCGCGTCCCACGTGGTTTTTTCCCCGTTGAGGAACACTTCTTTTTGCGTGTTCAACTGGACGGACACGTTTTTGGTTTCTGCGCTCTTGGCTGTGGAAGCCTTGGGGAGTTTGAGGTCAATGCCCGTGACGCTTACAAAGCTGGTGGTGACCATAAAAATGATCAACAGCACCAGCGAGATGTCGATCATGGGGATGAAGTTGATTTGTGCGATTGGTTCGTCCGAATCTTCGTTGAGGTCCATTCCCATAAAACAGTGAGGTGGCGGTTAAAGCGGAGGGGGAGTTGACTGGGAGGGCGCGAGGGGCGTGCCTTGAGCGGAATCAGGCCGCGGTGATTTGTTTGCGCAAATCGCGGTAGATTTGGAAGGCCTGCGCTTCGAGCTCGAGGGTCAGGTTGGAGATCGCTTTGGAGAAGTAGTTGTAAAACATCAGCGCGGGGATGGCGACCAGCAGCCCGGTGGCGGTGGTGACCAACGCCTCCGAGATACCCGCCGCAATGACGCTTGGTCCGCCCATGCCCTGGGTGCTGATGTCCGAGAACGCGCCGATGATCCCTTTGCACGTGCCGAACAGTCCGACAAACGGGGCAATCGAGGCCACCGTCGCGAGAATGGGCAGGTACTGTTTAAGACGCGCCATTTCGCCGCGGAGCGTCAGCGTCATCGCGCGCTGTGCGTCCTCGCTCTCCGCGTCCCGGCCGGAGGCGACTTCTGCGAGAATCATGGCGGCGAGCGGCGACTCGCTGGTTTCGCAACCGGCCAGTGCGGCCTTGTGGTTTCCCGTGCTCAACGCTTTGTCCATGGCGGCGCGCAACTCCCCAGTCGCCGCCCGGATTTTCTTGAAGAAGGAAAGGCGCTCGAGGACGACGCCAATGCTGAGGATGGACATGATGATGAGAGTGGCCATGGTGAGGCCGCCGGCGAGGATCCAGTCGAGGAGCATAACGTGATG
>JBILKV010000394.1:0-4248 GCA_044376515.1 Chthoniobacteraceae bacterium | reverse complement strand
GCTGACGTATCAGTGGCGCAAGGCGGGAGTTGCAATTGCGGGAGCGACTTCACGGACGCTTGGATTTACGGAAGCGCAGGTCGCGGATGCGGCCAGTTACACGGTGGTGGTGACCAATCCGGTGGGCAGCGTCACCAGCAGTGCGGCGACGCTCGCGGTGAATCCGACCGTGACCAAGACGCTCTACAAGTACGTGGCGGGCACCTTCACGTGGGCGCAGGCCAAGGCGGACGCCGAGCTCAAGGGCGGCCACCTGGCCACCGTGGCGACAGCAGCCGAGTGGAGCGCGCTTGCGGTGCAGCTCGGAACGAATGCGACGCGGGTGCTGTGGCTGGGCGGTTATCAGGATGAGGGCGCAACCGAACCCGACGGGGGTTGGCGCTGGGTGACTGGCGAGCCTTTCGCGTACACCCGTTGGGCGACGGGCCAACCCGGCGACACCGCCGGAGTGGAAAATTATCTCGCGATGAACGCCGTGGGCGTGACCTCCGGGGTGTGGCAGGACACCGACGCGGGGGGAGCGACGGCCAGGGTGGTCGGGTACGTGCTCGAGCAGGCTCCGGTGGTGATTACGAACATTTTGGAGGCGCAGTCGGTGAACCTCGGGGCGTCGGTATCGTGGACGGTGGCGGCGACGGGCGCGACACCGTTGAGCTACCAGTGGCGTCGCAACGGGGTGGCGATCAGTGGCGCAACGGGAGCGACCTACACACTGGGTGCGGCGGCGGCGGCCAACGCCGGCGTCTACGACGTGGTGGTGAGCAATCCGTGCGGCAGCCTCACGAGCAACGGCGTCCAGTTGGGAGTGAATGTGCCGGTGACAATCACCTCCCAACCGCAGAGCGTTGCGGTCAACCCGGACAGTCCGCTGGTTTTGAGCGTGAGCGCCACCGGCACCGAACCCTTCACCTACCAGTGGCGCAGAAACGGCGCGCCCATCGAGGGCGCGACCGGGGCTGTGTTGAACGTGGGCGCGGCACAGGCCGGTGACGCCGGAACGTACGACGTGGTGGTGGGGAACGTGTTCGGCCCGCTGACGAGCAATGCCGCGACCGTGGTGGTGAACACGCCGTTGAGCATCACCTCGCAGCCGCAGGGAGCGGCGCTGAATCCGACGGCCTCTGCGACGTTGAGTGTTGGGATCAGCGGGACGACGCCTGTGAGCTACCAGTGGCGTCGGGACGGGGTGCCTGTTGCGGGCGCGACGGCGGCCAGCTACACGGTGACTTCGCTGGAGGTGGCGGGGGTGGCATCATATGACGTGGTGGTGACCAACGTGGTGGGGAGCGTGACGAGTGCGCCCGCGCTGCTGAGTTCCAACGTGCCGGTGACGGTGACCACGCAGCCTGTCAGCCTCGTGGTGAATCCGGGCTTTGACGCGGTCTTCAACGTTACGGCAGGCGGCACCGCGCCTCTGGGCTACCAGTGGAGGCGCAACGGCGTGGCGCTCGCGGGCCAGACCGGCCCCAGCCTGATTGTGGGCAACGCGCAGGCGGCCCACACTGGCAACTACGACGTGGTGGTTAGCAACGTTGTGGGTTCTGCCACGAGCGCCGCGGCGTCGCTCTCGCTCAACGTGCCGGTGAGCATCACCACGCAGCCCGCCGCGGTGGCGGTCAACCCTGGCGGCTTGACGACGCTGAGTGTGAAGGCCACCGGCACTGCGCCGCTGGGCTACCAGTGGTTCCGCAACGGCGAACCGCTTGCCGGGGCGACGTCCGCGTCGCTGCCCATCGGTCCCGCACAGGATGCCGATGCTGGGAATTACCACGTGGCGGTTTCCAATGTGGTGGGAACGGTGGCGAGCGTTGCGGTGGCGTTGACGATCAACACGCCACCCGCGGTTGTACTGGACCCGGTGTCGCTCAGCTTGAGCGCGGGGAGTCTGGCCAGCTTCAGTGTGAGTGCGACGGGCACTGCGCCGCTCACCTACCAGTGGCGGCGCAACGGCGCGCCGATTGCGGGTGCCACCTCCGCCAACTACAGCATTGGTTCTGCGCAGGCGTCCCACGCAGCCTCCTACGACGTGGTGGTGAGCAACGTGGCTGGCAGCGTGACGAGTGCGCCCGCGACGCTAGCGATCAACCGGCCGCTGAGCTTCACGACGCAGCCTGCGGGCGTGGTGCTCAATCCCGGCGCGTCGGCGAGCTTGAGCGTTGTGGTGGAGGGGACCGCGCCGATTGTCTACCAGTGGCGGCGCAACGGGACTGCGATCAGCGGCGCGACCAACCCGTCCTACTCGATCGGCCCGGTGAGCGAGGGGGATGCCGCCGCCTACGATGTGGTGGTGTCCAATGTAGTGGGCAGCGTGGTGTCGGAGCGGGCGTTGGTGACGCTCAACGTGCCGGTGAACATCATCCGACAGCCGGCCGGCGTATCGCTCAACCCCGCCAGCATGACGACCCTGACGGTTGCGGCGACGGGAACCGGGCCGCTGAGCTACCAGTGGAGCAAGGACGGGATGCCGATCCCCGGAGCGAACGCGACGAGCCTGGTGCTCTCCAACGCGCAGGCCGTGGATGCGGGCACCTACGCGGTGGTGGTGGGGAACGTGGTGGGGAGTGTTTCGAGCGAGGGAGCGCGGGTGAGCATCAACACGCCGGTGAGCATCAGCGCGCAACCCGAGGGGGTGCAGATCACGGCGGGCTCCGCAGTGTTGTTGAGTGTGACGGCCACCGGCACCGAGCCGCTGAGCTACCAGTGGTTCAAGAACGGGGCCGCCCTTCCCGGGGCGAACACGAACACCTACGCGATCGCGTCTGCGACTGCGGGCGATGCGGCCACCTACGAGGTGGCGGTGAGCAACGTGGTTGGGACGGTCAACAGTGCGCAGGCGGTCGTTGGGCTCAACGTGCCGGTGAGCATCACCAGCCAGCCGGCGAGCTTCACCACGGTGAAGGGGACCTCGATGTCGCTGAGCGTTGCGGTGGCGGGGACGGCGCCCTTCAGCTACCAGTGGCGCAAGTCCGGGGTTGAGATCGCGGGGCAGACGGCGTCGAGCCTGACGTTGAACCCGGTGCAGTTGAGCGATGCGGGTGCCTACGACGTGGTGGTTGGGAACGTCGTTGGCCGGGTCACGAGTGCCACGGCGCTGGTGACGGTGCAGGATCCGCCGGAGATCACCACTCCGATTACGGGGGGGACGGTGAAGGCGGGGACGTCCTACACGTTCAGGACGACGGTGGCGGGGACGGGTCCCTTCAGCTACCAGTGGCGCAAGGACGGGATCCCGATTGCGGGTGCCACAGCGATCTCCTACAGCATCCCGATGGTGGATGAGTCGTTTGCGGGGCTCTACGACATTGTGGTGACGGGGCCTTCTGGGAGCGTGGTCAGTCCCGGCGCAACGTTGTCGGTGCTCTCGATTTCGAGTGGGCCGCCGGTGTTCATGACCCAGCCGGTGAACGTGGCGGTGGCATGGGGCAAGAGCGCGACGGTGTCGGCGATGGTGGCGGCGACCAAGCCGTTTTCGTATGAGTGGTACAAGGTGGGGGCCCCGGAAGCAGGCGTTCCGGACGTTCTGGTGGACTCTGGAAGCTCGCCCGCGGTGACGGGGTTGGTGCTGCGGCATACGGTTGCGGCGGTAAAGGAGGCCAGTGAGGGGCTCTACGAACTGCGCCTGAGAGACTTCGCTGGCAACCCGGCTGGAACGCTCCCTGCGGTCATCCGGCTGAACCTGTCCCTCGGGGACGCGCGCCTGCTGCTGAGGGGTTGGAGGCAGGATATCTCCAATCTGCAGTCTGACTCGCTGGCGACGGTGGTGCTGCCTTCGGGTGTGGCGCCCAATGAAATGTTGAGTGTGGGCCTCCGGACCTCGGCGCCGGCGACCTACTCGTGGATCCATCGAACGGGCATCGGGACGGTGACGAAGTTGAGCGGCCAGACCAGTCCGACGCTGAACTTCAAGGATGTGGTGCGTCTGCGGGGCTTCTACGTGCTCACGGTGAGTACCGGAGGGACGAACCGGAACATCACCTTCCAGGTGTTGTCGTTTGCGACGACCAACCTTGCAACCGGCGGGGTCGCGGCGCCGAGCGTGAGCAATCCGAAGTCTGTGGCGGTGCCTGTGGGTTGGTCTGCCGCGTTTGGGGTTTCGACCACCGGCGGGGTTCGCGGTTATACTTGGTGGAAGCAGCAGGACGGGTTGGTGGACAAGGCGCTGACGGGTGTGGAGGCCAGCCCGTTCCTGATCATCGACAACGTTTCGCTGGCGGACGACGGGACGCGCTACTACGTGGAGGTCTTCAG
>JBILKV010000121.1:0-12967 GCA_044376515.1 Chthoniobacteraceae bacterium | reverse complement strand
GGATGGCTGCCCCGTCGGGTGGGGTACGCCTTGCTTTGCGCCAGCTCGTTGGGGGCTTGCGCCTGGTTGTTCCGGGGCGAGGCGGTGTGGGGAAGTTTCTTCCTTGTGAAGGTCGGCCTGACCGCCTTCACCACGGCGTCCTTCTCCGGCTTTTTTCCGCTTTATTTCCCAGAGTTTTTCCCGACCCGCATCCGCGCCACGGGCCAGGGCATCTGCTCCAACGCAGGACGGTTGGTGGCGGCTGCAGGCGCGCTTTTGAGCGGCGGTTTGGTGGACTACCTCGGCGGCTACGCGCAGATGGGGGCGGCGATCACCTTGATCTACGTCGCCGGAATTGCGCTCAGTTTTGTGGCGCCTGAGACCAAGGGCAAACCGCTGCCCGCCTGATTTGGTCGCGCCTCTTTTCCCGATGAAACCCACCAATGTCAGAATCCGCTCCGCCCGCTGGTACGCCCTGCCCGTACAGACGCGTGTCCCCCTGAAGTTCGGCGCTGAAACGGTGACCGGTGTGGTGTGCGCGCGGGTTTGTCTGGAGGTGGAGCGCGCCGACGGCACGCGGGCGGAAGGCTGGGGGGAAACGCCCCTGAGCGTCACGTGGGTGTGGCCCTCGGCCCTGTCGTATGCCGAGCGGTTGAACGTACTCACCGAACTGTGCGACCTGTTGAGCGTCGCCTACGCCGGGTTCGACCGCACCGGGCACGCTCTGGAAATCGGCAACCATTTTCTCGAGGAAAAACTGCCCGGGATCCGCGGGGAGCTCAACGCGCGGCTTTCACCCACACTCGCCGTTCCTCTGCTGGCGGCGTTGGTTTGCGCCTCGGCCTTCGACATCGCACTGCACAACGCGTACGGCGTGGCCAACGGGGTGCCCACCTATTCCACCTACCGGGCGCCCTGCCTCAGCGCGGATCTCTCCGCCTATCTGACCCCGGCGGCCGACGCCCCGAATGTAAGTTTCGCAAGCCTTTATCCGGCGGATTTTTTCCGCGCGTCACCCCTCAAAAAACTGGTGGCCTGGCACTTGGTGGGCGGCCTGGATCCCCTCGAAGCAGGAGACCCCGGCTCTGCCTCCCTCGAAGACGGCTATCCGGTGACCCTGGAGGAATGGATCCAGCGCGATGGCCTCGTCGCGTTGAAGGTGAAGCTGCGCGGCACCGATGCAGCCTGGGACTACGAGCGACTGGTGCGCGTGGGGCGGATCGGCCTGGCAGCGGGGGTGGAATGGTTCACCGCCGACTTCAACTGCACGGTGACCGAACCCTCCTATGTAAACGGCATACTAGACAGGGTGCGGGCCGAGCAGCCTGACCTGTGGGCGCGGCTTAGCTACGTGGAACAGCCGTTTCCCTACGAACTGGAGGAGCACCCGATCCCGGTGCAGTCGGTTTCCGAGCGGATGCCGCTCTTTTTGGACGAGAGCGCCCACGACTGGCGCATGGTGCGGCTGGGGCGCGAACTGGGCTGGACGGGTGTCGCCCTCAAGACGTGCAAGACACAGACGGGCGCGCTTTTGAGGCTGTGCTGGGCGCGCGCACACGGGCTGCAGCTCATGGTGCAGGACCTGACCAATCCAATGCTGGCGCAGGTGACCCACGTGCTGCTCGCGGCGCACGCGCCGACCCTTGCAGGGGTGGAGACCAATGCGATGCAGTTTTATCCAGAGGCGTCCGCCGCCGAGGCGCTGGTGCATCCGGGCTTGTACCGGCGCAGGGAGGGCTGCGTGGAGTGGAGCAGCGTGAAAGGGTAGGGGGTCGGGTACCGGGTGGCGGAAATTTCCCGTCAGCTGCCGCCGCCGCGGCCGGCGTAGGGACTCTGGTTAGGCGGCGCTTCCGCTGTTTTTGCCTGCTGTATAGCCTTGTTGAAGAGTAATTTACGGCGCCAAACCGGTTTGTTTCTGCAGGAGCTCAAGCTTTTTTTGGCAAACAGGCGCGTTTTGTGGCGAGTTCTCGTATGGCATTGCCCACGGATCAACCGCAGGACCTTTTTTTGAAGCTCTTTGTGGCGCATGAAGAAGCGCTCAGAGGGTTCATCAGGGCGTTGGTCCCGGGACGGGAGGATGCGCGGGAAGTCATGCAGGACACCGCGGCATTGCTTTGGAGGAAATTCGGCCAATTGCGCGCGCCCGAAGATTTTCGCCGCTGGGCCTTCGGCGTCGCCCGGTTGCAGGCCCGCGAATTCCTGCGCGACCGGGGCCGCGACCGCCATGTGTTCGGCGAAAGCGTGCAGGCGCTCATTGAGCGGCAGGCGGAGGAGGCGGTGCAGTCACTCGATCTTCGGCGCAACGCCCTGGAGCAATGCCTTGCCAAGCTCGCCCCTGAACAGCGCTCCTTGCTCGACGCCGCCTACCAGCCGGGAGTGCGGATTGACGAACTTGCCGTGCGTAACGGACGCTCGCCCATGGCTCTGTACAAAACGCTGCACCGCATCCGCCTGCTTCTCATCGAGTGCACCCGGCGGATTCTCACAAGGGAGGGTCTCGCGTGAATGCCTCGGAAGAGCACGCGCTTGAGCTTATCCGCCGCAGGGTGGAGGGGGTAGACACGGCGGTGGATCACCGCGAACTGGAGGCGCTTCTTCTGGCCGATCCCCGGCTGTGCGCTGTTTATGTGGATTACCTGTTGCTCGACGGCGCGCTGCTGGCCCGTGGCAATGAAACAGCAGGGGCACTGGTGGCAGGTGAACCGGATGATTGCGGCGTGGACTCCAGGGAGGGCGGCAGCCCGTGGCTGCGCTGGCGCCCGCTGGCGGCCGCTGCGGCCCTGGTGTTGCTCGGATTGGCCGCTTTCGCGGGGGCGCAGCGGGGCGTGGAGCTCGACGTCCTGAACGTTTCGGGCGTCACCACGGGCGGGTTGAGTGCCGGCCATACTTTGCGGGCGCGCCACCTCAAATGGGAGAGTGGCACGCTCGAGATCCGACTCCGCTCCGGTGTCTCGCTGAAAATCGAAGCGCCGGCGGAATGCGAGTTGGTCAGCCCGATGTTGGTGCGCGTGGCCGTGGGTAAAATCACCGCGGATGTGGGAATGCGCGGGAAAGGGTTCGTCATTGAAACCCCCCAGGGGCGGATCGTGGACCAGGGCACGGTCTTTGGCGTCGATGCCTCGTCCGCAGAGCACACAGACGTAGTTGTTTTTCAGGGGCTTGTGGATGTCTATAGCAAATCTGACGGCAGCGACTTTACCTCGCTCAAGACCGGCGAGACGCTCCGCATGAAGAACCATCGCCGTGCCTCCCGCATTGTGAGCAGCTCCACTGCGGGAACTGATGAAAGGGAAAGCACGCACGGGAGCCCTACGCAGAGCGCCCTGATTACGGCCGTGGGTGACAGTATGACGACCGACGACGAGGGGGCAATGAAGTGGCCCTCCCTCAGGAATCCCTATCTGATTGTGCCGGGCGGCATGCGCGCAGGCGCGCTGTCTTTTGCGGACGAAATTGACTCGTGGCAGTCGGTCCCCGAATCCCTCGCAGGCGCGGACGTGGTGCGCACCTTTGCCGTCGACACCTTCAACTGGTGGATGCAGATGACCCTCACGGTGCGACGTCCCTGCGAGCTGTTTGTGTTCATGGACGTTCGCAACGAGGTGCCTGCCTGGCTGGCGCAGGAGTTTGTGAACACGGGCGAAACCATTTCCCTTCACCGAACCGCCCACAGCGCCCCGCAACGGGTTGCCTATATCCTTAAATACGCGGTCTGGAAGAAAGTGGTTTTGCATCCGGGCGAGGTGCGACTCGGCCCTCCCTATCCGAACCCTCCCCCGGATCGGTCCACATTTAATCCAACACGCATGTACGGAGTGGCGGCGAAGGCGCTCCCGTAAAACCCCAGACTTCCCCTTATGAAAACCTCCCTCACCCGGCGTCACTTTCTACGGAGCACCACCGCCTGCATCGCGTTGCCCTTCCTCGAATCGTTGGGCTTCCGCCGGTTTGCTTCCGCCGCGCCCGTCGGCCCCCGGCCGAAGCGGATGGTCTTTATCGGCATGGGCTGGGGGGTCACCCAGGAAACCTGGTATCCCGATGTGCGGCAGACGGGTGCCGTGTGGGCGCTTCCCGCGGGATTGAAGCCGCTGGAAAGGCACCACAAGGACCTCACTCTCATTCAGAACTGCTTCCATAAACATTCGATCGACCCGCATGCGTGCAGCACTTTTTGGCTCACCGGCGCCAACAAGTTTGGCGTTCCAGGGAAGAGTTTTAGTAATTCCATTTCCGTAGATCAGGTTGCGGCCGAACAGTTCGGAAAGGAGACGAGATTCACCTCTCTGGCTTTGAGCGGTTCCGGTGAGAGCCACGGGCCGGGGTTGTCTCTGGCGTGGAATCGCCAGGGCAAACCCGTCGCAGGCCTTGAAAATCCGGTGGCCGCGTTTCACAAGCTCTTCTCGGATGAAAAAACGCCGCTCGCCCAGCGGCGCGAGGAGTTGAGGCGTCAGCAGAGCGTGCTCGATACGGTGCTTGTGGATGCGCGCGATCTGAGCCGGGAGCTGGGCAGGGACGACAACCACAAGCTGGGCGAGTACCTGGAATCCATCCGCGACATTGAGGTGCAGCTCTCAAAGGAAGGCCAGTGGCTCGAGTTGCCCAAGGCCAAACCGGAGCAACCCGTGCCCGAGCCCCGGCAAGGCATGAATGGCGACAAGGAGATCCGGCTTATGTACGACCTGCTTGTGGCCGCATTACAGGCAGATGCCACACGCGTCGTGACCTACCGCCAACCCGTGGACGTTCTCATCAAGGGGCTCGGTATCAAGTTTGCCGGGCACAACATCAGCCACTACACGCCGGGCCCGCGGATGGAGGCCAGTCAGGCGCGTGACCGCGGGCAGTCCGAACTGCTGGCGCATCTCATCGACAAGTTAAAGGCAGCCAGCGAACCGGATGGGGCGCGGCTGTTCGATCATGTCAGCGTGGTGCTCGGCACGAACGTGCGCAGCCAGCACTATCTCGACAACTGCCCCACGCTCCTCACCGGCGGTGGCGCTGGAATCAAACTCGGGCAGCACCTCGTAATGCCAGACACGAAGACCCCCCTATGCAACGTGTGGCTCACCCTCCTCAACGGTGTCGGGTTGCCCCAGAGCGCATTCGGGGACAGCACAGGCTTGATTGAAGGGCTGCGGGCCTAAGCGGAATTTGAGATGCGAAATACACGTGTTTTTCGGAGTGTACAGGCGCACCTCGCACTTCTCCCGCTGCTCTGCGCGTCCCCCGCCAAGGCCGCTCCGGAGGCTGTCATGCCCGAAGCGCAGCGGGTCTTTTTCAAGAACTACTGCACGGAGTGCCACGATGCCGATAAGCAGAAGGGCAAGGTCCGCCTCGATGACATTTCCTTCCATATCTCCGACATCCCTACTGCCGAGCGATGGCAGAAAATTTTGGGCGTCATTAATGCGGGAGAGATGCCTCCCGAGGACAAAAAGCAGCCCGGGCCCGAGGAAAAGGCCTCTTTTCTCGAGGCCCTCTCCAGCCAGATGGTGACCGCTCGCAAGGCGCTTTCAGACTCCGGCGGCGCGATCACCATGCGGCGTCTGAATCGGCGCGAATACGTCCACACGATCCGGGATTTGCTCGACGTTGAGGTGCGTCCCAAGGACCTGCCGGCGGACGACGACGGAGGTTCCTTCGACACGATTGGCTCAGGGCTGTTCTTTTCCAGCGACCAGTTTCAGCAGTACCTCAAGCTCGCACGAGTTGCGCTCGATGAAGCGATGACCATCACCGACCGACCCGAGAAGCAGTCCCTGCGCATCGAGGTTGAAGAGGCCAGCAACAAGCGAGCCCAGAATGAACACGAAGCTGCCCTCGAGACGCTGCGCAAGGTCGCCGAGTGGCGAAAGGCCGGCAACCGTGGGCCTGCATTCGACGATGAAACCGAGGCCAACACCGCCGAGCGCGTGGCGAAAAACCGCGAGGCATCGACATCGCTTTACATGAATGATCCGGCCACGCGCACGGGCGAGTTTGTGAAGCTGGGCCAGCGTGACCTCACGCTGCCGGGGAAGGCGGGACCTGGGCGCTACGTCCTGCGAGTCCGAGTTGGTTATCCGCCCGATGCCCATCACTCCTCAAACATCGGCATGACACCGCTGCTGTCGCCGCAGGCTTCGCGTTTTCTGGAGTTCGGCACGATGGGAGATCAAGGCTGGCCCAGTGAAATGAAGCTGCTGGCCTGTCCACCGGTGAAGGGCAGCATCGAAAAGCCGGAGATCATCGAGATTCCCTTCTCCGTCAGCCGCACTGGGCCGCGCATCTTTGCGATCCGGGAGCGACGCCCGAATGGCGAGCAGGATCTGAATTTCTTCTGGGACAAACAGATCACTCAAAACCACAAGAAGCCAGCGCTGGGCTTTTGGCGGGGACTGTGGATCGACTGGATTGAATGGGAAGGCCCGTTCGTGGACAACTGGCCGCCGCGTTCGCTCGGCCTCGCGCTCGGGGACATTGATCCCAAAGGAAGCCCAGACGAGACGCAGGCAAGACAAGCCATCGAGCGCTTTGCCCAACGTGCGTTCCGGGGACGCCCATTGAAACCCGAGTTTATGGACCGGCTCATGATGCACTACATGGACCGTATCGCCGCAGGTGAGTCGTTCATCGAAGCGATCAAGACTCCGCTGTCCATCGTGCTCGCCTCGCCGAGCTTCCTCTACATCGCCGAGCACGCTGCGGAGAAGCCGGGCAAAGCGAAACTCAGCGACATCGAACTCGCGAATCGGCTCTCGTATTTCCTCTGGAGCAGCCCGCCCGACGACGCGCTCATGCAACTCGCACGTGATGGCAAGCTCAGTGATCCCACCGTGCTCACTCGCGAGGTGGACCGCCTGTTGGGCGATGAGAAAGTCATGCGTTTCATCTCCGGCTTCACGCATCAGTGGCTGCACATGGTGCGGCTCGATTTTTTCCAGTTCAGTTGGCGGCTGCATCCCACCTTCGATGGCAGCGTGAAGGCGTCGGCACGGCGCGAGGTGTATGAGACACTCCGCACAGTGCTCGCCAACGACCTGCCGCTCGGCTCGCTATTGAAGAGCGACTTCGTGGTGGTGAACAACCTGCTCGCCGACTACTACGACATCCCCGGCGTGGAGGGCGAGGTCTTCCGCCGTGTGCCAGTCCCCGCTGGCTTGCCACGCGGCGGCTTGCTGGGCATGGCCGCCATCCTCGCGATGGGCTCCGATGGAGAACGCAGTTCGCCCGTCGAGCGCGGCGTCTGGGTGCTGCGCACGCTGCTCAACGACCCGCCACCGCCCGCGCCCGCCAACGTCCCGCAACTCAGCCGCTTCGCCGGCAAACTGTTGCCCGCACGCGAACTCATGCTCGCTCATCAGGAGCAGCCGCAATGCTCGCAATGCCATCGCCGCATCGATCCCATCGGCTTTGCACTGGAAAACTTCGACGCTGCCGGACGTTGGCGGACGCAGGAGCTCACCGAGTTTTACAAGTTCTACAAGGTGATGCAAAAGCAGGAGTTCTTCCCCATCGACGCAACGGGAACGCTGCCCGACAGCACCACCTTCAACGGCTTCCACGAACTGCGAGATGCCCTCGCGAAGCGCGAAGCCGACTTTGCCAAAGGTCTCGTCGAGCACCTCATCGAGTTCGGTCTCGGTCGTCCTTGTGGCTTCTCCGATGACGATCTCGTTCATGCCATTCTGCTAAGCACGAAGGACAAACACTACACCCCGCGCGCGCTCATCCAAGCGCTCGTGCTCAGCAAGGAATTCCGCACCAAATAGCGAATATGATCACACCCCCCCAACACCTTACTCCAGCCGTTCTGGGCTTGCTCTGCTGGGCGTCATTGCACGCCGCAGAACAGTCCGCTCCCATCCCTGAAGCACTCCAATCCCTGGTCTGCTCCAAGCGCAATCACGAGGGAACTCCCGCAGTCCGCATCTTCACCAAGGACGGGCTTCCGGCGATTTCCCTCAACACGGCGGCACCTCTAACCGATGTACAGTGGGACGCCGTTGCTGCTCTGCATCCCAAGTGGTTTTCCTTCAACGATCAAGGGCTGACCGATAAAGGCATGGACCGCCTTGTCTCGCTCGATCCGGTATCTGTCACGCTCCGCATCACGCCAATCACGGGAGCTGGTGCCGCGAAGTTTGGGGCGATGAAGCGCCTGAGAAGTCTCACCTCGCATCATCTCACGCAACCCACGCCGGAAGCGAATGAAGCGCTGGCGAGTCATCCGACACTTGAAGATTTCCGCAGCGCGGGTGACTTCTGCATCGCGGCCCTGCGCGCACCGTACTTGAAGTCCGTGGAGTTGGCACAGAATGCCGCCACGCCAGCGCGAGTTGAGGAACTCGCCGCACACTCGAAAATCGAATCACTCAGCCTATTCGCCCACAACATCATCACGGTGGACGATGCGTGCATGACGGGCGTGGCGAAAATCAAAACCCTCAAGACTCTGCGGCTGTCGTTTGTGCCGATCACGTTTGATGGCGGCTTGAAGCCCTTGCTAAACCTGCCACACCTCACGGAACTCAGCCTCTACATGGTGGATGTGCCGGACGCTGATTTGCAAAAATTCAAGGCCTCGCGCCCGCAAGTGAAGGTGAAGCTCACACCGATGTCGGCCGATTATCGGAAGGCGTTGGATAAAATCATTGCCAAAACCTCAAAACCCGCGCCACCGAAGTGAACCCCTTTCACTGCAAGCCCAACGGAAGCGCTTTTTCATCCATGAACACACCACTCAACCGCCGCCACTTCCTCCGCAGCAGCACCGCGCTCATCGCGCTGCCGCTTCTTGAATCGCTTGGCTTTCGTCGCTTCGCCTCGGCTGCGACGATGGTGACACCACCGAAGCGCATGATTTTTCTCGCCTTCGGCTGGGGGGTGACACGCGAGACTTGGTTCCCTGATGTGAAGCAGACGGGCGCGGACTACGAGCTGCCGCAGGGACTCGCACCGCTCGCGAGGCACAAGAAGGACATCACCATCGTTCAAGGCACTTCGAACAAGTTCACGAACGAAGCGCATTGGGGCAGCACGTTTTGGCTTACGGGCGCGAATCGTTATGCGGAGCCGGGACAGAGTTTTCACAACAGCATCAGCGCGGATCAGGTGGCGGCGGTACAGTTGGGCAAAGACACGCGCTTTGCCTCGCTACAGCTCGGTACGCCGGATGCGAAGGAGCAAGGCCACGGACCAGGACTTTCGCTGGCGTGGGATGAGCGGGGCAAGCCGGTCGCGGGCTATGACACTCCGATCATGGCGTTCCACCGCCTGTTCTCCGCAGAGGACACACCACTTGCACAGCGTCAGCGAATGATCGAGGAGAAGCGGAGCGTGTTGGACGCATTGGGCACGGATCTGAATCGAGTAAAGCGGGGCCTGTCCAAAGATGACACCGACAAGCTCGACGAATACGCTCAGAGCATTCGCGACATCGAGACGCGCCTGGGCAAGGACGAGCAATGGCTGGCCATCCCGAAGCCCAAGACTTCGCTCCATGAGCCGAAGGCGGGGCCCGAAGGCCGCGCGGAGATCAATCTCATGTATGACCTCATGATTGCTGCGATGCAGACCGATACGACGCGAGTGATGACCTATCGGCAACCGGTTAACACGATGCTCAAAGATATCGGAGTTCCTTACACCGGCCACGACTTGAGCCATTACGAGCGGTCCCAGGGTGATCGCATGGAGTTCTCGCAGAAACGGGATCAAGCCCAGAGCGCGTTGCTCGCCGGATTTCTCGACAGGCTGAAAGCGACGAAGGAGGCTGACGGCACGAGCCTCTTCGACAACGCCGTGCTCGCCTTCGGCAGCAACATCAGCTCGGTCCACTTTCTCAATAACTGTCCCACTGTTCTCGCGGGTAGCGGAGCGGGCATCAAGCTCGGCCAGCATCTCGTGCTCTCGAAAGACACACCGCTGTGCAACGTGTGGCTCACGCTGCTGCAAGGCATCGGAATCAAAGCGGCGCGGCATGGCGACAGCACTGGCGTGGCAAAGGAGCTCATCGCGTAACCCACCACGTTAGGACAGCCGATGAAGCTATTAGTTCTCAAGACAGTCCTGTCGTTTTCAGTGCTCACACTCACCGCAGGCGCCGCCGCATCACCTGCGAAGCTCGATGAGAAGCAGCGCACCTTTTTCAAAGACTACTGCGTCGAGTGCCACAATGAGAAGAAGCAGAAGGGCAAGCTGCGTCTCGATGACATCTCCTTTGCACTCGACACGGTGGAGCGTGGGGACCGGTGGCAGAAGATTCTCAATCAGATCAATTCTGGAGAGATGCCGCCGGAGGATGCAAAGCAGCCCGATGCAAAGGCGAAGACGGACCTTCTGGAGGCGCTGTCTCACACGCTCGTAACTGCGCGGCGTGTGCTCGGCGACTCTGGCGGAAAGATCATCGTGCGGCGGCTGAACCGGCGTGAATACCAGAACACCATTCGCGATTTGCTCGGGGTCGAGATTGATGCGCATGACTTACCTGCGGACGGAGGTGCAGGCACATTTGATACGGTCGGGTCTTCGTTGTTCATGTCGGGCGACCAGGTGGAGCAATATCTCGCGCTCGGTCAGCGCGCACTCGATGATGCCTTCCTTCAGCACGCAGCAGAATCGAAACACTTCAAGCTGCATATTGAGACGGAGAAGGCGGCAAATGCGCAGATTCAGTCGGCGATGAACATCATCGCAAAACGATCCGAGCCCGCTCGAAAGTGGTTTGCATCCGTGGATGCCGCCGCTGCCGCAACCGAGAACGCGGCACACGCTGCTGAGCTGCGCAGAACCACGGAGAGAGAGGACAAGCGCAATGCCTTTTACCGGCATTGGGCAGAGATCAAAGGAGCCCCATCACCCACGACATTTGGGTTCAAGGACGCGTTTGCAGCCATCGCAGAACAGAGCGAATACGATGAGACGAATCCCTATCATGAGCGATACCTTGCACTGCCACAGGCGGACAAAGGTTCGTATCTGTTCGTCTTCCGGCTTCGGCATGAGGAAAAGGTTACACCAGGAAAAAATTGGCCGCCGGGCAGATACACAATGCGCGTGCGCATCGCCGCGCTCGACAATACCCCACCGGAGCGTCGCTTCATCGAAATGGGGCATCCATCGGTGCCTGGTGCGTTTGATATCATCAGCACCCATCAAGTCACCGGCACCATAACCGATCCGCAGGTCATCGAGATGCCCGTCACCATCACGAGCACCGATGACCGGCCATTCGCGATCCGCGAAAAACGCCAGAACTCGCGTGAGGCCGAAGTAGGCATCTGGGTGCGGTATGTGAGGGAGCATAAGGACTGGTTGCCGCCATCCATGTGGGTTGACTGGCTGGAACTTGAAGGCCCGCTGCCTTCTGAAACCACAGCCGACATCTTCAGCGCCAAGCCCGTCCGCGAAATCATCGATTCCTTCACCCAGAGAGCGTTTAGAGGAACCAAGTCCGAGAGCGCTTTCATTGATCGTCTTGTGAAGTTCTACGACTCGCATCGTGCGGCCGGAGATACGCACGAAAGCGCAATCAAGTCATCACTCAGCATCGTGCTTGCCGCACCGGGATTCATTTACCTCACCGAGCCGTCGCAGCCCGGCAAGCAACGCACACTCACCAATGCTGAACTCGCCACACGGCTGGCCTATTTTCTCTGGAGCGCACCGCCCGATGATGAACTTCTCTCCGCAGGTGACTTGTATTCGCCGGCGATCCTTAACGCGCAATTGGATCGCATGATCGCCAGCCCTAAATCGCGTGAGTTCGTTGCCGGCTTCGTTCATCAATGGCTCGGCCTCGACCGGCTCGATTTCTTTCAATTCAACAAGCAGATGTTCCCGCAGTTCGACGACAGCGCGAAGTCCGCTGTGCGCAAGGAAGTCTATGAAACCTTTGCGCATCTGCTGCATACCAACGCCAGCCTAACGCGGCTACTCAAGAGCGATGAAGCTGTCATCAATGGCCTGCTGGCGAACCTCTATGGCATCGAAGGCGTCACCGGCGATGCCTTCCGCCCCGTATCGCTGCCAGCCAACTCACCACGCGGCGGATTGCTCGGCATGGCCGCCATCATGGCCATGGGCAGCAACGGCGAACGCACCAGTCCCGTCGAGCGCGGAGCCTGGGTGCTGCGCAAACTCCTGCACGATCCACCACCACCCGCTCCGCCGAATGTCCCGCAACTCAGCCGACTCGCCGACAAACCCCTGAGCCCGCGAGAACGCATCCTCGCGCATCAGGAAGAGCCGCAGTGCCTGCAATGCCACCGCAAGATCGACCCCATTGGATTCGGCCTGGAGAACTTCAACCCCATCGGCCAGTGGCGCAGCACCGAGCTCTATACCAGGGCCAACGGAGGCCGGAAAGACTGGCCCATCGACCCCAGCGGAGCCCTTCACAACGGGCCGAAGTTCAATGACTACTTTCAGCTCCGCGACATCATCGCCGCCAAACCGGAAAGCTTCGCCCGCAGCTTCACCGAAGCCCTCATCGAGTATGCGCTCGGCAGGCCGTTCGGTTTCGCCGATGAAGACCTAGCGCAGGACATTGTGAAGCATGCAAAAACGAAGGATTTTGCGATTCGCGAGGTCGTCATCGCCTTAGCCATAAGTCGTGAGTTTGGACGCAAATAGTTGTAGGCGATAAGTTTCGACAGGAGAATAGGGAACGAAGAATCATCTGAATCCATTCTTCTATCCTCATTCTCCAGTCGAAAAATCCGAAACATGAAAGGCCTCCTGTTCCTCTTCATCATCATCGCCGACGATCCCGCCACGCGTCTCGGCTGCTACGGTGACAAGGTGGCCATCACGCCGAACCTCGACCGACTCGCCAGCGAAGGTGTCGTATTCGCCAAGGATTACTGCCCGGACGCGGTTTGCACGCCCAGCCGCACCTCATTCATGCTCGGGCTGAAAATGATAGATGACATGAGGTTGTTGAGCCACGCGAAATCCCGCGATCCTCAAAGCGATGACAACCTCCACATCCTCCAAATCCAGCCCC
>JBILKV010000301.1:0-4297 GCA_044376515.1 Chthoniobacteraceae bacterium | reverse complement strand
TCCGACTCCGGGCGATCGGCCGCCTGCAGGAACTCCCGCCCTCGGCACTGCGCGCCCTCGAGCAGACCATCGAACGCACCTCGGTCAACACCGGGATGAGCCTCGTTCTGGCCATCAACTACAGCGGGCGGGCCGAACTGGTGGACGCCGTGCGCCAAGTCTGCTTCGAGGTGGCCAAGGGCCGACTGAAGCCGGAGGATTTCACGCAGGAAGACCTGCAGCGCCACCTCTACACCCGGGAATGGCCCGACCCCGACCTCCTCATCCGCACCTCGGGCGAAATGCGACTTTCCAATTTTCTCCTCTGGCAGCTCAGCTACACGGAATTGTACGTCACCCAGAAGTGTTGGCCCGACTTTGGGCGCGAGGACCTTTTCGAGGCCGTCCGTGAGTTCCACCGCCGCCAGCGCCGCTTTGGGGGCGTGTGAACCGGATGCAACCCGCGGCTTTTTGCCGGCGGGCGTTATTGGCGGCACACCTTCAAAAAAGTTTCCTGCTTGGAGAGCCGCCGCGACTGATGCCGGCTCCGACTCGCCCCAAACGGGGCCGCCGCTCTGAAAGGTTTCCTACGCCTTCCGGGTGAGCTCGGGAATGGGGCGGCCGTTCTGCACGATGCGGGTGGGGCGACCGTTGAGATCGTTGATGGTCTCAGAGGCGCTGTCGATGCCAAGATGCTGATAGATCGTGGCGAGAAAGTCGTCCGCCGTGCAGCCCCGCTCCACAACGTCCTCCCCCCGCTTGTCGGTGGCCCCGATGACCGCTCCGGTTTGAATGCCCCCGCCAGCCCAGATGTTGCTGAACGCCCGGGGCCAGTGGTCCCGACCGGGCTGGGTCGTGCCAGAGGGCGCGCTGCCGTCGCCCCCGCCCGTACTCGGACTGAACTCAATCTTCGGAGTCCGCCCAAACTCGCCGGTGACAACCACCAGCACCCGTTTGTCCAGTCCGCGGGCGTAGACGTCCTCGATCAGGGCGGAAACCGCCTGGTCGTACACCCCGGCCCGGAAGCGCAATGCGTCAAATATGTTGTGGTTAACGGCGTGGTCGTCCCAGTTGCCGACGCGCCCGCACAGGGGGCCGTTCAGACTGCTGGTGACAATCTCCACCCCGGCCTCGACCAGACGCCGCGCCAGAAGCAGTTGCTGGCCCCAACGGTTGCGGCCGTAACGATCGCGGGTGGCGGCGTCCTCCTTGCTGAGGTCGAAGGCGTCCCGCGTGCGCGGGTTGGTGAGCAGCGTAGCTGCCTGCGCCTCAAACTGGTCCAACGCCCCCAGTTCGCCCAGCGTGTCGAACCCACGCTCCAACGTGTCAAGACTCTTGCGCAGCGCCACCCGCTCACTCAAGCGCGCCGCTTCACCAGGGTTGGAAAGGCCGATGTTGGGCACCTCGAAATCCGGCCGGCTTGGATCGCCGGCGATCGAGAACGGCGCGTAAGCGGCGCCCACATAGGCCGGCCCGTTGTACTCGGTGGGACCGCTCACCCCGATGTAGTTGGGCAACGGGTTGTTGCGTCCCCCTTCCCGTGCGCGCAGGTAGGCGGCCACCGACATCCAATCAGGGTAGCGGGGCTTGGGTTTGTCCCGGGTGTCGGGATCGCCTGAGAGCATCTGCATGGAACCGGCTGGGTGTCCCGCAGCCGTCTGATGCATCGAACGGAGGATGGTGAACTTGTTGGCGATCCGCGCCTGAAGCGGCAACAGTTCGGTGATCCGGGTCCCGGGAACACTGGTGGGGATCGTCTTGAAGGGCCCGCGGTATTCGCTGCCGATGTCCGGCTTGGGATCATAGGTGTCCACGTGGGAGCAGCCTCCCGGCTGCCAAACCATGATGATTGAGGTGCGCTCGCCGGTCGAGCCCTGAGCCGGCTGGGCCGCCGCCATGGCCCGCATCCGGAAGAGCTCTGGAAGACCAAGGCTCGCGAAACCCGCGAGTCCAACGCGCATGAAACTTCTCCGGTCCAAAGGACCCGCGCAGGGCCGGATGAGGTGAGAGGGGGGAACTGTGTTCATTGTTCGAGGGTGGCTAGGGGTGGACACAAGCGCTGGTCAACAGGCTCTCTGGCAATTGGGGCATGACAATTTCTTTTTCGCCGGCTTTTCCCACCGTCAAGGCGCATTGAAGGTGGCCAACTCGGTTCCGCTGGTCCCGTCCCACAGGCGTAGGACGCTGTCTTCGCCGCCTCCTACAATCCACGACCGCCCCGGTGCACAAGCCGCCGCCTGAATCACATCGGGCAGTTTCGCAATGGCACGCACCTCGGTTCCATCGTCCTTGACCAGTCGCATCTGGTTGTCGGCGGCGGAGGTGACAATCGTGTTGGTCGCCCCTTGGAACTGCAGTGCGGTCACTTCCTTGCTCCACCCAAGAATCTTTTTGGAACGCTCTCCCGACTCGGTGCTCCATACGTTGACCACCCCGTCCCCGCCCGCCGTCGCGAGAAACCGGTTATCCGCCCGAAATGCGACCCCCAAAACGTGGTGGGTATGCCCCTCCATCGTAAAAACCGTCTTCCCACCCGCCACCTCCGACACCCGTGCCAGACGGTCAGCGCCGCCCGAGGCCAGCCACTTGCCGTCCGGCGAAAAGTCCAACGCCAGCACCGTATCCGAATGCCGCTCGCTCCACCCCTGCTGCAACCGTCCTGAATCCACCTCCCACACATGCACATCTCCGGAACGGGACGCCTCGCCCCCGCCGGTCGCGAGCAACCGGCCATCCGGACTGAACCGAACCGCGCACACCCGGTCCACCAGCGGCGAATCCCCGCGGCCCGCGCCGCCAAGCGTCTTCCAATGGGTCCACTGCGCGGAAAGTCCCACCGTCGAAACCGTACCGCCGCCGGCGAACACCGCGAACCTGTCTCCGTCCATCCCCGCCAAAGCCCCCGAAGCCGCCTCCGCACCGAACGGGAAGTTCTCCAACTGCACCCCGGACGAAACGGACCACACCCGCTGTCCGCCGTCCGAACCCAACGCCGAAACGAATTTGCCGCTCCGCGCAAACGCAACCGCGCGAAAGTGGAGCGCCGGGTTGGCAGCGGGTTGGCGCAAACTTGTGGCCAGTTTGGTTTCGGTCTCCTGAGCCGCCAGGGAGGCCTTACGCGCCGCCTCGGCTGCATTTCGCTTTGCTGCGTTGGCGGATTTCGCCTCCGCCACCTGGGCCAGCTTTTGTTCGCCGTCGGTGATGTGGTTCTTCGCGGATTCCACTGCGGACACCGCAGAGTTTGCCGCCGTCACGGCTGTCGCGAGTTTGGTGAGCACCTCCTTTTGCTTGGCAACGGTCGCGGGCAAGGGTTTCTCCTCGGCTTTGAGTGCAGCGGCAACTTCATCCGCCGCCTTTTCCGCTTCGGCCTTTGCGGCGAGAGCGGGCTCAAGCGCCTTTTGCTTGTCGGGGAGCGCTTTCTGTGCGGCGGCGATCGCCTCCTTGGCGCGTTTCTCGTGGGTTTCCAGCGTCTTGTCCTGCGCGTCCAACTGGGCGATCACGCTGGATTGGAAGCCTGCATCCAGCTCCGCGCGGGCCGCCTTCGCCTCGGCCTCGGTGATCTTGCCGAGGTTGACCGACGCAACCTTCAACTCCTGCCCGGCCGCGCCGGAGGCCGATTCAAAAAGCCGCACAGCACCGTCGGCGCACCCCACTGCGAGGGACTTTCCATCGCCGGAAACCGCCAGCGCCTGCGCGGCCGCGACCTTGATCTCCCGCAACTGCAAACCACTCTCGACCGACCAGACCTGCACGGCATTGGGCATCGCCAGAAACACCGCCTTCGCATCGCCCGACCAAGCCACGGCCCCAGCGCCCGCAACCGCCTGAAACTGCTTCCGCAGCTCGCCCGAATCCGCGGAAAGCACTTTGACGCTGCCATCCTGCAGGCAGAACGCGGCAGTCATTCCATCCGGCGAAAACCCGAACGCCGTCAGGCTCCCCGCCGAGACCAGCTCGAAATCGCGCGACACCTGCCCCTTTTCCACCCCCACACAACGCACCCTGCCCGTGGACTCCGCAAGCAGCAGCCTTTTCCCGTCGGGACTCAGGGCGCTTCGAACCGCGCCGCCCGCCGCGTCCACCGGTGTCCGCACGATCCCGGCGGATTGCCTGCGCCATATCTTGACCTCCCGAAACCCGCCCGACGCCAGCAACCGGCCGTCCCGGCTGAAATCCAGCGAGTGGATCAACTCGACGTGCGCAGCCCCCGCCGGGAGCGAGGCATCGACGAGCGTCGCAGAGAGCTCCCGAGCCGCCAAATCGTACAAGTACAGCCGGTCACCCCGGGAACAGGCCGCAAACCGCCCCTCCGGCGCAA
>JBILKV010000120.1:0-13017 GCA_044376515.1 Chthoniobacteraceae bacterium | reverse complement strand
TGGAGATTCACCGAACCGGAAAGACGCGGGTCTTTGATCGGGAAGAGGTACGTGGAGCTCAGCTTCTTGAAAAACATTCCCGCGGCAAAGCCGCCGACTGCCAGCAGGGACGACACATCGTAAATACTGGGATTGATGCCGGTCTGATGCAGGGAGGGCAGCACAATGACGTACATGTCCAAGAGCTCCATGAGGATCATCAGACCTGCAACGAGGCAGATCAGCTTCTGTTTCTTTTTGGTGCCCTGGAACAACAAGAGCGGGAACGGGGCGAAGAATCGTCCCAGGACGAGAAGGGTGCTCAGGATGTTCCAGCCCTCGGTGTTCCTGACTTTAAAGTAAATCGTCTCTTCCGGGATGTTCGCATACCAGATGAGCATGTACTGGCTGTAACCGATGTAGGCCCAGAACACCGTGAAGGCGAACATGAACTTGCCCATCGCGTGGTAATGCTCCTCGTTCACCGCCTTCAGGTAGCCCGAGTTCTTCAACCAGGTCACCACCAACACCAACAGCGCCATCGAACTCCCTGCCGCGCCCGCGAAGATGTAGACTCCCCACATGGTCGAAAACCAGTGGTAGTCGAGTCCCATCAGCCAGTCCACGGCCGCAAAAGTCAACGCCACGCCCAACACCGGCAACCCAACGATCGCAGCTTTCCGCATCGCAAAGGTGTGCGCCGCCGAACCGTCCTCGTCCTGCGCCATCGACCTTCCCCGCAGGACCAGAGCGACCCCTCCAAGTCCGAGGAAGAATACGACGTAACGAATCGTGAAAAACGTGTGGTTTAAATAGGGTGCCTTGGCGTCCAGCAGGGGATCCACCCCCGGAGCGATGTCCCACCATTTCCACAAGATGGGCGCGCATAGGACCAGCAATGGCAGGAAAAGGACCGCCAGCGAAGGGATAACCCCCGCAATGTTTTCCATCTGCCGCCTCACGAGGACGCTCCACTCGGAGTCAGTCGCATGGTGCAGGATGGTCCAGAAGAGACCGCCCACGCAGATTGCAAAGACCGCAAAGAAGGCAAAAAGCCAGGAGAACGCGAACTGCTCGCGGTTGTTTAGCAAGCCGATCGCGCTAACCAGAAAACCGGCTGCTGCTATTCCAAAGCTCGCGGTTGACAGACGTCTGCCCCGCTCGGCATCGAACCGCTCCGCGGTCAGGATGGAAGATTCCGTGGAATGGCTCATTACTTCTTCTCCAGTTGGGCCTTTTGTTCGGGCGAAAGCTGATCGAGCTTCAGAGTCTCGCTCTTCTGCAACGCCCTCAGATAGGCAATAATCGCCCAGCGGTCTTCCACCGCTATGTTGGACCCGTAGGCGCCCATCGTGTTTTTTCCGTGAGTGATCGTTGTGAAGATCTGGCCGTCCGGCTGCGCCTTGATCCGGTCGTCCATCAAGGAAGCAACCGTCAAAAGCCCGAACGCCTTGGCGACGCCATTGCCGCTGCCGCTCTTGTCGTGACAAACCGAGCAGAAAATTTCATAGCGCTCGCGCCCACGCTCGAGAAGTTTGGCCGACACCTCCACAGGAATGCCGTCCCCGTACACCTCCCCCATGAGCCCCGTGTCCCTGTAGGTGGGCTGGCTGGTAAAGGAGGAAGAAGCGTCAAGATTGTTGACCCCAGACTGATAGTAACGCCCCGGCAGGCTGTACCCGACCGGTATGGTCCCATGCACCGGCGGGTGGTCGGCACGTCCGTCCTGGAAGAAACGACTCGCGTGCTGGGTAATCACCTTGGGCTGATGCTTCATGTCCGGCGTGATCTGCAGGGGCGTACGGGTGAATTTTTCCCCGCGGAATCCCGCCATGGAAATGACCCCGATCACCGCAACAACAAAAAGAGTGAGGAAAGCGCGCACCATAATCAGTCTTGAATCAGGGTGACGTTCTTGCCGCCGATCTGTTCGAGCAGCGCCTTGGTCCGCGATTCGGAGAATTTTTCATCCCGGGCCTCAATGATCATCAGGAAGCCGTCGTCTGAAAACCGCTTGAACCGATCCCAGTTGAAGGCCGGGTGATGGAGCCTCGGAAGCTGATTGAGGGCAAACATCCCGAACACCGCGGTGAAAGCAGAAAAAAGCACCGTCAATTCGAAAATAATCGGAAAGAACGCTGGGATGGTCCGCCAGTCATACGGTTTCCCGTGGACAATCATCGGGTACAGCACAAAGGAAGGGATCGTCACCAGACACAGTCCGGTGATCATCCCAATCGAACCGCCCACGAACACGCCCGCGCTCAGCCAGGACTTGCCCAAACCCATCGCCTTGTCCATGCCGTGGATAGGGAAGGGCGAATGGACGTCCCAGTGGGAGAAACCTTGGTCGCGGATCTTTTCGGCCGCGGCCAGCAGGGCACCGGCGCTCTCGAATTCGGCTCCCAATCCGTACACTTTGTGAGGGTGCGACATGGCTGGACTAGTGCTTGGGGTGATGGTGGTGGGGATCCGCCTCCGGCGTCACTCCCTTGACTTCGGAGATCGCGATCATGGGCAGGAAGCGCATGAAGAGCAGGAAGAGGGACAGGAAGATCCCGAAGGTCCCGATAAAGGTGAGGATTTCCGTCGTTGAAGGCGAATAGTGCCCCCAGGAACTCGGGAGGAAGTCCTGCGCCAAAGACGTCACGATGATCGTGAAGCGCTCAAACCACATCCCCACGTTCACAAACTGGCAAACGATGAAGACCACGACGTAATTCACCCGCATCTTCTTAAACCAGAAGATCTGGGGAGAAATGACGTTGCAGAACATCATGATCCAGTAGGACCACTGGTACCATCCCTTCCCGTCGACATTCGCACGCGCGGTGAAGAAGGTGAACCCCTCAAACTTGTTTGCACCGTACCAGGCAACAAAGAGTTCCATCAGGTAGGCGTACCCCACGATCGTGCCGGTCAGCAGGAGGATCTTGGCCATCTTGTCGACATGCTGACGCGTGATCATGTCGCCCAACTGCGGAAAGATCAGCGCCGCGGGCAGCATGATGGTCAGCACCATGGCGAAACCGCCGAAGATGGCGCCCGCCACGAAGTACGGCGGAAAGATGGTGGTGTGCCAGCCCGGCATGATCGAGGTCGCGAAGTCAAAAGACACGATCGAGTGCACCGACAACACCAACGGCGTGGAGAGCCCCGCCAAAAGCAGGTACGCCATCTCGTAATGCCGCCACTGGCGGTTGGAACCGCGCCAACCGAGCGCCCCGATGCCGTACAGCAGCTGGGCGATCTTGGATTTCGAGCGGTCGCGCAGCGTCGCAAGATCCGGAATCAGCCCGACGTACCAGAACAGGACCGAGACGGAGAAGTACGTGGATACCGCGAACACGTCCCACAGGAGCGGGGACCGGAAGTTGGGCCAGATCGCGTTCGTGTTGGGGATGGGCGCAAGGAACCACGCATACCATACCCGCCCGACGTGGATTGCCGGAAAGATCCCCGCGCAGACCACTGCGAAGAGCGTCATCGCCTCGGCCGCCCGGTTGATGGAGGTCCGCCACTTCTGGCGGGTCAGAAACAACACGGCCGAAATGAGCGTTCCTGCGTGACCAATGCCGATCCAGAACACGAAGTTGGTGATGTCCCACGCCCAGCCGTTGGGATGGTTTTCACCCCAGACACCGACTCCGTTGGAGATCTGGTAGACAATGCAGGCCAATCCCATCAGGGCGATCGGCCCTGTGATGCAGAGGGCAAGCAGCCACCATTTCGGCGTAGGCGCCTGAACGATGTTGGAAACGTTCTCAGTGACCCACTTGATGGAGTGGTTGTTGGCGACAAGCGGTTCGCGCTTGAGCTCGGGGGGCGTTTCGAGAATGACGCTCGATTTTGACATTACGCGTTACCTCCGTTGGTTGCTTTGGGGGCGGCAGGATGCGAATGCTCGCCGTGGTGGCCGTGGGCGTCCCGAGAGGCCGACCCGGCGCGCGCCGCATCCGGCATCTTGGGATTGGGGTTGCGAATCCTCGCGAGGTACGACACCCGGTTCTGGGTGTTGAGATACTCCAAGAGGCGGTAGCTCCGCTGATCCTTGTTCAGCTTCGACACCTTGCTTTCCGGATTGCGCAGATCCCCAAATACGATCGCGTCGGTGGGGCACACCTGCGCGCAGGCCGAGGTGAACACATCCGCCGGCACCCTGGGCTGCCCTTCGGACTGGCCCGCATGCACCTTGGCTGCAATCTTGGCCTCCTGGACCCGCTGCACACAGAAGGTGCACTTTTCCATGACGCCGCGCATGCGGACGGTCACGTTCGGGTTTTTCTGCATCTGCAGGGACTCGGGCATCCCCTTGTCACTGATCAGATTCCACTTGTAGAGGCTGGTGATGGAGCGCTGGTTGTAATCGAAGAAGTTGAATCGGCGCACCTTGAACGGGCAGTTGTTCGCGCAATAGCGGGTCCCGATGCAACGGTTGTAAGCCATCACGTTGATGCCGTCCTCGGAGTGCACCGTCGCATTCACCGGACACACCGTTTCGCACGGTGCGTTCTCGCAGTGCTGGCACATCATCGGTTGGCTGACCATCTCGGGCTCATCCGCGTCGCCCCCCTCGCTCGCGAAGTAGCGGTCGGTCCGAATCCAGTGCATCTCACGCCCCCCAATCACCTGTTCCTTGCCAACAATCGGAATGTTGTTCTCGGCCTGACAGGCGGTCATGCAGGCGGAACAGCCGATGCAGCTGTTCAAGTCCACCGTCATCCCCCAAGCGTGGACATCATCCAACGGCGGGTTCGTGTACAACGAAAAATTCGGGGGCGCGTGTCCATCAATCCCCATTTTGAGGAAGTACTCCGGATTCGAGGCGTTCTCGGTCCACTCCTGCTTGGTGGCCTGCCGGGTGATGTCCGCCCCGCGTCCCTCGAGGGCACCGTGCTCCTGGGTGACGGCCAGCGCATGCCGGCGACCGGTCTTGACGGCGGTCGCTCCCACGCGGAACCGGTTCTCGGCGGCCGTCATCAGCGGGTAGACATCCACGCCCACCTTGCGCCCGACGCTGCCCACCTCGGTCCGTCCGTAACCCACTGCCAAGGAAATTGAATCGTCCGCGTGTCCGGGCAGGATTAACGCAGCGATCTCCACACTCTTCTCACCCACCGAAAGTTTGACAACGTCTCCCGTCTCCACGCCTAGCTTCTTGGCAGCGGCGGGGCTGATCAAGGCGGCGTTATCCCAAGTCAGCTTGGTAATCGGATCGGGCAACTCCTGCAGCCAGCCATTGTTTGCGTACCTGCCATCGTCCAGTTTTGAGTCGGTGATAAACACCAGCTCGAAGCTGTTCTCCACCGCCCGGACCGCAGACGCGTCGGCGCACGCCTTCACCACCGCGTCCGACTGGAGCGTCGCGGAAGCGGCCTTCGCTTGGGAGCCCTCGACGTAGCCAGACTTGAGCGCCTTGGCCCAAGCCTCGGTCGGGTCGCCCTTGGCGGCGAACGCATCCACAAAGGTCTTCTGCACCAGGGAATGGGCATCGGCCTCGACACCGGCGACCTTGGCCAGCAGTTCTATGGCACTCAACCCGTTGTACAACGGCATGATGACCGGTTGGACCACCATGTGGCTGCCGTCCACTGCAACTGCATCGCCCCACTGCTCCAGGTAGTGCGCCGCGGGAACATGCCATTGGGCCGCGGCCGAGGTCTCATTGGACTCCAGCGACAGGTGAACCACCGTCTTGACGGCGGCCTGCGCGTCCGACCAGTGCACGTCCGCGGGGGCATTGAAAACGGGATTTCCTCCGAGGATAAATAAGGCCTGCGTCTTGCCCTTGCGCAGTTCAGCGGATAGCGCCGCAATCGAAAGCGCGGGAGTCGCCGCGGTCTTCCGGACTTGCAGCGTCGCGCCAACGGCACCAAGAGCGGCGTTCACCGCCAATCCAAGTGCCTGTACTGCGGCTGGTTGCCGCTGACCCACCAGAACAACGGCGGCACCCTTGTGCGCCACGAGGTCCGCCGCGCACTCCTCAACCCACCGATCCTTGATCTTGGTCTCGGCGACCTTCAACTCCGAAGCGGCCTTGGCGAGGGCGGAATCGCCGGAAAGCTTTGCCACCTGCAGGGCGAGCGCCTTCAGAAGGGCACCCGAACGGCTCGCGGCAAGACGCAGCCGATGGTCGGACATCCCGCCGGTCAGGGTGTAGCGATTCTCGACGACGTACAACCGGTTCATCTTTGACCCGGGCTTGTCCGCCTTGCGGCCGGCAGCGAATCCACGGACTCCAGCGATGTCGCCCTCCACTCCCAGAATATCCCGGTCGACCGTCAGAATGATCTCCGCCTTCTGCAGCTGGGGAACCACCTCATGTCCGGGGCCAAATGCAATCGAGGCGGCGGCGTCCTCCAACTCATGACCGTTGGGCTCAAAAGAAGCCCAGAGCGCCTTGGGATACTTCTTCAGAATCTCCGCGCGCAGACGCTCCAGGGTCGGAGAGACGGCACCGTCCGTAAGGAAAGCAAGCCCCGCACCGTCCGCAAGCCCCTTGAGCACCTCACCAAGCGCCTTGTCGAAGGCGGCGGCCTCGGACTCTTTCCGGCCGTGGAGGAAGACCTTGGAGCGCTGGGGATCGTAAAGATCCAGAATGGAGGACTGCGCCCAGACGTCGGTGGTCCCCTGGTTGACCGGGTGCATCGGGTTGCCCTCTATCTTGGTGGGACGCCCGTCGAAGGTGGTCACCACGAGCGGCATCGCTCCGCTGCGCGAGGGCATCGCCGAGGTGAAAAAGAGCGCCTTCCCGGGAACGGACCACTCCACCCCCTTGGTGAACGGGACCAAATTCTTCAACGGACGGCGGCAAGCGGAGAGGCTCAGCCCCGCGAGGGCAACGGAAGCCCCCATCAACTGCAAAAAACTGCGCCGACTCACGTCGTCCCCTTGGATCTCGGAAGCCCCCTGCGGAAACTCCCGTTCCATCCAGGAACGAAACTCTGTGGTATCCTGAAGCTGACCGAGGGAACGCCAGTAACGCTTTCCGGTCGTGGACTCCGCGGGATGCTGAAGAATGCGCTTGCTCATTTGAATTAACGATGGCAACCGGCGCAGTTCTTGACCGGGGGATTGACGTGCAGCTTCTCAACCAGATCAGCTCCAATTTTCTGTTGGGTGGTGCCAGTCGGAGGCACCCAATCGAGGTTGGTCACCTCCGAAACGGGGCGCAGGTGGTTCTCCGGGTTGCGATGGCAATCGAGGCACCAAGCCATCGAGTGGGTTTCGGCGTGGTACACCACCTCCATCTCGTTGACCTTACCGTGACAACTCACGCAGCTCACCCCGCGGTTCACGTGCACCGAATGATGGAAATAGGCATGCTCGGGGGTCTTGTGAATCTGTACCCACTCCAGCGGCTTGCCCGTCTGCCAGGAGTCGCGGACCAACTGGAGCTTGGGGCTGTCGGACTTGATTTGCGAATGGCAGTTCATGCAGACCTGCGTCGTCGGGATGTTCGAGTAAGCGGCCGTCTCGACATAAGAATGGCAGTAACGACAGTCCATTCCGAGCTGGCCGGCATGGATCTTGTGTGAGAAAGGGACCGGCTGGGCCGGCTGGTACCCGACCCGCATGTACTCGGGATTGAGGTAATACCAAACCCCCGCACTCACCCCGCCGCCGAGGACGAGCAGGCAGAAAACAATTTTTAAAGGGAGCCAGTTGCTCCATCTTGGGAAGATATTCGCCATGCGACGTGGAAGTTCGGGACGTTAGTTTGAGCGAACAAACGGGGGCACTATACGGCTGAAAAGAAAACGGACGCCGATTCAATGCGCTCGCGACCGGGTAATCAAGTGAGATTGTGAAATTTTTCACAAGCTCGCCCCGCGCCTCTTCTCCCCAAGCGCACCCGGACTCCAAAAAAGTCTCACCCGCGCCAACGAAGGCCGATAGCGCCTTGCTCCCGCGCCAATGGAAACCGCGTGCCGGGGAGATTCTCCGCTCAAACCCGGAAAGGGTCCCGCCAGCCCAAATACCAATCCTCCCGCGGGGGGCAGCCCCGAGGTGGCCGATGACTGAAACTGCCACGCCGCCTTCCGCCCTGCCCGGCGCCCCTAGGCGTAAGCTTCCCAGCCCTTACGCACTGCACTCCGTTTTAAAAGGCGGTTGGCCTCCTCGCTGTTGGTGAAGCGCTGCGCAACCCTATCCCACTCCAGCACCTTCCCCGGATTGAGCACCGCAATGTTCCCCAAGAGCCCGTAACGGGTGAGGGGCACGGCATACTCAAAGTTGGACCCGCACTGGCGGTCGGAAAGGATCGCCTCGATCAGTTCGATCTGGGGGTTTCTGGCCGTCGCACGCTCCAGACGCGCCTGCGGTTTCTTGGCCGCCAGCCACTCTTCGTGCTTGGCGTAGGGGAGCAGACGCGGCTTGGAGGCGTGGTCGCCCACACAGATCAGCTTTCCCTCCTCGCCGATGTAAAGGGCACCAGCCTTCGCTTTAGCCCAGTCCTCCGACTCGTCTAACTCCGCGGGACGCTGCGGTTTGCGCGAGCCGTCGTACCACACCACCTTGACCTCCCCGAACAAGGGCGTCTTGTGAAAAAGCGTGATCTGGGAGGCCATCGGAAAGGTCGACTCCGTCAGATCCTCCGCCTCCGCCTCGATCCGGTAGGGATCCCCCAGATCGCAGGAGAAAAAAGGCCCGTCCATGGTGTGGCAACCCATGTCGCCCATCGCCCCGGAACCATACTCCCGGTGCGCGCGCCATGCAAAGGGATGCAGTCCGGGCCGGTAGGAATCCTCGGGACACTGCGCGAGCCACGCGTTCCAGTTCAGGGTGGCGGGCATCTCGGCGGCGACCATGTTCTCACGCGCCTTGCTGCCCTGCGGCCAGATTGGCCGGTTGGTCCACACATGGATTTCCTTCACCCTCCCGATCACACCCAGCTCAAGGTACTCCTTAAGCTGACGCAGGCCATCGAGCAGGTGCCCTTGGTTGCCCATGTTGGTGACCACCTTTTTTTCACGGGCCGCAGCCAGCAGTTGGCCGGCCTCCCAGACCCGGTTCACCAGCGGCTTCTGCACACAGACGTGTTTCCCACGGCGGATGGCTTCAAGCGCGGCCGGAAAGTGCGAATGGTCGGGGGTGGAGACTGTTACGCCATCCAGTTTGTCGCCCATCGCATGGAACATCTCCCGGAAATCCTCGAACACGCGCGCCTCGGGATACAGCGCCCTGGCCCGCTCCAAACGGACCCGGTCTACATCACACAGGGCCACGATCTCGGCTCCCGCTGAGGTGTTGGCGATGTCCATCTTGCCCTTTCCCTCCACCCCGATCCCCCCGAACTGCAGCTTCTTGGGGGCCTGTCCCCGGAGAATGTGTGGAAAACAGAAGGCTCCGGAGGAAAGGGAGGCGAGCTTCAGGAAATCCCTGCGGGACGGGGAAACGGGGGTACGCATAAGACGCAATCCATGGCCCAAAAGCCGGTTTTTGCAAGCCTCCGAAGTGGCCCGGGGAAAACAAAACCGCCGTACTGACGACTCCCGGTAAAAGAAGCACGTGGCTCCGACTGGGAGCCGGTTCGCCCCCGGCAGGCGGGCGTTCCGTCTAAAAAAACCTCCGGTTGGACCCGCGGCAGTGCAGCCTCCGAGGCACCGCGAGGCAAGCGCCTGCGAGGCAAGCGCCTGGCGTCTAGTGGGCCCCGACCGGTTCGGGAACAATTTCGCGTGGCTGAACGTTGGGCACCGCCGGGCAGACCGGCTGGGCAAATCGAATGGGCGAGCGCAAACGCAGCGTGCCCATGCACAAGTCCGCTATCGGAAACACCACGTTGAAATTCTTGTGCATGTAGCGGTGGTGCAGCAGGTGATGCCCGTTGAGGCGGCGGAACAGCCAAGAGCGTTCGAGCCGGCGCGACTTGGGCAGGTGCATGCACCAGTGGATGTACTCGTAGATACAATAGTAGACCCCCGTGGCCGACACCGCCCCTAGGTACACCATCCAGCTCTTGAGGAAAAACGCCACGGGCATCACGGGAATCGCAGCGATCAACACCAAAACCGGACCATTCCACCAAGCCATCGGAATCGTCTTGCGGTCCGCCGGGTTGATCAAGTGGTAGGTGTGGTCCGCCTTGAAGACGTTGTGATGAATGACGGCATGCGCCCTGAAGGGGTAATCAAAAGACCCCACCGGCCGGTGCATGACAAATCGGTGAAGGGTCCATTCAAAAAACGAGGAGGCAAACCACCAGATAGCGAAAGCGATCAGCCAGATAACAAACGGATGCATAGGTCTTTAAAGATGTTTCAGGGGGGAAATTTTGGAAGGACATTCCAGCCCAACCCGCAAACTATAGTTCGTCGCACAACAAACACAACGCAAACAGAAATACGTGCCCCCCTCTTCCGCCCCTCTTCCGCCCCTCCTATGGCCCCCGAACCGATGCCCGGCGCAACCTGGCGATCGGACTCCCGCCAACCGCGTAGCTTCAATCCTCCATCAGAAACCTGAAGTCATCCAGCGTCAGGGCCTTGGCAAACGACTCCTCGCCCAGAATGTCCCCAGCCATCGCGCTTTTGGCCCGCTGCAACTGGCGGATTTTCTCCTCGATCGAATTTTTGGCCACCAACCGGTAGGCGATCACCTTCTGGGTCTGGCCGATCCGGTGGGTCCGGTCAATCGCCTGGTTTTCCACCGCCGGATTCCACCACGGGTCGAACAACACGACATAAGAGGCAGCCGTCAGGTTGAGACCCATGCCTCCCGCCCGCAGCGAGATCAGAAACACGGCCGCCCCCTCGTGCGCTTGAAATTCCTCGACCAATTCGCCGCGGTTCTCCGTCTCACCCGTCAGCACGAAGGACGTCCAATCGCGCGCATCCAGTTCGCGCTCCACCCGGTCCAGCATGTCCACGAACTGCGAAAAAACCAACACCTTGTGGCCCTGCTCCATCAGGGGCTCCAGCAGATCGGTCAGCGCCTCGAGCTTCGCGCTGTCCGCATACCCGTGTTCTTCGCTCACAAGGCCCGGGTGGCAGCAGATCTGGCGCAACCTCAGCAGGGAGGTCAGGACGTTGAAACGGTCCTTGTCCAGTTCCCTGGCGGTTTTGATCTTCATCAGCGCCTGCCGGGCACGCTTGAGTTCGGCAGTGTAAAGGGTCTTCTGCTTGCCCTCCATTTCCACCAACAAATCCTCCTCGATGCGGGCGGGCAGATCCTTGGCCACCTCACTCTTGGAGCGCCTCAGCACGAAGGGCCGCACGCGCGCCGCGAGCCTGCGCCGCGCCAGCGTGTCGGTACGCGAGTCATAGTGCCGCTGGAAATGGCTGCGCAGGCCGAGCAACCCCGGCATGGCAAACTGCATGATGCTCCAGAGATCCATCAGTCGGTTCTCGATCGGCGTGCCGCTCAGCGCCAGACGCTGCCGCCCCTGCAGGCCACACGCCGCCACCGCCGTCTGGGAGGCGGGGTTTTTAATGTACTGCGCCTCGTCCAAAACCACCGCATGCCACACAAAGCCGGTGAGCGCCTCGGCGGAAAGACGCAACTGCGCATAGTTGATCACCACCAGGTGCTTCCTGGCCACGGCCTTCCTGAGGGTTTTGAGATCGCCGCCCCTCCAGATGAGGGTGCGCAGGCTGGGCAGAAAACGTTCCGCCTCGGCGATCCAGTTCTGCATGACCGACTTCGGACAGACCACCAGCACCGGCTTGCCGTCGTACTCGGGCCGCTCCCGGAGCCAGGCGATCCACGCCAGAGTCTGGAGCGTCTTCCCCAACCCCATGTCGTCGGCCAGGATTCCGCCGAAGGAGTTTGTCGTCAGGTATGCCAAAAAATGAAACCCCTCGACCTGGTAGGTGCGCATCGTCGCGGATATTCCGGCGGGCACCTCGGGGGTCACCCGCATCTGCAGTTCCTCGGCGCGCCGGCGCACCCCCTCGCGCGCCGTTTTTTCCAGCAACCGCTGGGCGGCGGAGGTCGCCAGCTGCAGCGCGTGGTAGCGCTGGGGCGGACCGTTGAACTCCATCGGATTGAGCCCCATCTCGGAAAGCTGTTCGGCATCGCTCTCCTCCATGTCGAACTCCAGCCTGCGCCAGCCCTTGCCCGTGAGCCGCACGTATTTCCCGCGCGCCTCCATGAGCAACTGGATTTCCTCCTGCGTCAGCTCGGTGTCGCTCACAGAGAGGGCCACTTGCAGGTCAAACCAGTCCGGGGAGGTTTCCTTCGCCTCCAGTTCGACGGTGCCGCGCACCACCGCATTGCGCAGACTCTCCAAATCCCCCTCCAGCTCCAAAATGATTTCCGGTGGATTCAACTCCAGCCACGCGGCGAACTCCTCCGGGAAGCGCTTTCCGATCTGGCGGGCCCAGCACTCGTCCGCGAACCGGTAGTCCCGGAGCTGCAGGTCCCCCAAACGGCCCGGCACCTTTTTCATCGTCCGCTCGTCGACGGTGAGAATCATGCCTCTGGCCGCCGCGCCCTCGACCGAAACCTCCCAGCCCGCCGAAGTGTACGTCTTGACCCCGTACGCCCCCAGGGAAGCCGTCGCCTGAACGCAGAGCCGCTCCTCTCCGGAACGCAGTTCGAGGCTGCAACGCAACCGCACCTCCGGTTGCACTTCCACCACCCGCTCGAGCACCTCATCGGGCAGGCTCAGCCCCATTCCGCGCAGCAACCGCAGCGCCTGACTCGAAAACAAACCCTTCGCCGGAACCCGCACCGGCGCCCTCGGATCAAACTTGAACAGCGGCGCGGTCCGGTAAATGGCGTCGGCCGTGACGTAACAATTTACCCCGCCCCCAACCGAGAAAATTGGGGCATCAGGCCTTTCCCCGTCGTCGAAAACCAGATCCAGAAGATAAAAACGGTCCCCGCCAGCATCCCCCTCCTCGGGCGACAGCCGCCACTTCAGCCTGCGCAGGGACCGCGTAAACACCGTGCCTGCTTCCGAAACAAAAGAGTCCTCCAGGAGCGGATGCAGCATCAGCCGCGCCAGACGGTCGCGCGTCTCGCTCCGCCCGTAGGTGACGGAAGCGTGCAAGCCGGACACCTCGCCAAAACCCTCCACCAAAAGCCGTGTCTCCA
>JBILKV010000300.1:0-4304 GCA_044376515.1 Chthoniobacteraceae bacterium | reverse complement strand
ACATTGTCGCTCCTTCCGACATGATGGACGGGCGCATCGGCGCCATGCGCGCCAGTTTGGATGCCGCCGGTTTTGAGCACACCCCGATCCTCAGCTACGCTGCCAAGTTCGCCTCCGCCTTCTACGGCCCCTTCCGCGACGCCGCCGAAAGCGCACCCAGCGCTGGGGACAGGCGCGGCTACCAAATGGACGCCGCCAACGGCAGCGAGGCGGTGCGGGAAGTTGCGCTGGACCTCGAGGAGGGCGCTGACATGGTGATCGTGAAACCCGGCCTCGCCTACCTCGACATCCTCCACAGGTTAAAGGAACGCTTCGGGGTTCCCACCTTTGCCTACCATGTGAGCGGCGAATACTCGATGCTCAAAGCTGCCGCGGCTCGCGGTTGGCTCGACGAAAAGGCAACCCTTCTCGAAATCATGACGGCCTTCCGCCGCGCAGGCGCCGACCGCGTCATCACCTACGCGGCGCGTGATCTGGCCCGCTGGCTGCGCGCCTGAACCCGCTGGCTGCGCCGGCTTGGCAGGTGCGCTTCCGCTTTCCTCGGAGCGGAAAACCCCCTAGATACGGCTCAGAACATCTTCCCATTCCGGATTCAGCCCATGCCAAAGCGCAGCCAACTTTTTCTGCTTCCGCTCACCGAATCCCAGCGACCCGGTCGCTTTTGGGTGGTGTTGCTCCTGCTCCTGCCGTTCTACCTGCCTTTCAGTTGGATTTTGTTCAGACCCGGGCCCTGGGATGAAAAGCGCATGATCTGGCTCAAGTCCTGGCCGGCACTCCCGGGTTTTGTGGTACAATCTCTGGAGGTGTTTGACGGAAAACCAGTCTGGGCAAGTTACGCCGCCATGGGATCTTTGACCGTCCTCGCACTCGCGCTGCTGTTCAATCTCGGGCGCACCAGCCGGACCGCCCTCTTCATCGCTTGCCTGCTCGCCGGAGCCTTTTCGGGCTGGAACGCGTGGCTCGCCTTCCAATCCTACTAGATCCGGAGAGTGGAACCGGAGAGTGGAACCGGAGAGTAAGGTCGCGCGGCGCCGCGAAAGCTCCTTTTCCCTGATGCCCCGGCGTCGCGGCCGGCCCCTGTCGCACTTGATCCCTGCCGCTCCCCCTCCTACCCTTCCGGCCCACCTGAGCTGCCATGCGCTTTCCACCACTTGATTTTTCCAAAATACGCACCTTCCCAGTGGCGGATCGCGCCAACAAAGTGGCTGTGGAGAGCTTCGCCAAACCCCACGCCGCGGGCGCCAGCCTGAAAGCGTTCCTAGAGAGTCTTCCGGCATTTCTCGCCGTGGAGGACCTGCGGACGGTCGCCAGAGCGATCGCCGAAGCGGTGCGGGCCGGCAGACCGGTGGTGGTGATGATGGGGGCTCATCCGATCAAGGTCGGGCTCAACCCGGTCTTGATTGATGCCATGCGCCGTGGGCTCATTTCCGCCATCGCCTTCCATGGAGCCGCCGCGGTCCACGACTTCGAGCTCTGCTTCCAAGGCGAAACCAGCGAGGACGTCCAACGCGGCCTCAATGACGGCAGTTTCGGAATGGCTGAGGAAACGGGCCGCCTGATGAACGAGGCGCTCCGCAGGGGGGCGGCCGCGGGTGGAGGGGCAGGCGTCTCGCTGGCCCGGGCCATGGAGCACTTCCCCAACCGCTCCCTCTCCCTGCTGGCGACCGGATTGGAGCTGGGGCTGACAACGACAGTGCACATCGCAATCGGTACCGACATCATCCACCAACATCCTTCCTGCGACGGCGCGGCGCTTGGAGCGACCAGTTACGTCGATTTTCAAAAATTCGCCTCCGTCTGCGCACAATTGGAGGGCGGCGTCGTCCTCAACGTGGGCAGTGCAGTCATCATGCCGGAGGTCTTCCTCAAAGCCCTGACCGTGGCGCGCAACCTTGGAAACCGCGTCGAAAAATTCACCACCGCCACCCTCGACATGACCCGGCACTACCGGCCCTCCGAAAACGTGCAACGCCGCCCGACCGCCCTCGGGGGCGCCGGGTACTATCTGATCGGCCACCACGAGATCAATGTCCCGCTCCTGTTTGCGGCAGTCACCGAGGCACTCAACCCCTGACGTATGGACCGTTACCGAGTCAACCAACTGCTCCCCCCCAGTTCCCGCGTTCTTGTCATCGGGGAAATGATTCTCGACGAATTCATCTGGGGAAAGGTCTCGCGCATCTCTCCTGAGGCTCCCGTCCCGGTGGTAGAAGTCGTACGCGAAAGCTACCACTCGGGCGGTGCCGCAAACGTCGCGCGCAACCTCCGCGAACTCGTCGACGACGTGCGGATGCTTGGACCCGTCGGCGACGGCGCTGACGCGGATAAACTCCGCGGCCTGCTCACTGAGGCGGGCATCGACCTCCAGGACGTCCTGCACGACCCCCTCTACCAGACCATCCGCAAAACACGCATCGTCGCACGGACCCAGCAAATGGTGCGGGTCGACAGGGAACAGCGCCACGCACTCACTCCCGAAATCCGAGGAAAGCTGGTTTCCCACCTTGAGGCACAACTTCCCCTTCTGGACGCCGTCATTCTGGAGGACTACGACAAGGGGCTTTTCGACCAGTCCCTTGCGGACGGCATCATCCAAGCGGCGCGCGAGGCGGGTGTGCCCGTGCTGGTTGATCCCAAACCCTCAAACCCGGTGGAGTGGAGGAACATCACCGGAGTCACCCCCAACCGGGGCGAGGCGTTTCGTGCGGCGGGCGTCCCTTGGACCGAACCCGTTGATCCCCCACTCGAAGACAAGGCTTTGCTTGAGGTCGGAAACCGCCTTTTGGAGAGGCTCAAGTGCCGCCTGGTGCTGGTCACCCTCAGCGAACATGGAATGATGCTTTTCCAAACAGACGCCCCACCCTACCACACGCCGACCAAGGCTCAGGAGGTCTTCGATGTCTCGGGGGCCGGGGACACGGCCATTGCGGTGTTTACCGCCGCCTTGGCCGGCGGGGCCAGTCCGGTGGAGGCGGCCGAAATCAGCAATCACGCCGCGGGCATTGTGGTCGGCAAACTGGGCACCGCGATTGTTTCCCGCAGGGAACTTCTGGCGAGTTTTCCCCTCTGAGCCATGGGAAAGCACCTGCAAAGACCGGCCGTTTTTCTGGATCGGGACGGGACTCTGATGGAGGAGGTCTGCTACTGCGCGGACCCAGCCTTGGTGCGGGTTTTTGAGGGGGTGCGTGCAGCGCTGCTGGCGCTGCGGGGGGCGGGCTTTCAAACCATCCTGGTCACCAACCAAAGCGGCATCGCCAGGGGAGTCATCAGCCAACCCGCCTACGAAAGTGTGCACGCCCGTTTGCTGGAACTGCTCGGAGCGGAGACTCTGGACGCAACTTACATGAGTCCGGACGGCCCCGACTCCGGTTCGTTCCGACGCAAGCCTGAACCGGGGATGCTGCTGGAGGCCGCGAGGGACTGGAATCTGTCGCTGGAGCGCTCCTGGATTATCGGAGACAAGGCCATTGACCTTTCCTGCGGGAGGAACGCCGCACTGGCCGGCGGGATTCTGGTCCGAACCGGGCATGGCCGTTCCGAGGAAACAAAGGCCGCCCCGCTGGCGACCCACATCGCGGAAGACCTCCCAGCGGCCGTAAACTGGCTGCTCCAGCGGATGCGTGCGTGTGCACCAATGCAGGGGCCTCCCTTGACGCCTGATCCAGCCTAAACTAGCTTACAACTTGATGCACCCTCCCACCCACCCCTTTATTCCCGCCTTCCAGCAGACGCAGGGGAAGCATCTTCAACCCGCTACGGACCATCGCCTCCCCATAAAGAGAGGTGGGCACGTCACCGGGGTGGTGCTTGCCTCTCTCCTGTGCCTGATTTCTGGGGGCAATTTGCATGCGGACCTGGTTTACAAACCCAGCGAGGGCTGGAAATCCGAGGGAAGCGGTTTGTTCGGCATGGTGTTGAGCAACAACGACGTGGCGAACACGGCTGATCTGCAACTTAGCCGCGCAGACGAATTCATCAAAAAAAACAAACGTTCCGAAGCCCGCACCGCCCTGCGCGGGCTGCTGAGCAAGTTTCCCCTCTCCCAACAGACCGCCGAGGCGAGGCTCAAGCTTGGCGAACTCCTCGAGCGTGACGGCAAGTTTGAAGATGCCTTTGAAATGTACGACCAGTTGCTGGTCAAGAATCCCGAGAGCAAGCAATTCACCAACGCCCTCGACGCGATGTTCGGAATCGGGAAGCGTTATATGAACGGCGAAAAACGCCGCCTTTTCGGAGTCAAGACCTTCTCTTCCAACCGGCGTGCCGAAGAGATGTTCGACACGATCCTCAAGCGTGCCCCTTAC
>JBILKV010000299.1:0-4306 GCA_044376515.1 Chthoniobacteraceae bacterium | reverse complement strand
GCCTCACGCACCAGCGCGGGTGTTGTGGCATCGGTCACCGGAAGCAGGAGGCCGCGCTCCTTGAAGGTGGAGAGAACGCCAGGAGGGCTCGCGTCACCCGACACCACCGCGGAGTCGTAGAGCGCGGCCAGCTCTGGAGTGAGGTCGGCCAGAGTGCCGAAATAATCAAAAAACAGCGCATCCCTGCCCAGATCTCGCATCAAATCGTTCAGCAGCCCTTTTTTGGAGCGTTCCGCTCCCTCGACATCGATATAGGCAAGCCGTAATGGGCGGGGGGCGGCTTGGAGCGGGGACACGACGCAGCCCAGAAGAAGCGCGCCGGCAGCAAGTTTGGAGGGAAGGCTGAAATCAGACATAGGGTTGTTCGGGGAAGGGGTTCTCCTTCCGACAAACATAAGCAGGATTCCGGCCCGAAACGACGGACAAGATTTATTGCAAATCAGACGGGGAGGCCTCCCGCGGCCTCCTGCTTGGAACGATTGCACAGGCCTCGGCGCAACCGAAAATCCTGCTGATCACCTGCCGGTTGCGGCTGATGACGGCGTAGACCCGTTCGGCCACGAGGATCACCCCGGGCAACCACAGAAACAGCGCCAGAGGAACCGCCACGGGCAACCGCATCGCGATGAAGCGAATGGCGCGCGCGCCGCGGTAAATCCTGCCGGCCGGGGTGACGCAGTGGATGGCCTCGTTCAGGTCATCTTCGGTCAGCTTGGGGGCGAGTTGGTGCACCCGCGGATCCGCGGCGGGGATGGGCTCGAAGCGATCGCTCCAATCCATCCACCGCAGCATCTTCATTTGGAAGGTACAGAAGGAACACCCCCCGTCGTAGAGGACAGCGTGCGCGCTCATCTACAGACCGCTAGCACTGGATCCCGGGCGCTGCAACCTTGCTTAAGGGCGCTTAGGTTGCGCGAGGAACTGCTTGGCCTCCTCGAGGGTTACCTTTTTTCCTGACTGAGGGAAGCCCAGCAGGTCGCCGTTTGGCTGGAAGCCGTTGCCGTCGACATCCACAAAGATGGGGTTGTGGTAGGCAAGGGGGCGGTTCGAGGACTGGCTGCTGGAGCCGTACCCGGTTTGGAGGTCGGAGTGCTCGCTGCAGGCCACCACGATGAGATGGGCGTCCTCCGTGAGGGAAACCGGGATGTCCCGCTCAAACTTGAGGACCCCCTTCTGAAATAACGCAGGGTGGGTGGCCTTGGTGAAGTTGAGTGCAGCCGGAGCCCGTCCGTTGACCAAGACCTGGACGCGGTCGATGTCGATCCAATCGGTGCACTGGACGGCCACCCTCAGCGTGACGGAACCGCCCTCGGCCCGGACCGTGGCCCCCGGGCGGTCGCCCTTCTGGGTGGTCACCTGGAGGAAAGGCCCGGTGGTGAGGTAGGAGCACCCCGCCTTTGCCGCACGGGCATTTTCGCGCCAGTCGATCTTGGAGGGTTCATCGGAAGCGGAGGGCATGTACATGCGCCATCCGCCGCACCCGTTGCCAAAGACGGCATGGGCGTCCATCACCGCCACGGCGGCGGTCCGTCTTCCCTGATTGAGCATCTGAAGCCAGAGGAACTCGCGGTCCCAGACCACCGTCTCTCCCCCCTGGGGCCCGCGCCCGATGTGGAAGGGAACGCCGTCCAGGATTCGCGAACCCGAGCCGTTTTGCGTTTCGTAACCGTCAATCATGCGGATCAGGCCGGCGAAACCGCCTTCCAAGGAGCCCGTTCCCCGGTCCTCGAAGAAGCTGGAGTGGAGGTTGGGATGGTTGATTTGGACCCAGCGGTCGGGTTCGATTTTCTGCCATTCGCGCAGGGTCAATGCAGTGATGCGGGGGTCTTGGCTCCACACTGGGGCGCCCCCATCCTGGCTGAAGGGGACCGGGGCAAAGGGAAAGGAGTTGAAGTGCTCTCCCTTGCCCGTGTTCTCAAGGCCGACCACGGTTTGCAGGAACGGCTCGAGACCGAGGCGCTTGATTTCCGGGCGCCAGTCGAAGATGCGGTTGTGCTCGGTGGTCGGGGCAAATTCAATATGTTCGGCCGCAAGGTTGATGAGGCGGTCGGCGATGCCGCAGACGTTGTCACCGCTTTGGGTGGTGTGGTTGTGGTAGTCGGCGCTGACCCAGCCCTTGGTGTCCACCAGTCGCTTGAGCACGCCTTGCACCAGTACCGGCTTGCCCGCCGCGATTTCGACGGTTTGCTCCAAATGACTGTATTCTATCCCTCTGGTGATGATGATTTTGTAGCGTCCAGGGGGCAGGGCGACCTCGAACTGACCCCTCTCCGAGTGGTACTGGTCGCGGCAGCCGTGGGCGCGCTGGTCCGGTCCCAGATTGACGGGATCGGTTCCCGCCTGCGCGAGGAACTGTGCCTTGCACGGCAGCGAAAAACCTCCCTCGTCGCGGACATCCACGAGAACGGAGCCGGCGGGCCCGAGCTTGATGTCGGATCGGGCGGTTGCATTGGCGGGGGCTTCTATTTCCGTGACGATGTCAGCCCGTCCGGGGGCCGTGGTGGTCACCTTGTACCGGCCCGGAGGCAGGTGGCACTCGAACCGGCCGGTTTTGTCCGGATAGGCGATTCCGGCAAGACGTCCGTTGCTGTCGGGGTTGTTGGAGCCGGGTTTCCCTCCGGTCGGCGTCGGTGCAAGCACGGCGAAGAGCGGGCGCAGGTACACCGCACCCGTAGTGACAGGCCGTCCCTCCGCATCTTGGATGGAGCCCTCCAGCTTTGCCGATGCGCCTTGCTGCTGGCAGACCGCGCCCACGGCGGCGGCTGGGGAGGTTCCCACCCCGAGGAAGCGGGTGTAGGTCACAATTTCCCCTGGTTGGAGCTCGCCCGGAGCGCGCTTGAGGGCGCCACTCGGATCCTCGAGCGGTCCCACCGCGTAGCCACAATGGTCGGCCGGGTCCACAGAATCGGCCCAGAGAATTCCACCGGGGGCGACCCCCGTCTTGTTGAAGTTGGTCCAGCGGTCTTGGAAGGCGGTCTTGAGCGGCGTGCCGGTTTCGTTTTTGAGCGTGGTGGTGACCTTGATTCCCTGCCAACCGTCGCGGAGGGAATAGACATGGCGGCGCGCGATGCCTCCGCCGGATTCGGCGGTAACCACACATTCTACCGCGCTCTCTTCTTTGCCTGGCAGCAAGCGCACCCAGGAGACGGCGCCCTGTTGCTGTGCCGGTGTGAATACCGTGATTTGGTCGTTGTTGGAGCCGCGGAGCGTCAGGTCGTAAAGACAGCCCGGAGTCACGCCGTCCGCCCCGTAGAAGGTGGACATGTTGGCCCGCCGCAGGGGGAGGTTGGCGCTGATGACGGCCTCGATCCGGTCGTTGCGGAGAAGAAAGTCGCCAATGTTGCCGTCGGCCTCCTTGCCGCGAGGGAGCAGGTGGGTGGTCTTGGCCGTGATTTCAAACGCCTCGGGTGCGGCATGGATGGGCATCCCGGAGAAAGAGAGCGTGGCGAATCCGAGGGATGAGCAGAGCGACAGGAAGGCGGGAAGTTTCATTCGAGGGGAGGGGGGTGGGTGGCAGGAAGTTTTCTGGAAACGTACAGATCCAGACAAAGAAGAAGCCCTCCAGCGGGACTGGAGGGCTTCGGTCAAACATCGGAAGTTTTACTACTTGTCGGCCGGAGCCGGAGCCGGAGCCGGAGCCGGGGCTGGAGCCGGGGCTGGAGCCGGGGCCGGGGCCGGGGCCGGGGCCGGAGCCGGAGCCGGAGCCGGAGCCGGAGCCGGAGCCGGAGCTGGGGCTGCGGGCGCCTCGGGGGCGGCGGCCGGTGCGGATGCGGGGGCGCTTTCCGGAGCTGCCGCAGGCTTCTGGGGTTCGCATCCGACCAAGAGGGCGGTTGCGGCGAGAGGGAAGAGAATAGATGTTTTCATGGTTGTTAACGATCCGGCTCCAGCCGCATAGGCACGGTGAGGGGCGAGGAACGGAAAGGAGACATAAAAGGGTTCAGAACTTTAGACAATTCGATCCTTTTTTTTCTTTTCGCGCGCTCCGACGACCAGGCGGCGCAGTCCGTCGGCGAGCAGCCCCATGCCGGTGCCCATCGCCAGACCGAAGGGACCGAAGAGGAGACTCGAGGCCAGTAGGCGGGCGGCCAGCGCGTCCGAAGGGATTTCAACGCCCTTGAGTCTGGGGGAGGCGACCGCAAAAAACATGTACAACTCCCCGAACACGAAGCCGGCGATGGCAAAGTTCCTGACAAGGGGCGAGCGCTTTTCCACTCCGTGAGGTTCCCGAAGCGGCGCACGAATGTCGAGGACGCCGTGACGCTTCGAGCGCCTATGTTTTTTGCCGCGGCCCTCAGAGAAATGAGGT
>JBILKV010000119.1:0-13044 GCA_044376515.1 Chthoniobacteraceae bacterium | reverse complement strand
GTTCGGTGCTCGTAGTGACGTCCGTCGCGCCGGCCACGTAGCGGCAGGTCCGAAAGACGTATCCCATGAGCGCCTTGGCCAAACCGAAAACATCGGAACAGGCGGCGCGTTCATCCACCGCCGCACGCCAGATTTCGGGTGTGATCTGGACGACGCCACCCGACTGGAGAAACGGTTGGAGTCTCTCCCTTTCCTCGGGAGCGGAAAGGGCTTCCAACGGGACTCCAAACGGTTCCCCTTCGGCGTAACGGTCGTGGGTTTTGACGGCGCTGGAGGCCTCGATGAGGAGGCGCCGATGTGGCTCCTCAATTTCGAAATGGTTAACCGTGTTGCCGTAAAAATCCTGATAGCGCCTCAAGCGCGTGGAGGGCACCACGCGGAGGAGGGAAAAGGAAACATGCTGCCAGAGACTCTCTACAGGGGTCAGGCGCAACTCGTTGGAGTTGCTGTTGACTGCGGAAGCGTAACGGTACTCCGTGTGGTGGGAGATCCGCAGGTTCATGACTTCGGGGCGGAAGTCAACGCGCCGCCGAGACCGGAATCCAAGTGTCGCATCCAGTCCGGTGCAGTTGTCCCGCCCCAGTGCGCGGATTGTTGCTGCTGTTGTTCCTGCTGCTTTTGGAGGTGGTAGCCCGCCGGATCCCAGGGCGTGAGGAACACCTGCGGTTGGCTGGCGTCCTGGGGCAGAAACACGTAGGTCTCAAAGATCGCCTGTCCCGTTTCATTGAGGGCGACCTGAAGGTCGTCGATGTACTCGTGCAGCCCGCGCTTGAGCACGTCGGAGGTGCCCGAGAAATTAAGCCGAGCCAGCAGTGAACCGGCATGCTTCTCACACTTGTTGGAATACCTGCCCGTTGGGGTCCCGGAGATGTAGTGGAGCATTTCGTCTGCCGCGCGGACGCAGAACCTCACCGAGCGCGGAAAATCGGTGGAAAACAGAAGCATCTCCAACACACGCTCGAGGCTAAACTCTGTGCCGTGTGTCCGCCGGTAGGATGTCTGCGCGGAACAGGCACGAAGGATCGTCCCCCACTGCAGGCTTTCCAGAGCGCTTTCAACCGGGGCCGCCGTCTGGGTTTTGATGTCGAGGAAGCGGCTGGTTTTATCGGCTCGCTCCAGAAAACGACCGAGCTGTAAAAAGTGCCACCCTTCGTCCCGCGCCAGGGTTGCAGAGGTGATCCCTTCGAACCGCAGCGCCGACTCGATGATCTTTTCGAAAAAAGTCTGCGGGGAGTTCTCCAATAAATCCGCCCCTGCGGGAGAGCTGACCAACAGATAGATGTGGTTAAGTTCGGCCCACATTTCATCGGTGATCTGGTCCCGGACCGTCCTCGCGTTCTCGCGCGCCTCGCGGAGGCAGGAGAGGATGGAGTCTGGGTTTTTCTCGTCCAAGGTGAGGAAGTGGGAAACGTCCCCCGATTTCGGCGAGGGGTATAGCAACTGGAAGGTGCCCTCCATGGCGGTGGCCGAGAGAACCGGCAGCCAGTAGGTGTCCGAACCGGAGGCGCGGGCATTGCCGGCAGAGGTTCCATCAAGGAGAAGCTCCACGCTCACCTGCATGAGGCGGGCGAGGTTCTCGGCCCGCTCGGTGTAACGGGACATCCAGTACATATGATCTGCGACACGTGAAAGCATAGCAAAAACGGGGTTGGAAAATTACTGCGCGAGGACCCAGGTATCTTTGCTTCCACCACCTTGGGAGGAATTTACGACGAGCGATCCGCGCTGGAGCGCGACCCGTGTAAGCCCCCCGGGAAGCACCTTGATCGACTCCCCGCACAGAATGAAGGGCCGCAAATCCACGTGGCGTCCCTCCAAGGCGCCGTCCACCAGCGTCGGATGCTGGGAGAAGTACACCACCGGTTGCGCGATGTAGTTGCGTGGGTTCTCCTCAATTCGCCTGCGGAACTCTTCGATCTCCTCCTTGCCGGCGCGCGGGCCGATGAGCATGCCGTACCCGCCGCTTTCGTTAGCCGCCTTGACTACCAACTCCGGCAGGTGCTCCAGCACATACTTTCTGTCCTCGTCGCGCCACGCTAGATATGTGGGCACCTGATGCAGGATGGGATCCTGGTCCAGATAGTAGCGAATCATTTCCGGAACGTAGGCGTAGGTGACCTTGTCGTCTGCTACCCCTGTGCCGATGGCGTTGGCGAGCGCCACATTTCCGCGCCGCACGGCGTCGACCAGTCCTGGCACCCCAAGCATGGAGTCTTTCCGGAACACCTGCGGATCAATAAAATCGTCGTCGATGCGCCGGTAAATCACATCCACCTGCTGTAACCCCCGGGTGGTGCGCATGTAGACGAACCCATCCTGCGCGACCAAATCACGCCCCTCGACAATTTCGATCCCCATCTGGCGCGCGAGAAAAGAATGTTCGAAGTAGGCGCTGTTGTGCACTCCGGGGGTCAGTAGCACGCAGTTCGGACGGGCCGTCTGCCGCGGCGCGATGTGGCGGAGCATCGACAGCAGGTCGGCCGGGTACGAGTCCACAGGACGCACACCGGTGCTTCCGAAGAGTTGGGGAAACACCCGCTTCATGGCCGCCCGGTTTTCCAGCACGTAGGATACCCCTGAAGGACACCGCCCGTTGTCCTCGAGCACCAAATACCTGCCATCCCTGTCCCGGATCAGGTCGGTGCCGCAGATGTGGATGTAGATGTCCCGCGGCACATTGACCCCCACAAACTCCGGCCGAAAATGGGCTGCCCCGTGGATGACCTCGGACGGGATCACCTTGTCCTTCAGAATTTTCTGTTCGTGGTAGATGTCGTACAGGAAGAGGTTCAGCGCCGTAATGCGCTGGATCAGGCCTGCCTCCACCAGATCCCATTCCGCGCCCGGAATGAGCCGGGGAACGGGATCAAAGGGGAACACCCTCTCGGTGCCGCGCTCGTCCCCATAGACCGTGAAAGTCACCCCCTGTTTCAGAAAGAGCAGTTCGAGGCTTTTGAGTTTCTGTTCCAGATCCGATGGCCCCATCCCGAAGAGACGTTCGGCCACAGGCCCGTAGTAGGGGCGCATCCGTCCGTCCGAATCGACGAGTTCATCGAAGAGATTTGCTGGTTGGTAAGATTCGAGAAGCACTCCTCCCGGTCTAGCAACCTTCTTGCCAATCCACATAACCTGTTGGAAACAAGAAAACTGCCTGTTTTCTCTGCCTCCAAAGCAGGCACATTTAGATACAGTTGTCCAAAAAAAGACACCCCTCCGTTGCCGGTTCAGTACGGATCAGGGTAGTAGCGCTTCTGGGGCTTCAGGGCGCTCCGGTCCTTGAAAATGGGCCCGGGAACCCCCGAAACCCGCTCCGCGCCCGCGAGTACGAACTCGGGGTAGGTCGAATTGCTGGCCGGCTCGTAGACGCGGTCGCCGGAAAACCTGCCCCTGAGTTTGTACTCGGAGCCGTTGTCCGAACCGATGGCGTTGAGGGAGCGGTCCGGCGCAAGGACCTTGTCCTCGTTGAACATGACCAGACGCGCCTCACCCCAAGATTGGCGCGGACGGCGCACATACCCCCACATCTTGTAGTCCACCTTGTAAACGCGCCGTCCGATGAAGTAATCCCCGAGCGGTTCGAGCGGAATGGACTGCTCCATCGTGGCGCGGGCTGCTGCCAGTTCGCGTGAGGAGTGACCGGTCGAACAGGAGGCTAAAGCAAGCGAGAGGACGCAGACGGCGAGCGAGGAAAGTGCAGGTTTCATGGGGCGGTTCGGCCTAAGTCCGGCCGGCGCGGACTGGGACGGCCCCGACGCGGACGCGCTGTAAGAGAGCCGGTTGGCGTTTGAGTTGTGCGGTGAGGCTTTCGATGGCGTGAACCGTGGCCGGACTGACATGGTGCTCCATCCCCTCGACGTCGTGGTGGATCGTCTGCGGGTCCAAACCCAGAAGCTGCAGAAAATCGGTCAGCAACTGGTGCCGGTGGGTGATGTTGCGCGCGAGTTCCTCCCCGGCGGTGGTCAGGACCAAGCCACGGTATTTTTCGTATTTCAGGAGTCCATCGGCGTCCAACTTCTGAACCATGTTGGTGACGGAGGCCTGGGAAATGGAGAGGCTCCCGGCGATGTCGACAACACGGGCATAACCCTTGGTGTTGATGAGCTCCAGAATACGCTCCAGGTAATCCTCCACGGCGGAGGACGCGGGGCGCTTCGGGGGGCTCTTCTTCATGGCAACACGCTAGCCCAACCTTGTTGGAATTTTCGATATCTTCTCCTCTAAAAACGTTTCTCGATATTTCTCCTCCATGGCGATCGGTCGCATCGGACGGTCGCCTCTCAAAAAAAAGGGGCCAGTCCAGTCTGGTGAGTTTCCGAGGCTCCTTGGGGCCGGACTCGCGCCATGCGTGCAACCCGTTGCTGCGCCCCACGCTCAAATCGGGAATCTCCCATGCGGATGCTTTTAAGCTGCCGCAACACAATCGCTGCTTCCGCAGCGTTTCCCTTGGCGCGCGATTCGGCCCAACCGCGCACGAACCCCGCAGCCCCGCTTTTTGCAACCCTTCCGCGCACCCTCCGCGGCCTCCCGTAAGGCCCTCCCCTGCTTTGCTGCCCATTCGCGCTTTGGAAAAAACCGGAGGAAGCGGCGGGGCCCGCCCTTTGGAAAAGTTGTTTCGACAGGGCACACGGCGGGGGACCTGCTCCGCTGGCCGACGTCTGCCCACCCAACGGAGATGGGCATTTCACGCACGCACCGCGGTCCTCTCAAAACCGTCCGTCCCCGGGATTTTCCGCACGGAAGACCACCTCCCGCACACCGATCAGGGCGTCGGCGTCCAGCGAGATGCTGTCGATTCCAAGGCCGACGAGAAACCCGGCAAACTCGGGGTAGTCACTCGGGGCCTGACCGCAGATGCCGACGGGCCTGCCCCTTGCATGGGCCGCAGCGATAAAGTCCGCGATCATCGCTTTTACTGCGGCATTGCGTTCGTCAAAGAGCGGGGCGAGTCGCTCCGAATCTCTGTCCACCCCGAGCACCAGTTGGGTGAGGTCGTTGGAGCCGATTGAAAAACCGTCGAACATTTCACAGAACTCACTTGCCAGAAGAATGTTGCTAGGCACTTCACACATCATCCAAACCTGCAGCCCGTCGACACCCCGCCGCAGGCCGTTACGTTCCATCTCCGTTAGTACCGCGGCCCCCTCCCCGGGGGTCCTGCAAAAGGGGACCATCACCCGCAGGTTGCGCAACCCCATCCGCTCACGTACCTGCACAACCGAGGCGCACTCGAGGGCAAAGGCCTCCCGCGTCTCCGGGTGGCAATACCGACTAGCACCGCGGAACCCCAGCATCGGATTTTCCTCCGCCGGCTCAAAGAGCGTCCCCCCCACCAGGCGGGCGTACTCGTTGGACTTGAGATCGCTGAAACGCAGCAGGACGGGTCGCGGAAAAAACGCTGCGGCGATGCGCCCGACCCCCTCCGCAAGCCGGCTGACAAAGAAATCCGTCTTATCGGAAAACCCGGGGGTAAGCGCGTCGATTTGCTTCCGGAGCGGGGTCGGCAGGGTGCTGAAGCGCAGCAATGCCATCGGGTGAATCCCAATTTCGCCCGCCAGCAGGAATTCCTCGCGGATCAACCCCACGCCAGAGGCCGGCAACCGCGCAAGGCGGAAGGCCTGTTCGGGATCGGCGATGTTGACCTGCAGTTGGGTGCGTGTGGGCTTGGCCTCCCCCAGCGGGATACTTTCGGTGCGGAAATCCAGCCGCCCTTCATAGACAACCCCCGTTTCGCCGGCGGCGCAGCTGAGGGTCACCTCCTGTCCCTCCGCGAGCTGTCTGGTGGCCTTCAGCGCGCCCACGATGGCCGGAACCCCGAGTTCGCGCGCCACGATCGCCGCGTGACAGGTTCGTCCCCCGCGCTCGGTGACGATTCCGGCGGCCAGTCGCATCACCGGCTCCCAGTCCGGATCGGTCCGCTCCGCCACGAGGATGTCCCCCCTGCGGAACTGCGCGAGCTGGGAGGGGTGGCGCAGGATCCGCACCGCGCCACGGGCGATCCTTGTGCCGATGCTGTTGCCGCGCACCAACTCCCTGCCCCGCCCCGTCAGCACCATCCGTTCCCAGCAGGCCTGAGTGCGGGCGGCATGCACCGTCTCGGGCCTTGCCTGGACGATGGCGGGCGGGTACCCGGGCCCCGCCCAGACCCACTCCACATCCATGGGGGTTGCCCGGCCGTGCAACCGGCCGTAGTGCTCCTCAATCGCGCAGCCCCACCGCGCCAGTTCCAGGATGGTTTCGTCCTCGAGGACCAGCCTCCCGCGCTCCCCGAGCGTGAAGCCGCCCCCTGGGGACGTCCCGCCAACCCGGCGCAGAATAGGGCACGGGGCGGAATGGAGCCCCTGTTTGAAGATCAGGTATTCATCCGGGTTGACCCTTCCCTGCACGAGGGCTTCGCCCAGGCCTCGGACCGCGTTGATGAGTACCACGTTCGGGGAGCCGGTCTCGGTATCCAGTGTGAAGAGCACGCCAGACCCGCCTCCGGAGGGGTCGACCATCTGCTGGACCCCCACAGAGAGCTGCACCGCACCCTCCGCAAAGCCGTGCTCCGCCCGGTAGCTGATGGCGCGATCGGTGTAGAGGGAGGCAAAACACTGGTGACAGGCCGCCACCACCGCCTCGGGCCCAACCACGTTGAGGAAACTCTCCTGCGCCCCCGCGAAGCTCGCCTCCGGCAGGTCTTCCGCGGTGGCGCTGCTACGCACCGCGACGGGCACTAGCGCCGGAACATCGGCCCTCGCGGGATGTGCGGGATCCGCCGCTCCGTGGGAGGCCTCCTTTTGGGCATCGGCAACTCTCCTGCACAGGGCCAGATAGGCCGAGGCGATTTCACCGACGAGCGGCTGCGGCAGGGGGCGGCTGAGAATGGCTCGGCGCACCTCAGCCCCCGTGCTTTGAAGGCTTTCCAAACTCCCCGGGCGCAGGGAGGCGAGCCGCTTCTCAACCTCCTGCCCCAGACCGGTTTCAGAAAGGAACCAGCGGAAGGCCCCCGTGGGCAGGGCAAAACCGGGGGGCACGTGGATTCCCAGTGTGGCGGCGGAACGGGTCAACTCGCCAAGGGAAGCGTTTTTTCCTCCCACCACGGGAAGGTCGGCCAATGAGAGGCTTTCAAACCAGCATACACGGGCAGAATCGGGAAAGCTTCCCGACGCGCCTTCGGTTTGAGGTGGGGGAGTCGGCTTGGATTGCGGCGCCCCGCAGGGAGCCTCAGCCACGGTGCTGGCGGTCATAAGCTTGAAATGGTGAAGGGTTGAGGAAACTCGTTTGCGGCAGTTTTTTAAGACGTAGGTTTGAGCGGCAGAGATCGGGATGGAGCTGGATCCCCGCGGTCAAGAGATCCGGTTCAGGCTTGGCGCAGGTGCCCACACAGTGCCCACACAGTGCCCCCTCTGACCGGCGAGCAAGGTCGCAGCGCCTCCCCACCCCTCGCTACGGAGTTGGAGGGAAAAAGGTCTTGGAAAAATGCGGAACGAGGTGGTTTTTTTTGGCGCCGGGGCGCCAGAGACCCGACGAGTTTCACCTTGAGCCGCAGAGGTCGCGGGTGACCATTTTCAGAAAAATTGGAAAACCCCGTTCACCCTTCAAGGCGGTTGGGGGTGGTATTTTTTTCTCGGCTTGTGCTCCGGCTCCAAATGAAGAGCTGACGCCGCCTCTCGCATGAGTCCGGTTTTTTGTGCTCCGTCTGATACCGCTTTGCCCATGAAGACGTCACAGGCAGGGACCACGCTAAGCGAAGCCGTGCGCGATCAGCTCAATGAAGAGGCCATTTTTGGTGGGCCCGGGAAGGAGGGGCCGGGGACAGGCCTTTTTTTCGCGGAGGGATTGGCCTGCCGCCAAAACCCAGCGGATGTTCCACTGCCTGCGACAGGCGAAGTTACTTCAATCCCTCCAGTTCCGCCCCAACGAGTGCGCCTCGCTGGATCGCCTCTCTGTATTGGGACTGGAGCACTGCCTGATCGCGGGCGTACGCGTCCCTGCTTCGGATCCAGAGAGCCTCGCAGGCAAGTCCCTGCTGCAGCAGGATTGAGGCACCTCGCAGTGCATCCCCGGCAGCCTCCGCCCGCACCCCCTCCGGAATCCAGCGCGGTTCCGTATAACGGAACCCGCGTTCGCACTCCCGCCGCCAGCGCACCAGTCGCTCTACCAGAGGTTCTGGAAACCCCGGCACCGCCCGGACCGCCTCCGGAGTCACATCTGCCGCTGTGACAATATTCTGCGAAAGAAGAGCGGCCTTTCTCCCCTGCGAAAGGGCCTGAATTTCGTAACGTCTGAGGAGAAAGCTCTCGAGATAGCGCCTCAGGGCCAAGGTTCGGTGTTGAAATATATAGCGCTCCAGTGCCCTGTGCTCCCATGAGGCGGCGGTTCTTAAGGCCTCGGCGAGGTGTAGTGCGCGTGTCTGCAACTCTCTGAGAGCAGCCGCGTAGCCAAGGTAAAGACTTGCCGCTTTTTGAGTGAAACCAAGAATCTCGTGCCTGAGTGTTTCCAATTCCTTGAGGAGTGCGCGCTGTCGGTTGCCGCTCAAAATCCTTCCCAAGGGACCCATTCTTTTGGAGAGGGCACCCCACCAATCGAGTTCAAGGACACCTGAGTCCAACACCCCCTGTTGGAGCGAGATCTTCGTAGGGGCCGCGAGAGGGATGGGCTCAAGTTGCAGCCTTGCGAGCCGCCGTGCCATTTCCTGAAGCCCGGGAGGCCTCTCATGCACCGAGCCTTTTTTAGGGGAAAGAGCTGGTCCCGGAAAAAGATCGACCCCGCTGCGCTCAAGGACGACGCACCAGGGACATTGCGATGCGTGCCTCCAGTGCACGTGCGCTTCCCAGCGGGAGCAACGGCCCATTTCGGAGCGCAGCTTTTCGAGCGCATCAGACCACTCGGCCGCCGTTGGACGCGACTCAGGCGCTTCAGAGCCTCTCCGGAAAGCACGCAAAAAAAGTTCCGTAAAGCGCGGGGGCATGGCATCCAGACGTGGCGCGCCCGGGGGCGGTTTGAGCAGTGCGGGAGCCGGGGCGGGATCGAAGGCGAAGGCAAACATTGCAACCGCCTCCTCGGGTGAAAGGGCGTCTCCGGAGACCGGGCAACCCGCAAAGGGGTAGCGCCCGCCCATGAGCAGCAGAAAGACCAGCTGGGCCAACCCAAACAGGTCGTGATTTCGCGTCCGCAAGACGCCGCGCAGGTCCCGGCTTTGGAGTTCGGGCGGGGTCCAGATTGGCGTGCCGACGTTCGAGGTAAACACGCGACTGCCGTCACTGATCTGAAACCCGTCGCAATCGATCAGGGTGACCGTGGCATCTGGGCGCACCCGGATGTTTTGTTCGCTGATGTCACCCACCACGACCTCTTGTGCATGGAGCGCCTCAAAGGCACGGGCAAGGTTGAGGGCCGCGGCGACGACAAACTCAAAAGTGGCCTGCCGGAAATGCGCTTGCCGGCCCTGCGGGTTGTACAGCTCATAGACATCGTGTCCCTCGACGTGAGGCAGAAGCACCCCGCTCCAAGCGGTGGCCCCCGCCGTCTCCGAAACAAAACCAAGCGGGACGGCAGCGGATCCAGTCACCGCAGGGGCAATCGCACGCAACGCACGCAGCTTCGCTACACGTTCGGGTGGAATCGGACGCTGGTGGTAAAGTTTGATACAACGGTCAGGACGGTCCCGCAGGAGAAAAACACTCCCCTCGCCTCCAGCCGCGATCTGGACGCCCAGATTCCAAGGCGCACCAGTCTCATCGAACACCCTCGTCACTTCCGCACGGTTCATGTGGCGTGGTACACGTGGCAGGGGGTTGTGAGCGGTGTGGACTTGGCGGGTGTCGATGAACGTGTCTGACTGCGAACCCAGTCTCCATCAATCTCCAATCGAGCGCATCAGGTCCCGTTCGAGTCCATCCTGTTGGATCGTTTGCTTCTGGGAACTGGGTGCCGGCGCCCAACTAAGCTAGCATGTCCGAACCGCGATGCTCCACACTCTGCCGACGCTTATGCTCCAGGAATCCCCTCCCCGCATCCACCGCCCAGATTGGCGTTCGCGACTCTTTGGTATGGTCGCGAGCCTCGCGGCATGCGCTGCCGCCCGTGCGGCAGAGGATTCGCACTGGAAAGGCGTCTCCACCCACCTGCAGGCAAAGTGCCTCAACTGCCACGACGCGAAAAGACACAAGGGGGGAGTCAATCTGGAGCGGATTGCCACGGATCCCGACGTCGCTAGGGAGTATGAGCTGTGGACAAAGGTGCAGAGGGCCGTCTCCAGCGGTGAAATGCCCCCGGAGGACGCCAAAGCGCTGAGCGCCGGAGAACGCGCCGCCCTGCTCCAGTGGCTGGACACCTCACTCAACGCGATCGCGGAGGCCAACGCGGGCGATCCCGGAAAAGTCGCGCTGCGGCGACTCACCAACGCGGAATACGACTATGCCATCCGCGATTTGACAGGACTCGATCTGGGGCTTTCCAAGGAGTTCTCGCCTGACGGCGGCGGGGGCGAGGGCTTTTCAAACATCGGCGAGGCGCTTTTCGTCAGCCCGCAGCACCTGGACAAATACTTTGCAGCCGCCCGAAAGCTCTCCGAGCACGCCACCGTGCTGCCAGGAACCGGCATCCAGTTTCGCGCCCAATACCTCGGCGTGCGCGGCCCGGCCCAGGTGAAGTCCGACGCGGAGTCAGACCTCTTTTTCTGGTACCAAAGGGCCTCGGGCCCGTACCTGCCCAAGGACGGGGAGGACCTCCGTCAGGCCGACTACATGACCGCCTGCTGGAGGTGGAAACACCGCGAACAAACCGGAGCCGTTTCGCTCGAATCGCTCGCGAAAGAGCAGAACCTCGCGCTGCCCTTCCTTGAAAACTGGTGGAATCTTCTCCAGAACACCGGAACCGCATCGCGTTTCCTGGATCTGACCCGCCTGCCCTGGCTCGACCTTCCGGGCCCCTCGGCTGAAAACCCGAACGCAGTACCCGACGAGGTGAGCGAACGGATCGCGCGCATCGCCGAGGACAACCGCTCTTGGTTCCTGCCCCCCAAATGGTCGGTCCTCCGAGCCCAGCAAGATGCCGACGAACTCAAGACTTACCCCTTCGATGCCAGAATAGAGGGGCAGCGGCGGGTGCATTTGGTGGTCGGCGACCTTGGCGACGGCAACCTGGGCGACGTAGTGCTCGTCGATTCGTTTGAGCTCCAGCGCAACGGCAAAAAGCAACCCTATGTCGACTGGATTATCAGCCAAAAACAGGCGGACCTCAGGGAATGGGAGGCGGCAAGAACGGACCCCACAAAGGTGGCCCGCACGACGGAGTTGGAGCACGGCATAGCAGATGCGGACAAGTTTCTCGAGCGTCTTGGCAAGCACCCGCAGAATCGCGAGGTCGACGCCAAGGCGCTTGTGCTGGTAGCGCCGACGGTGCTCACCCTCCCGGTTCCCGCAGACGCCCAGTTTTTCCGCGCGAAGGGAAGGCTGGACATGAAAAACCCAGAGATCGAGTTCGCTTCGGCCCAGTGGATGGCGACCGCCCAGCAGCCACGCGATCCGTCAAAGATCCTGCCGGGGGTCATCACCGTTTGGAAGCGTCAGACGGCCAAGCACAAGGAGGTCGGGAGCGACTTTGGAAGGATGAAGGAAGCCTTTGCAAAGGATTTTGAGGAGCGGCTCGCCCAAGTGGCAGCCAACCGTCACCGCGGAGAGAAGGGCGGCTCGGGCGTCTATTACCTGAACGACCTGCAGCTGCGTTCCCTGCTCTCTCCCGCGGAGGAGCGGAAACTGAAGAAAATGAAGGAAGACTGGAGTTTTGTGGCGTCGAGAACCGTCCCAAAAAATCTGCATCCCGAGTGGGATGCAAAAGTGAAATCTCACCTTGAAGCCTTCGCTGAGCGGGCGTGGCGCAGGCCTCTTACCGTCGAGGAAAAGGGCCAACTGGGTGCGATCTACGAGAAGGGAATCAGCGGTGAGTTGGACAGGGAATCCGCGGCGCGCGAAGTCATTGTCCGCGCCCTGGTTGCACCGGCGTTCCTGTTTAAGCTGGAGCAGGGTGGCGAACCCGGCATCAAAAAGATCACGCCTTACGAACTCGCATCGCGGCTGAGCTTTTTTCTTTGGTCCTCAATTCCCGACGAAGCTCTCTTGGCCCGTGCGCGGGATGGGTCGCTGCCAAGTCCTCCCGTCCTCAAAAGCGAGACGCTCCGGATGCTGCGGGAGCCCAGGGCGGTTGCCTTGGCCAGAGAGTTTGCGGGGCAGTGGTTCCAGTTTCAGGGGTTTGATTCCTACACAAAGATCGACGTACAGAAGTTCCCGGAGTTCACGCCGGAGCTCAGCCGTGACATGCACGGGGAGGTGGTGGCCTTCCTTGCCCACCTTGTCCGGGAAAACCAACCGGTGAAGGAAATGATTTTTGCAGATTACACCTTCATTAACGAACGCCTCGCCAAACACTACGGTATTCCCGACGTGGAGGGCGAAGGGTTCCGGCTTGTGAAGGTCGGGAATTACTCACGCGGCGGGCTTCTTGGAATGGGCGCGCTGCTCACCCGGACCTCCTATCCCCACAGGACCAGTCCTGTGCTGCGGGGCAACTGGGTGCTACGTTCGATTCTGGGGACGCCCACTCCTCCTCCTCCCAACGACGTCCCCAAACTGGACGAAAACGCCAAGAATGCCCGCTCGCTCAGGGAACGGTTGGAGCACCATCGGGCGGACCGGGCCTGCGCGGTCTGTCACGACAAAATCGATCCCCTCGGATTCGCCCTGGAGCGGTTTGACCCGATCGGGAGGCTGCGCGCCCGAGACGAATCCGGGAGCGCGGTGGATGAATCGGCCAGACTCAGGGAACGCACGTTTACCGGGCTCAAGGGACTGCAGGATTTCCTGAGGGAGCGCAGTGCCGACTTCGAAGCGGTCTTCAGCCGGAAACTGCTGGGATACGCCCTCGGACGCTCCGTGCTGCCCACTGACAAACTCCTTCTGGAGCGAATGAGCAAACAGATGCAGGATGGCGATGCGACTCTTGCGGGGGCGGTCCTTGAGGTGGTCGCGAGCTCCCAGTTTCAATCCCGTAGAAACGAATAGCAAC
>JBILKV010000023.1:0-36902 GCA_044376515.1 Chthoniobacteraceae bacterium | reverse complement strand
TCTGACGCCCCGCAAGGGGCATTTCTCTTTCAGCCCATGGCAACGCCATGGGAAAACCGTCCCCAAAAAAGAATACGCCCTGAAAGGGCACACTCACCTGCCCGGTCCATCCGAAAGCGTGGCTTCCTCATGGGGCGCCAGGGCTTCATGTTTGATAACGGATCAAACCCACGGCGTTGCCATGGGCTGCGAGTGGCCTCCCCCTTCGGGGCAGAAACACTCCGTTTATCATTGAGAGTTGGTATGAGTCGCCGTTCCAGCCCGCCTATGGTTGGCAAGTGCAGGTCGGGAAACCCCGCCAACGGTCAATTGTTGGAGCTCCCCTTGGATCTTGCTTGAGGCAGGCGCGCCACAAATTTTCAGGTTGAACCTGCCTGCGCCTATTTGCCTTCCTTCGCGAGGTGCTCGAGAAAATCGAGGAGACCCGCAAAGTCTTTGACGGACAAATTTCCCAGCAATCCCTCCGGCATCATGGAACGGTTGTCAGTGGCACGGGAGGCGATTGAGGTGGTCGGAAGCGTGAGTTCCTGGCCGGCAATGTTCCGGATCTGGATGTTTTCCGAACCTTCCTTGACGACGAAACCCATTTGGGCCGAGCCGTCCTTGAGGGTGAAGACATTGGTGGCGAACCCCTGCGCGATGGTTTTGCTCGGGTGAAGGATTGCCTCCGCCAATTCGGCGCGCTTGTAGGTTTGTGCGATGTTGCCGAGGTAGGGCCCTTTCAGCGGTTGGCCCTGGGACACGGTGTGGCAGTTGATGCAGCCCTGCTGGGCAAACAACGCTTCGCCACGGAGGCGGTCGCCTTTGAGTTTGGCCACCTCCGTCAACACGTCTTCGCCCTTGAGACTGCCGATCAACGGACCAGACGGTTTGGCGGCGTCCAAAATCTTATCGGGGTTGAGTTTGAGTTGTTTGACCAGACCCTCGGCAGCACTCTTTACGGAGGAATCGGCATCTTGAAGTGCATGAATCAAAGGGAGTTCCAGAGCGGCAATGGTGGATTTCCCCTGCTTCATGGCGTTGATGATCTGAATCCGGCGTTTGGGGCTGGATTTCCAGCCGTCTTCGAGTGCCTTAAGGGACATGAGGCGCGACTCGGGGGCGCCCGCAGTGCGCTTGGCGAGTTTCAGCAACACCAGATCTGCATCCTTGGCCAAAGGATCCTGAGTTTTCGCCGCCAGTTCCTCAAAGTGCTGATGATAGTTTTCGAGGCGGGGCGCGTTGTAGAAGGCGTTTCTCGCCTTGTCTAGATCCGAGCCGTTCCCGCCTCCGGGTATGGCGGGCAGGATTTCAAACAGCGATAGGAACGCCTCAGCGGCGTCCGCCTTTGCCAGTGCGATGGCGGCCATGGAGCGGTTGAAAGTGCTCTGCTGGGAGTCGCGGAGGGTCCGGAGCAGGAGGGGCACCGCTTGCGCCGGAATGGTTTCCTCCTGAGCGAGCTGGCGGGCAAGCGTGGGGATGACCTCAGGGTTTGCTCCGGCCAGTTGAATGAGCTTTCCGATGGCATCCCCCGGCTTGATCCGGTGGCGGGCGAACTCGGAACTGAGGCGCGCGGCCTCCTCCGCGCCCGCCTTGTTGAGCGCGGCCAGCAGCACTTCCCCGATGCGATCAGACTGCGCCCACTTTTCCGGTTGGTAGTAGGGCCCGCGGGTGTCGGGACGGGTGCCCCACGAATCGCCCTTCCATTCGCCCTCGACGTAGTAGAGTCGGCTGAGGGCGCGGCACAAATCCAGTCGGCGCCCCGTGTCGCCCTCCTTCTCAAGGCGGGAAACAAGCGCCTCAACCACAACGGGTTCGTGAACAGACTGAAGCACGCGGATGGCACCGGAGCGCAGCGCCGCAACGCGGGATTCCCCGACCAGTGGACCGCCCTCCCTGTCGAGGACCGCAAGAGCTGCGGCCGTGGCCCTCAGCCGCATCAATCCCTGCACTGCGGTGTGGGCTACCACGGGATCGGAGTCCGCCATGAGGGGAACCAACGCGTCGGCGTCCGCGGCCCTACCGAGCCGCGCAATAGCGGTGGCGGCTTCCCGGCGTGTTCTCGCGTCGGTGCTCTGGAGTCCGTGGCGTACGATCGGCTCGGCCGGCGCTTTTTCCAGTTGGTCCCAGCGATCGGCGAGCGCCCGGATTGCCCAGGCGGCAACCGAGGGATCCTCGCAGAGTTTGAGCAGGAAGGGGTGCGAGTCTGCGCCGCGTCCCTGCTTGAGCGCAAACAGGGAGGCCACCCGGGTGGCGAGGGGTTTGGATCGATCGGCGCTCAACGCCTCAAGCGCGGAGACCCCAGCGGGTTGCAGGCCGCGTCGCAGCAGCTCGCGCTGGGCTTCGAGCCGGCGGCGGTGGCTGTTGCCCTCGAGGAGTCGGAGCAGTTCCTGTTGGGGGGCGATGGCGAAATCCGGAAGTGGTTCGGGGGAATAGCCTTTTGGGCTCACCCGTGCGATGAAGCCGATCTCAGGCGAGCTGAAGGAAAACCCGCCGTTGCGCCAACTGTTGACATAGACGTGGCTCATGGCGTCCACGTCCGCGTCGGTGGACTTTGGAACCTTGACCAGGGAAACGGGCCTTTCAAGCTCCTCGAATGTGGCGCCTTTTGCGCGCACCGAATGACGGAACAGGGGGCCGGGCCCCCAGTCGTTGGTGTAGGGAAGGTTGTTCCATTCCGCGGGGAAACCGGGTTCGTCGATCCAAACGGCCCCACAGCCCGAACCACCCCCGTAATCGGCGAGTGGTTTCACATGTTCGTCCGCAAAAAACTTGAAAAGCTTGGGGTATCCGTGGTCCTCGAGGCCGCTGATGTGGTGGAGGCGGATGTCCCAGCCGTCGCCGTCGTTGGTGTTGTCCCTGGTGAATCCGTCGAGCAGTGGGCTGATGGCGGCCTCCAGAATGTTGCGGGTGCCGTAGCTGTAGAGTTCGAGGCCGGTGCCGTCGGGACGCACCCGGATGACGCCGCCGCCGCGAAGCTGCAGTTTGCGTCCGTCGGTGCCTTCGGCCTCCATGAAACCGAAGTCGCCGCAGGCGATGTAAAGCCACCCGTCAACGCCGATGGAGAGACCGTTGGTGGTGTGGTCGGCGGGGCGGTCCTTGAAGGTGAATGCAAGGTTTTTGACCAGCACCTTTTCCTCGTCGGCCACCCCGTCGCCGTCCTTGTCAATGTAGACGCTCAAGTGCGGCGGATGCACCAGGTAGAGCCGGTCTTTGTCCCAGACCAGTCCGCGGGGGGAATCGACGTTTGCGACAAACTCCTTCACCTCGTCGGCGCGTCCCGTGCCCTTGGTGTCACGCAGACGCAGGACCCTGCCCATGTTGGGGAGTCGGCCCAGGGAACCGTTGCGGTCGGAGGAGACAAAGAGCGTGCCGTCGGGTGCGGCCGCCGAGAAGACCGGGTAATTGGCTTGGTCGGGCGTTGCGAAAATCGTCGCCTCAAAGCCCTCCGCAACGGTGACGTCCTTGATCAAATCCGCGGCTGTCAGAGGGCCATCGGCCGAAAGGCCGAAGCCGTGGAAGGAAAGAGAGACAGCGAGAAGGAGGGGAGTTGATTTCATAAGCAGGGCTACGAGCCTATTGGTGACCGTTTTCGAAGGCGAAGCTTAGCTTGTCCGAGAACGCAGTGCGCCGTGGAATCGAAGTTCGACACTGGCTGAGCGACCGTCATGATAACCCCGTGAAGCGTTCCCGCGTTGGTGCCGTCGCCCTCAGTTTCTGCGTTCTGCTCCCTGCAGTTGGAAGGCTCGACGCTGCCACGGCTGATAACCACAACCTCTGGCTGAACTACATCGGTGACCATCCTTTCTCCAGCGGCCCTCTCGGGATCCATTTGGAGGTGCAGAACCGCCTCTCGGACTGGGGAAGGGACTGGCAGCAACTGTTGGTCCGTCCCGGGATCAACTACCAGGTTTCAAAGAACCTGAGCGCCAGCCTCGGGTACGGATTCGTACGGACCCAACCCTATGGCGAACTGCCCGTGGCGCACCGGTTTGACGAAAGCCGGATTTGGGAGCAACTCCTCTACAAGCAGGATGCGGCCGGTCTGAAATGGAGCCACCGGCTCCGGCTCGAGCAACGTTGGATCGAGGAGCTCAAAAAAGATGGCAGCCACGCTGGATGGCGGGATGAACAGCGCGTCCGCTACATGCTGAGGACCGAGGTGCCGCTCACGGCGGACAAGCGCTTCTACGTGCCGGTTTGGAACGAAGTCTTTGTGAATTTCGGGCCCAATATTGTCGGCAATCATTTTGATCAGAACCGGGCCTTCCTCGGCGTGGGCTGCCAGTTGGCCAAAAACTTCCGGCTGGAAACGGGTCTCATGGAGCAGAGCCTTCAGAAGCGTGGTGGAAAAGGCTGGGAGAACAATCACACTGTGACCGTGTGGCTGAGTTCCAATTTGCCCTTTTTCGACTGAGGGTTTGAGAGCTGCTCACGCGCGGACTTGGTCGTTGCCGTTGAGAAGCGGAGGGGGCAGGGGGCCTGCATTCTGTTACGAAAACGCCGCCGACTTTCCAAGCGTCCACATGGCTTCGGTTGAGACACCTCTTTCAGTCTTGGTGCTGACGACGATGTCGGACCAGACTTCCCGGCTGGGAGCGGGTGGGGTCACGGCAGGTTCTGGATTTTTCTCAGCCCCCAGGAGGCGGTCAGTAGGGCCATCAGGGCAATGATCGAAGGCCACTCACGCCAGAGGGTTCGGTAATCGGAAAGCCTTTGCTCGCTGGTGTGAAACTGGAGCTTGCGGAGGTGCTCGTTGAGGTCGTCGACAGACTCAAAAAAACGGCCACCGCTTGCCGTTGCGATCGTCTGGAGGACCTCCAGTTTTGCGGGACGCGGCACGGTTTCGGGCGAGTGGGGTTTGACGAAAAAGCTGAAGGGTTCGCTGGCGTGGGGCTGCCCTTTGAGCTTCGCGGAACCGCTCACCTGATAGAGGCCCGGTTGCGTGGCGGAAAAGGTGGCGGCGAAACCTTGGAAGGTTTTGCCGGAGGGCAGGCTCACGAGCTGGGGTGCCATGCGGTAGGGCACTTCGCGTTTGTCAGGCAGCGTGATCCGGGCCTCGACAGTCTCGGGTTTTGGAGTGTCCTCGGTTCCAAAGCGGGCGGTGAGTTCGATCGACTCGCCGAGAAAGATCTGTTCGCGGTCGGAAAAAAATTCGAGGCGCATGCCCTCGAGAGATTCCTGCCGCGGTAGCAGCCAGGAAATGAGTTGCGTCCAGAAACGCTCGTAGGGGCGCGATTTCCCGGCTTCGGGGCCCAGTTGCCAGCGCCATAGCGAGTCGGTGAGAATCGCCGTGACCTTGCCCTGCCCGAATCGGCTGGTCGTCACGACGGGCTGCGGGCCCGACGGGGTTTCCGCGGTGACCAGCGTCTCCGCCCCGGGCGAGACGCTGAACCCGGTAAAGAGCGACAGCACCGGCGGGATGTTCTGCCAAAGTGCCGCGTCACCGGCAAACGCCGGGTGGGCCCGGGCCGCCTCCGCCAGTTTCACCGGATACGGTTTGTCTCCCTCGAGGGTTTTCACGGGGCCGCCGCGGACTGGAAGCATCCTGCCAAGGTCTGTCTCAGCGAGGCCGCCCGCGTTCCATCCTTTCGCCCCGCCCAGCAGGATGAGGCTCCCGCCTTCCTCCACAAACTTGACGAGGTTTTTTGCCCGGGCTGCGCCGAGTTCCTTCGCGTCGACATTCCCCAACATGATGATCTTGAAGTAGGCAAGTTGTTGCTGGGTCATGTCGGCGGTCACATTGCCAACGGGTGTTCCGCCTTGGGGCGATCCGTCGGGGCCGGTGAAAAAAATGATTGAGGACACCTGCCGCTCGGCCAGCAGCATCCTGCGGAGGTATTTGTACTCCCAGCGCGGTACGCCCTCGAGGTAGAGAAGCCGGTTGCGCGCATCGACGACTTCCACGCTGAGGGATTGTTCGTTGTCCTCCTTGTTGCCCTCATCGGCGAGCGGCGGGACAAACACGCGGTACTGGAATGTTCCCATCTTGGGGTGCTCCAGTTCGAAGGTAACCTCGCGCTCGCCGCCCTCGTTGGGGATCTGGGTTGGGATCTCCCCGTGGAGCGCGCCGTTTTCGTACAACTGTACGGCCACCGAGCGGCCCCGCGTGCCCTGACCCGAAATCTTCACCTTCAACTCGGATTTCCATCCAAGCGTCACGCGTCGCGAAGTAGTCACCGAGTCAATGCGCAAATCCGGATCCTGTGTCCAACCGCCCGGTGGCTCAAGGCGCAGGGTGTAGACGGGGAAGGGCTGCGCTACGCCCGCCCAGTCATCGAAGGCCTCGCCCGTGTCGGTGCCGTCGCTGAGCAGAAGCATGCCCGCGACGTTTGCTCCCGCGGAGCGTTCCGCGATTTTCCGCAGCGCATGGCGCAACCGGGTGGCGTTGCCCGAGGGCGTCAGCGTGCCCGAGTGGACGAGCGATGCGCCCTCGGAAACGGCGACATCGAACGGGAGAAAGTCCACCTCGCACTCGTCGGTGATCCGCTCCATCCACGGGCGCTTGAGGGCCTGTTGAGCCACAGCCCAGCGCGTCGGGATCTGCGGAGCAGGGGTGAGCGACATGCTCTGCGATGTGTCCAGAGCGACGATGAAGCGGGGCTTGCGGACCTCGGTGAAGGTGTTGCGGAGGCCGGGCAGGAGCATGCACCAACCCATCCCACCGAGGACGAGCAGGTGTACAAACACAAGCAGGACGTTTATCGGCCGGCGCTGGAGAAAACGCCATGCGGTGTAAGCCCCCAGCAGCAGCGCACATCCAAACACTGCGACGAGCGCCCATGTGGGTAAGCTGTGTTCGAGAACGATCATTGTCGTCGCTTTTGCCTACGCGCCGGTGCCCACGGCTTCCGCGTTGCGTTGGGGGAGTCCGGCACCAGCGCTGCGCGGACCCGTGTTTGCCGAGAGATCCCGTCCTTTTTTGCCCGGGCGTCCCAGGACATTCGCGCAGGCGAACTCCACGGCAATCAGCCCAAGGGCCAGCCAGAGGAGGTGCTCGCCGTAGGTGCGTCCGACGCGGTGTTCCTCGATGAGGGTGCGAAGCGATTCCAGATCGTGTGCAAAGTAGGCGCGCTCCACGGCGAGGTTTTTTTCAACCTCCGCCTCCGTCACCGGCGCAAGGTCGGACTCCTCGCGTAACGTATTGACTGCGACAACAGGCTTTGTGTTGGAGTCTTCCGGTCTGGTGAGCAGGTAGAATCCCGGGAGCGTGAGGTTTTCCGCGTGGAGCGCGGTGCGTCCTTCGAGGACGGAGGCGCGTACCGACACGGACTGGTTATCGGGGCCCTTGAGATTTGGCGGGGTTTTGGAGTCTGGAAAATAGTCGCCGAGGGGCAGCAGGTCGGTCGTCCATTCGAAGGCGCTTTTGGGGCCCGCACCAGCGCCGGAGTCGGCGCACTGGAGAAGCAACGGAAGGAAGAAGGGGGAGAGCGGAAAGTCGCTCCATGTCCGGTCTGCGGAGATGGCAAAGAGGAGGATCTTGCCCGCCCCGAATGCACGTTCCAGAAGGAAAGGTTGATTTGCGCCCATCGAGACGATCCGCTGTGTGCTTTCGTGGAGTGTGCCGAAGGTGAGTCGGCGGCGGATGGCGGCGGTGGGAATGCCAATGCCCTCACGCAGCGTGCGAACCAGGGGATGCTGTGGCAGGTCCCACGTGAGAATGCGGTTGCGCTGCGCCAACGGGAGGTCTTCGAGCGTAATTGGAATGGCTGGCAGACAGGTCCACGCCGTGTAGGCTTCCGGCTTGGCGGCCATACCGGGGAAGAGGATTAAAACGCCACCCGTTTTTACATAGGTTTCGATCGCGGTGATGGCCTGGCCGTAGAGCGGAAGCGCGTTGGCAAGGATGATGCTCGAGTAGCGCGAGAGCGGCTTGTCGGTAATCCGCTCGGGAGTGGTGAACTCCACAGGGTTCTCGCCACCTAGTCCCGTTTGCAGGGCGGTCCGCAAGAACAGGGTTTCGGCCTCGGAGCCGGCGACCAGCGAGGGCATCTGGTCCCCGACGCGTATGAGAAAATAAAAGGTGTTGTCGGCTGTCAGGTTGTCGTCGGGGATTTGGATACGCGCCGCGTGCACTCCGATCTCGAGTTGTGGGATCTGAAAGCTTGGTGTCGCGGAGTCCGCGTCGGCGGCGCCGACGGAGCGCCGGCTGATTTCACGGTCGTCGATAAAAAGGGAGAGGACTGTGTCCGAGGGAGGGCCATTGTGGCGGAGTTTAACTGACGCTTTCATCTCGGCCCCCTTGCGGGTGGTCTGCGGCTGGAGTTCGAGGGAAAGCACCGAGGTGTTTTCCGGATTGGAGACGCCCAGTAGTGAGACGAATACGCCAGTCTTGGGGGCAATCTGCGCTTCGGCGCCGCCGGCGCTCAGGCCCTGCCAAGGCAACGCCTGCGTGTCGGTGAGGATGTGGATTTCGTGTTCGCGGTTTGGGTCGGCCTTGAGGAGGGCCTTCATCCCGGCGTGGACCGCGGGGAGCAATCGCGAACTCGACTGCCCGGGTTGGAGGGTTCGCAAACGCGCCACGCCCTCCTGTTTGTTTGCGATGGGCTCGGCAAAAACGGGCTCGGGTTGGTCGCGCGCGAGAAAGACACAAAACCGGTCGGAGTCCCGAAGGCCCTCGATGATGGCGACGGCGGATTCGACGGCCTTGTCCCAGACGGTTCCTTTTTCGACGCGGTACTCCATGCTGTAGGAGGCGTCGAGCACGATGGCGACGTCGCGTGGCGCCTCGCCGAGCCAACCCGCGCCGCCGGTGCGGATCATGGGCATCGAGAAGGCCATGCCGAGGGACACCATGATGAGGGTGCGGAGCAGCCACAGCAGCAGGTTCTCGAGACGGATCCGGCGCGAGGTGTTCTTCTCCGCCCTTCTCAGAAAGCGCACGGTGGGGAAGGGGAGCCTCAGCCGCTTGCGGTTCTGCATCAGATGCAGAAAAAACGGGATCGTCGCGCCGACGGCTGCTGCAATGAGGAAAAACGGGGCGAGGAACATGGCGGGCTTCAGCGCGAAAGGCGCCTGCGTTCCGAGAGGTAGACGCGCACGAAGGATTCGAGTTCCTGATTGGTGGAAACGGTGCGGTAGTCGATGTTCATGCCGGCGCACGCCTTTTTATAGTGGTCGAGAAACCGGCCGAAGACCTGCTGATATTCCTCCGCGAGGACGCGGGGGTTGACGGCTACCTCCTCACCGGATTCAAGGTCCTGAAGTTGGCAGGGCTTGATGAGATTGAGGTCGAGCTCAGCGGGGTCAAGCGTTTGAAAGAGGATCACGTCGTGGCGCTGTTTGCGGAGGTGGGCGAGCGCCTTCACGGTTTCCTCTTCGTCGCCAAGCATGTCCGAGAGAACCACCACCAGCGCGCCGCGCCGGGTGGAGGCGGCGACTTCGTGCAGGGTTTTGGGCAGGTCCGATCCGCCTTTGGGCGGGTGCGTTTGGAGATGTTTGAGCAGGTTGTTGAGGTGCTGGAAGGAGTTGCCCGCCTCCATGCGCACGTCGATCTTCTCGCCGTGGAGAACCAGCCCGATGGAGTCGCGCGCCTTGACGATGACGTAGCCGATCGCTGCCGCCAGCCGGCACGCGAATTCGAACTTCGTCGGCCAATGGCCCGACGCGTAATGCATCGATGCGCTCCGGTCGACCACAAGGTAGACGCGGAGGTTGGTCTCGTCTTGGTAGCGCTTGATGAAATAGCGGTCCGTCCGCGCAAATACCCGCCAGTCGATGTGGCGCGTTTCATCTCCAATCCCGTAGCTTTTGTGGTCGGCGAACTCGGAGCTTGGGCCACGCAACGGACTCCGGTGGGCGCCCGCTAGATTTCCCTCCACCTTGTTGCGGGAAAGCAGCAGCAGACGCCCGAGCTTGTGCATCTCGGCGGGGTTGAGGAACGCAGCGATGCCCTGCTGGGCGGGTGGCGTCGGGCCCGGTGGGGTCGGTGGGGTCGGTGGGGTCGGTGGGGTCGGCTTGGGTTCCATCAGGGGCGGGGAAGGAGTTTCCAGTGGGTGTGGTCGCACACCACGATGATTTTGTAGCCCACAAAGGCGAGGTGCAGCTCTCCCGCTCCCGGGCCCATGAGGCTGAGCGAGGTGTTCGCGCCGTTTTTGAAGCTGACGGCGGTGGTGTTGTCCGGCATCGCGACAATCCGCTGCGGGACCGCGAGGATGCGGCTTGCGTAGGGGAGGGCCTCGGCGGCCTTGAGGTCCGAGAGGTCTCCCAGAACCGTGCTCTTGAGGGTATACCGCTGGTCGGGGAAGCCCTTGAGTTTCTCAAAGCCCGTGAGGGTGTACAGCCATGGCTTGCCGAAGCGGTCGGTTTCGGGAGGGCTGGTTTCGTTTTTGAATTTCGGATGGCTGGAAATATGTGCGAGGTGCTTCGGGTAGGCGATTTCGCGGCGGTAGTAGGTGCGCAGGGAGGCGGCAACCTTTTCCATGTCGGCGCGGCTCATCCATGCGAGGGCGAGCCTTCGCGCGGAATCGTTGAAGGGCGAGGGGGGCAGCGTCAGATCCGCGGCATACAGGGCGAAGGCCTCCTCGCGTCGACCGGCGCGGAGGCAGCGCCATGCCTCGATGCCGCGCGCAACGACTGCCAAGGGATCGTCCGGGTGCGAGGTGGTGAAGGCGCGGCAGGCGGCGACGACGGCCTCATGGTCGTCCTGCGTCGTCATGTGCTGTTTCCAGAGGGTAAGGAGTGCGTCCTCGTCGGCGGCTTGCGCGGTGGGCAGGAGGCTCGGGAGCAGAGCACAGGCCAAGGCGAGCGCGAGTCTCCATGGGGATGGGGGGATTGCGGGCAGACGGGGATTCACGAGGTGCCGGCTTACTTCGTCGCTGCCGCCCGTTGTTGCTTGCGCTTGGCGATTTCGGTTTCCAGAAACTCGGTCCACGCTTTAGGTCCTCCCGCACCAAGGATACGGTCGCGGTGCTGCAGGAGGTCCCGATCGCGGGCCTCGACTTTGACCGGACGCGGGCCCTCGGTGTAGCTGTAAAAGGTCGCCCCCGGATTGACTTCGCTGAGCAGTTCGACGCCGGCTTTCGGGCTCAGTCGGTCCTTGTGCCGGACGATGGGTTCCCCGAGCAGGATGGCGTTTCTGGCGGGATCGACCCCAAGCACCTTGCCTGTGACCGCGATGGCGTCCCCGATTTTGGTGGCCGGATCCGCCTTGAGCAGGGACAGGGAGACGGGCATGGAAACGGTGAAGTGGACGTCCATGTAGGAGGAGGGTTCGAAGGCGGAAACCTTCCAGGCTTCGCGCCCGGCTTCGTTGGTCTGTTGCAGTTCGACGATCTGCAGGTACCTGAAAAAATGCGGGCGACCGCCTGCACCCTCGACGAGGGCGGTGCGTGCGGCGGGAGATTTGGCTTCGGTCAGCGCGAGTGCGAATTCGTTCCCGTTCGAAGTGGCCGAGTGGGCTGGGATCCGCGCGGCAAGAAGGAGCGCGGCGATGAGGAGGGGAAAACGTTTCATGAGGTGGTCTGGGAACGTCAGTGGGTGACAGAGTAGAGCATGACGTTTTGACCGAGTTGGATGGCGCTCACGTCGTTGACACCGCGCGCGTAAGGTGACTGGCTCATTTCCCAGCCCCCTGAGAGGCCGAAGGGGCTGTAAATCACGCCAAGGTTTCCGTTGATGAGGATGCCGAAAAGGGTCGGTTCGGCGCGGGCCTGACCGCTTTCCTGCATGAGCGTGGGGGTGACGCCCACGGCGGTGATCTTGTTGGGTTCCCTAAAGAGCTGTGAGTTCACTGGGATGCGTTCGAGCGGCTTTTCTGGAAGCACCGAGCGGATCATGTCTCGGAAAGACTTGTCGAACCCCTTTCGTCCGCAACAGGCTTCCCCGAAGAGGAAGCCACCGTTCTCAAGAAACTTTTTGAGCGCGGCCTTTTCCGCTCCGTTCAATTCAAAGGACTCGTGTCCGGTCATGTAGATGACGGGCGAGTTGAAGATGGCCGGGTCGCTTAGGCGCAGTTCCTTCAGTCCAAATTTGACGGGGATGCCCGTGCGCGCGTTGAAGGTTTGGAGCATCACCGCGAGCCCCGCGTGGCGCGTTTTCCAGATCCCGTCATAGGAGACCTGAGCGACGGAGACGGTGTCGGAGTAGGATTTGAGGTTGTCGACAAAGCGCATGGCTTGGGCCGCATTCTTTGACCAGGCCCTCATGGCGGAGGCGTAGGAGAGGATGTTGACCCCGAGTTTGAAGGCAGAGTCCGGCTTGTAGGCTTGCCACTCCTCCTGCACATCGCCCTGCCAGCCCACGGCCATGCACCAGCGGGAGACGAGGGCGACCACACGGCAGTTGACCTCGATGCCGTCAAACCAAGGCTCGTTTCCGCGGTATCCCGCGGCGTTGACCGCCCGGGCGTACTCGACCCGGTCTAAGTCGAAATGAGAGTGAAAGATCGGGTGGTCAGGCGCCAGCTTTTGAAGGGCCTGCTCGGGAAAGATCTGCCGGAGTTCCTCAACCACCGAATCATAGAAGGGTTTGGAGCCCAGTCCCGTGTTGTAGATCATCATGCCGCCATTGAGCATGTACTTGCGCAGCTTTTCCCGCTCCGCCGGGCTGTAGGAGAAGCGATAGTGGCCCGAGCGGAACAGGACCGGGTTTTGTTCGGGATCCTCGCTGATTTGCCCGAAGGTGCGGACTTCCATTTGGAAGTTTGCCTCCGTCTGGGACTTCATCCTGCGCAGCAGGTTGTTGACGTCGTTGGGGGTGGCGTTCCAGTAGATGTCGGCACCGTATAGATCCCTGCCGGTCTCTGCGCGCGCGGACAGCGCACCCCAGATCGCAAGCACGACGGTCGAGAGAAAGAGCCAGCGGGACGCGGAGATCGCGGCTTCCGCCGCGCGCCCCGTACTGCCGGAACGCAGGTGCCATTCCGAAGTATTGGGTTGCATAAAGCAGTGTTAATTTGCGCGGTGGACAAATCCTAGTCTAGAATGCTTGCCTTCGCTCCAAAGAGCTACAAGTGTTTCGCCCACGGCCGATTTCCCGCCGCCAGGATAACATCCTTTCCACAGCAAAACGATATAAACCATGAAGTCTGCCACGAACAAGAAAGTCATGTCGGCGGCGCTGGCTGCAACGCTTTGTACGGGAACCCTCATTTCCGGAGACGGCACTGGGGAACCGGGTTTTGTGGCGCCGCCCCGGGAGATGAAGAAGCCGCCGCCGCCGCCGCGGATGGCCAGTTCGGCCGAATCGTTGCTCGGGTGTTGCTGCTGTCCGGCGACTCCCATGTCGCGGACCGAGGCGAAGAAGCCGCCGCAACCCCCGGTCCTCATCATCAAAATTCGCGAGGACAATCCGGGTTCAGGAAAAAATTAAATGGGGTTGTCCGGATCGCTCCCCTTCGGCTTGCAAAGCTTTGCCGCGAGAGTGACCGCTCTCGCCGCGGCGCTCTTGCCATTCTTCGCTCCGTTTCGGCTCGATGCCGCCTCGGAGTGGCACGTTGCGGAATCTCCGCTGCGTTACAGGCTGTCCCTTCAGGCGAAGCCGTCCCATTCGAGCGCCGGCTACTGTGCTTCGCTCCCGGACGGCGGTTTGCTGCGCGGAATCAGGGCGTCATCAACGGTGGTGACCGAGGACGGGAAGGTTTTGCCCAGTTACCTGTTGTGGCAAAACGCCGAGAACGGTTTTTCTCTCGTGTTCGCCAAACCAGAGGAGAAGGTCAACACGGCTTATGTCTACATGCTCACGACAACGGCCGCTAAGGGGTGGAACCCAGCCACGGGGCTGACGCCGAGCATGCTTCTGTGCACGTTTCCCGGACATGACAACCTTCCGGCTGCGCAGGCGCTTGCGGGTTTTGGGCGGGTCGACGGCGCGGTGCACTGGGAGCAGAATCCGGGACATCCGTCAGCGGGGTTGAGCATCGGAGGGGATCGAACCGGGCGCCCGCGTCCCGCCGTATTCTACCAACTTGCCTACGTGGACGCACCGGTCGCGGGAGACTACTGGTTTTCGCCCTTTGTTCATGCGGGCCAGGGGGAGGTGAGGGTGGACGGTCAGAAGCTCGAGCTGAAGGAAAAGAGCAAGCGATGGGCCGGCATGGGCGCCTCAGTCAAGCTCTCCAAGGGGCTGCACCGGGTCGACGTGTTTCAGACCGCCCCGGGGCAGGGGCCTTACTCGGGCTTGGGGGCCGGTCTGATGTACCTGACGTGGCACCCGCCCAATGAGACGATCAAAAATTGGGAGGCGCGATCCATCAAGGGGTCGGAAGTGGCGCGTTCTGGGTCCTGTAGTCTGGCGGCTGTGGAATCCCGCGAGGGATTCCCGGTTGCGGCGGCGAAAGTGACCCCGGGGCTGGTGTACTGGTTTGGAAACGAGGAACCGCTGGTGATCCTGGAATGCAGCGCGCTCAACAGTGGATACCCGCCGGATGCGAAGGTGAGTTGGACGTTTCCTGAGGGAGCCACCGTGGAGGGAACGCGCGTGCGCTGGATGGTACGCGGGTTCCAAGAGGGGCGCGTGAAAATGACCGTAAAGGCGGGACAGTCCGTCTCTTCCTCGGTGGTGCCATATTATGGATTTGGCACGCAGCCAACGAGCTTGGAAAACGCCGCGCACCGCGACGCGTTCCGCGATACGTTGGCGGAGATGCTGGCAGTGTTTCCCGCGAAAATCGATCCGGTCGCGGGTTGGGGCGACGCTTGGTGGAACAACATTTTCCGAACCATCGAGGGAGGGGAGGGGGAGAGTCTGCTACGCGCACTGTTTGCCGGGCATTTTGAGGCGGTGCAGAAGCGGCTCACCTCTGTGCAGTTGGCGGTGCTGGAGGACGTTTTTCTGGACGTCTCGGTCCGGGATCATCCGGAGGAGAACCTGAAATGGTTGAAAAAGTTCTACATTGGCTCGGGGGAGGTGCCGCGCCAGAACGCACTGCGGTTCCGCGAGGGCGAACTTTACATGTATTACCTCAAGGATCGCGCGCAGGCCGAAAAGCTCTTCACCCTCCTCGCCGCGGTTCAGGGGGAGATCGGCGAGCGGGCCAAGATCCGTCTGGGCGATCTGGCCCTCCTCGCCGGGGATCTGAACAAGGCCACGAAGTTTTACGCCGATGTCCAGAACAAGGCGCGTACCGTGCGCAACACAGCGGCGGTCCCCACCGGGGTGCTGATGAGCAAACAATTGCTGGCAAGCGGCGAAAACTCGCCAGCACTGCTCGCTCCGCGTGCGACGCCCGATCTCAAGGGAGGGGCGCTACAGGATGTCTCGCTTTCGGAAAACGTGAAGACACTGACGGCCCGCGGCTTCTTGCTGGAGGCGCACCAAGCGCTTGAGGCCTGGGAGGCGGAGTTTCCGCTGAGTAAAATCAGCGGCGACTTCCTGCTGCGCGAGGCAAACCTGCACATGAAGATGAACGACTGGCGCCGGGCCCGGCCCATGCTCGAGGCCTACTGCCGGGAAGTGGACGCCTCGAGTTTTTTGCCCGCTACCGTCTCAGCGCTCATTGAGTGTGTGCAGTCCTCCAAGGAGAACCCTTCCGGGATCCGCGAGATTGTGTCTAAGGTGAAGGATCGGTTGCAGTACCACCCGGTTGCCAGTCAGTTGGAAAGGTTTCTCGCAACGGAGGCCACCGCCCCCAAATAATCCAGCGATGATCCTCCGCCCCCTGTTGCTCTTCTTTTGTTTTGTCGGAGTTGCTTTTGGCCAAAACCCGCCGGAGCGGACGCGACTGTATAAAAAGCCCGATCCCGCGAGCGCTGGCGGCCTGCGCGGAAGCATAGGGTCCCCGGTCCTGCCGGTTGAACAAATTCTCGCCGTCTCGGCGGAGGACGTGGACCAGGTGTACGAGGGCGAGGTGGGCGGCGCGCAGCGGAACACATTTCAATTCAAAGGGTTGCCGGTCGGGAAGTACGACCTCGTTGTGGTCTTCGCCACCGAGTTTTACGAGGGCCTGCATCTGAACGCCGAACCGAGCACGCTGAGCGCTGAGGACCTGATGAAGATCAACGCCTCCATCCAGAAGTCCGAACCGTTCTTTCCCAGAAAATTCCTCCACCGGGTCGAGGGGTTGACGGGACGCGGGCAGGAGGCGCGGGCTGTCTGCACCTACTTTCGGGACAAGGGCTCCGAGTTGGACCTCGAGAAGTTTGAGGGCCAGTCTAACCGGCCGGATTTCCGCCGGACCTTCAAGCTGGTGCTGCTCAAGGATGTTGGTCCGGGCTGGCAGATTGCCCGGGCGCGAGACTTGTATCCGGTTTGGATGAACCCGAAGGCCGTGTTGCCCGTGCACAAACACAGCCCGGCACTGCACCAGTTGCGCGTGGCCGACCAGATCAAAGACCTCGGCGCGCTCCAGCTTTCGCGGTAGGAGACGCTGGCACTCAACCGCCCCATTTTATGCCAGAAATCAAGTTCACCGCCGGCCCCATGGAAGGCCGGATTCTGGAGCTCAAAGCCAGCAAATACACGATGGGCCGCAAAGCCGACCGCGACCTTTGCTTTGATGACGATTCCTGTTCCGGGGAGCACGCCGAACTGCGGCTTGAGGGGGGCGGGTGGAAGATCGTCGACAACTCAAGCCGTAACGGCACGTGGCTGAACAAGAACAAGGTCGCCTCTGCTGCACTGGTTCCGGGGGACTCCGTCCGGATCGGGGTTTCGATTTTTGTATTCAACGGTTCCGCCAAGGATGTAGGACCAGAAAAGGGAGGGACTGCGCCCGCCTCAGTCGCCAGCTCCGACGAGCTTGTTCTGGTTGAGAAAATGCGCGACCACGCCGACCGGATCCGGCGCGAGGTTGGCAAGGTGATTGTGGGGCAGGCGGATGTGCTCGAGCAGATCCTCATGTGCATCCTCGCCGGCGGCCATGCCCTGCTCATCGGACTGCCCGGAATGGCCAAAACGCTGACAGTCCGGACCATCGCCCAGGTGCTGAACCTGAAGTTCAAACGCGTCCAGTTCACGCCAGACCTCATGCCCGGGGACATCATCGGCACCGATGTGCTCGAAACCAACGCGGCCACCGGCGAAAAGGAATTCCGGTTCATCAAAGGCCCCATCTTTTGCAACCTCCTGCTGGCGGACGAAATCAACCGAACGCCGCCGAAAACCCAGGCGGCATTGCTCGAGGCGATGCAGGAGAAAATGGTCACTGCGGGAAACACCTCCTACACCCTGGCGGAACCGTTTTTCGTACTCGCCACACAAAACCCGATCGAACAGGAGGGGACCTATCCGCTGCCCGAGGCTCAGTTGGACCGTTTCATGTTCAACATCTGGGTGGATTATCCGCTTCCTCACGAGGAGGAGGAAATCCTCAAGGCGACGACGGGCGGGACGCGTGTTGAGCCGAAGCCGGTGCTGACCCAGGAGGAACTCCTGCAGTTGCAGGCGGTGGTGCGCAAAGTGCCCGTTTCCGATCACGTGATCAAGTACGTGACCCGGTTGGTCGGGGCGACGCGCAGGCAGAATGCGGATGCGCCGCAAGTGACCAAGGCGTACGTCAGCACCGGGGCGGGGCCGCGGGCTGGGCAGTATTTGATTCTGGCCGCGAAGGCGATGGCAATTCTGGATGGCCGTATCCATGTGAGTTGCGCCGACATCCGCCGGGCTGCACCCCCGGTTCTGCGCCACCGGATCCTGACCAACTTCGCGGCAGACTCGGAGGGCCTTACCTCGGTGGACATTGTGAAAAAACTGATCTCAGAAGTTCCCGAGCCCGGCGCCGAGGCGTACCCGGAGAAGGGCAAAGCCTGAAGGGTCTTCCAGGTGGTGTCGCAGAGGATGCCAGCGAAGCTGATGTCTTTTCGGGGGATGGTTTGGGCGGATGTGTGTTTTGGGCAGGGCAGATGGCGAGCACCCGTTCCGGAATACGCTGGGCCTCATCCAGCGTGACCGGTCCCTTGTTTACGGAGACAAAAGCCATCGGATCACTCTTTGCTGCGGACAATGTCGCGAGGTCATCCAAGGTTCGGTACTGCCGCACCTGCGGACCGGTTTGCAACGCTCTGACAAGGGTCGTCTTTCCGGACTGTCTTGGCCCCCGTAGGAAAACCACCGGGTCCTCTGTGCGTGCCTCTTCGAGGGCAGGCTGGATACGGCGCTGAAACACAGTTGAAACATGACCATTGTATGGCCGGATTTCAGCCATTCCCAAAAGGAGTTGAAGTCGCGCTTCTTCTCGTCGTTGCCTCGGCTGACCTGCTCCCATGAAACGCGCCGCCCTTGGTGTTTTCAGAAGGATGGAACCGCGACCCGCGCGTGGCCAACTGCGGGTCGAATAGATCCACCAACATCGCCCCACCACACTGCACCAGCGCTCCCGTGAGCCCCAAGACCTGGGCGGGCAGGATGACTGAGCAGGCTGTCTGGTCGCCGGGTTTCGCGAAGGCGAGGCTGACGGGGATCGCCGCGTTCTGCCGGGAACCGGAGGGCAAGGACCGTAGGGCGGCCAACTTGGCCTGCTTGAGCGGCGGCATGGGGGCGTCATGGTGAAGCTTCTCGCAGTAGTCAGACGAGTCGAGCAGACCGTGGACCATGCCCCCGCCCCCGGATGCGATCTTTTTGCCAAGCCCCCACGACCCCCGGTTTCATCAAAAATCAGCATGGGAGTTGAGAACCAACCCGATGGATTTGTCGTCGTCTGTCCTTTCGCAAACCGCTGCTGATTCGAGGTATTCTTCTAGGTGCGCGCCAAAGGTTTGAGGCGAAGCCTTGAGACCCCGGAGCACGGGTCTGAAAAAGCCCTCTGCGGGCAGTTGCGTTTGGAAGTCCAAGAGCAGGCGTTCCAGTCCGTCGGTGAACCCCACCAGCGCAGAGGGTGGGCTGGAAAGGCGGACCATTTGCAGCGCGTGCGGGGCGGATTCGGAGGTGGCAAACACGGTTTGGCCGGCGAACTCGCCGCCGGTTGGCCACGTGAAACAGCCGAGAATTCCGTTCACGCATCCCACCCATGCGCCGTCTCCCACCTGCGCAACCAGCGCGCCCGATGGGGTCAGGACCGCACCTAAAAGGGTGGCTGAAAAGTCCGACGGACTCACCTCAAACGCAAGGGCGTCCCTCTCCATGGAGTTGCGGATGTTGGAGAGCATCGTGTGAAGCGTGGTAGCACCGCTTTCCGCAAGCACGGCGTCCGGATCCGCGCACTGGTGCAGCAAGGTGGTGAAGGCGTCCAGCCAGTGACTGACGACGGTTTGTGCGCCGATGTCCGAATGGGAGGCGGAGCCCGCGCCATCCGACAAAGCCATGAGCACGATCTCGCCGTGGGCACCAAGGCGCCTCATTGCCGAGGCGTCCTGACAGGGGGTGCCTCGGTGCAGGTGTGCGGTGCCGGCGAGCGAGGTGCAGAAAGGGTGCCAGACCGGGCTAGGCGTCGATGGCGGTCCATCCATTGGGACTGGGAAGTTGAAGCTGCGCGCCGCGAGTGGAGTTGGAGACGCTCTTCAGGGAGGAAGACAGCCAGCGGAACATTTCGGAAAATTGCAGTCCGTTTAATCTTGCAGACGGTCTCGAAGGGGGACACAGGGCGTCCAGGGTTTTTTGGTTCGCATCCTCGACGGCAACTCCGAAGAACAGCAGACGCTTTGCCGCCTCGCCGTCCCGGACCTCCCTTACCGCCTTGAGCCAGTCCGCCGAGCCGAAATCGGAAGGCTCGCCGTCGGTGATGAGAAAGATCCAGGGGCGGTAATACTGGATGCCGGCTTGGCGGTATTCCTCTTTCCGGGATTCGATTACCGCGCACGCATGCAGGACCGCCTCGCCCATGGGAGTTGGTCCTCCCGCTTCCAGAGCGGGCAGGTGCATGGCGGTGGGCGGCGTGAAATCGCAAGCGAGGTTGACGGAACTGCCAAAAGTGATGACGGCCAGTTCCACGCGTTTGCTCGCGAGCCCGTCCCTACACAGTTCGTCCACGAGGCACTGGACGCCCGTGTTGAGTTGGCGGATCGCTTCGCCACTCATTGAGCCAGAGGTATCGAGGACCAGCACGCAGGGGCATCTGGGTTCCGGATTGTTGGCGAGGACGATTTTAGAGTGGAAGGGGCTTTGTTCGATCATGGGCTTGTGGAGTGTTTGCGTCTCGGGGCTTGTGGCAAACCCGGTGGGTACGGGGGCGGTCGGCGCAGTCCTCCCATTTTTTCACAGGCACGTCACGACTGACGGACCGCTCCGGATGGGCCGCGACTGCCAATGACGGGGTGTATGAGAAAACCATTCACTCTCCTGGCGCAATGGATCCGTTGCTTACCTTTTACCCGCGCCGTTTACCCGCGCAAGGCGTCCAAGCGGGTAGAAATCGCTTTTCGCCCCGTTTCCGCAGATCGCGCGCGCGGTATCGTCGCGGGGCGCGAGTATTGGCTGCCATCGCCGGACCGTATGCGGGTCAGGCGGAACCTCGGCCACTCTTCGCGCGGATCTACTTTGACCAGCAGAAAGGGCTTGTCGTCACGGAACGAGATGTTGCAACGGGGGCGAAAATCCTTGATGAGCTTCCCCTCCATGAGGAGCGCCTCGGGCACCGTGTGCACCATGTGCCACTCTAAATCCCAGATCGCCTCCAGAAGGGCTCGCGTTTTCAAGTCAGCGGTCATCCACTTGGATAGCATGAAATACTGCGATACTTGACGCTTCAGGTCCTTGGCTTTTTCCACGTATATGACACGGCTGAAGCGGTCCCGCATGACACACACCCCTGGCTTGTGAGGTAACTCCCGCAGTTTTGGCTTCAAATCAGGCCGCACCTTGGTGGCAACGGGCGGGCGCACTTCCGGTTCGGTGCACGAAGTCGGCCACCCGAGGCTTTCCTGATTCTCCAACAGGTTTTTAAAGGGCTTTTCCGGGGGAGTGGCTTGGGGGTCTGCCATCAGGGACCGAGTTCCACCCCGATAACGTGCACGGGCAAGCGCTTTGAGAGGGGAGACCTTGGAAAATAAGGAACCGCCAGCGGACTTTCATCCGGCCGGCGGCTCCCGTGTTCCCCCCAGAGCGATAGGAACCACCCAAGGCGTCTCATCTCCGTAGAAAAAATTTCGGCTGCCTTTACCGCCGATGCCAGCACAGAGGCGTTTTCGATTCCCATCGGGTGCTGTCCTCTGAACCTCGCGTTTTGCGCTCAAGTGCCGTCGGATGATATTTGATGAAACGGCTTAAATTTTACATAAATAGCTGATTTACATAGTGTAAAAGGGACCGATTGAAACCGCCGATGCCATAGGCGTCCGCGACTTGAACACCGGCGCGGTGAAGTCGATCCCCCGCAGCGAGACGCAAAGCATCAAGACCGGCGGCACCCTCATGCCCGACGGCCTGACCACCACACTGAGCCCGGAGTAACTCGCCGACCTGATCCGCTACCTCTCCGAACTAGGGAAGGATAACAGCGGCATTTAAATGCGCCTCTGGATCTGGTACATACCAGAATGCTGCATCGCATTCGCCCGCGGTATCAGGCCCGCAGCTCTCGGGTGTGTCGCCCTCTCGGGTGTGTCGCCCTCTCGGGTGTGTCGCCCTCTCGGGTGTGTCGCCCTCTCGGGTGTGTCGCCCTCTTGGGTCATGGCGGAGGCATGAAATCGATTTGCCGGCGGTTGAGCGCAGCGACACCGCTGGAACCCCAAGCAAACAGGAATGCATCCCAACGGGATGCCAGCATGCACCGGGAGCGTTGTGGCGCACGCGGACCGCTCGCTGGCATCCCTTCAGGATGCGGCTCCTCTGGTGCGCATTCCGGGGGTGTCGCTTCGCTCAACCACGGTTGCGATGTCTCCGGCATCGGAACCGTCAGGTTAAATGATTTGAGCTGCTCGTCCCCCGGACCTTTCCGCTTGCTTGCTGGATTCGACAGGGTGGGTAATTTTTTGTCCAAAACCGCGCGGTTGCGGCAGAGCCTTCAACAGTGGACCCGATCGAATCCAGCAACTCGCCCCAACCGCTGACGCATGAGCAGTTCATGCGTCTCTTTTTGGCGGCGGAACGTGAGCTGTTGCGATACGTCATGGCATTGGTGCCGAATGTGAGTGATGCGCGGGATGTTGTTCAGGAGACGGCCGTCGCGCTCTGGCGTGCGAGCGCAAAGTATGATCCGGCCAAGCCGTTTGTGCCGTGGGCCTGTCGTTTCGCGCTGAATGAGGCGCGGCTCTATCTACGCTCGGAGTCGCGCAGGCGGCGTCTGCTTGAGGAGGATGTGGCGGCGATGCTTGACGAGCGACGCGTGGATTTGGCCTCAGCGCTGGACGCCCGCCGGGAACATTTGCGTGATTGCCTGGGCCGGTTGCCGGAGGAACAGCGCCGGATCGTGCGTGGCTACTACTTTGAGGAGGAAAGTGTCGAGGCTCTTGCTGCAAGGCTCGGTCGGGGCGCGGAGGCGGTTTACAAGGCGCTCCAGCGTACCCGTCAGGTGCTGCAGCAGTGCATCGAGCGGAAACTGCAAACAGAGGCATGACCACCGACTACGAACCACTCACCCAGCTGATACTCTCCTGTCTGGATGGCCGGGCCACGGAGGCCGAGGCCTCCCGTCTGAACGCGCGGCTGAGAGAGGACGCGGCGGCGCGTGACCTGTATTTGCAACTCGCCGATACGCACTCCTGCCTCTCGGTGGATGAGAGCCTCTGGATGGATCCGTCCTTCACGGTTACTGCTTCTGATCTTCGGGCCCATGCCGGCCCGAAGCGCTGGTTTTCCGAGCACCCACTGAAAGCGGCGGCTGCGGGTATCGTGCTTGGAATGCTATGCACTTCGGTCGTGTTCGCTTATGTCGCGCCGGCTTTGGGCCGTACCAAAACTATTTTTACAGATAGCTTTGAATCGGTCACCAGCACCGCTCCGGAACTGCCGCGGGAGACGGACCGTTGGGGAGGGGATGAGGCCGTGGGGGTTGAGGCGTCCGCGGAGGTGAAGCCTCGCAGCGGCAACCGGATGTTGCGCTTCTTGAGTGGGACCTATCAGGGCGAGAACTCGCCACGCAGCATGTGGGGTGACGTGTATCGTCTTGTGGACGTTCGGGGCATGGCCGGTGCGGGACAAGCGGTCGCCCGGCTTTCGGCGAGCTTTTCGCAGGGGGCCGGCGGGGCGGCGAACCAGTTTTCCTGCAGCGTGGAGGCGCTCGCCCTGGATGAGCATTTGAGCGCGCTACCGTCACCGCTGAACTATGTCTGGCTCCGCCAAAACAGCAGCGCCTCCGGCGCCCGCATGAGGGCATTGTCGGCGACCGGGGAGTGGCAGGAAATGTCAGTCGAGGTGCCAGTAACGCCGCGGACGCAGTTTGTCTTGGTGCATCTTGCCGTGATCCAAAACGCGCCCATGCTTGAGACCGGCGCCGTACGCTTCCCCAGCCAGTACATGGACGACGTTCGGGTCGAGCTCGTCACCCGGCCCTAACCCGTCGCACCTAGAAACGATCACGGATCGAAGCCCGCCACTCCCTCATTTCCCCCCAACCCTCAGACCTCCCTAATCGAATGAGCACCCGACAAACTGGCGCCGACTCCCGCCCCACAAATGGCCTGCTGAACCGACGGCAGTTTCTGCGCAGCGGCTCTGCGGTTCTTGCCCTGCCTTTTCTCGAAGCGCTGGCTCCGCGCACCGTTCGAGGAAAGTCCTCGCCACCTCCTTCGAGACGGATGGTCTGTATCATGACCAACACGGGGCTGCTCCCCGACAACTTCTTCCCCAAGCAGACGGGCAGAGACTACGCGCCGTCCCGTTACCTCGAGCACCTCGAAGCGGTCCGCGGGCGCTACACCGTCGTGAACGGTCTGTCCCACCCGGACAACTCCGGAGGCCATGTGGTGGAAAAGAGCTTCCTCACCGGCGCCCGCTTTCCCAGCGCTTCCACGTTCAAGAACAGCATCTCGCTCGACCAGCTTGCGGCGGAATCGCTGGGGCATCACACGCGCTTCCCCTTCCTCGCGCTGGGGGTTAACGGCCAGCACGACGGTCTGCTTTCGGTGTCGCGGGACGGGGTGTTTATTCCGCCGGAGTTGAGCCCCGCCAAGGTGTACCGGCGTCTGTTTACTCCGGACACAGCGGAGGAGAGTGAGGAGCGAATGCGTGAGATTGGCAGGCGGATCAGTACGCTGGATTTTGTGAACGAGAAGGCGCAGCGGCTTTCGCGGAACCTGGGAGCGGAAGACCGCGGGCGGCTCGACCAGTACCTGACCTCCATACGGGATCTGGAGATGCGCCTGGAGCAGGCGCGCCTCTGGCAGCAGCGCGAGAAGCCGCGGGTCTCGAGCCCCGCGCCGCAGGACATCAGTGACACCACGCAGGACGTGGACCGCGCACGGCTGATGTATGACATGGCGCTCCTCGCGCTACAGAGCGACAGCACGCGGATTATCACGCTGTACCTGAATCCTCTAGAGGTCACGGTGAAGGTGCCGGGCGTTAGCGACCGGACTCACTCCCTGACTCATCACGGCAATGAACCGGAGAAGCTCGAGCAGTTGGCAAAGGTCGAAGAGTCGGGAATGAAAAATCTCGCCAGGTTCCTGGCGCAACTGGCTGCAGTGAACGAGGGCGAGCGCAGCTTGTTGGAGGAAACAGCTGTACTCTTTGGCTCGAACATGTCCAACGGCAGTAACCATTCGAACGTGAACCTGCCCATCCTTCTCGCCGGTGGGCGGTTCAAGCACGGACAGCACCTTCAGTGTGACCTGAAGAACAACATGCCGCTCTGTAACCTGTTTGTCTCCATGCTCCAGCACATGGGACTGGAGCGCGACGCCTTCTCCTCGAGTACGGGAACCCTCTCTGGACTCGAACGGGCATGAGCCTCGGTGTTGCCCCCGTGTTGCTACTGTACGCGGCTTTTCTCACGCTTCCGGCGTCTCTCATTGCTGCAGAACAGAGCCTGCGCGGCTACCTCGAAGCGCACTGCTTCGACTGCCACGACTCGACGGCGAAGAAGGGCGGGCTGGATCTGGAGTCGGTTCCAATGCGGTTCGACGCGCCGGAGCGCTTCGAAGTGTGGGCCCACGTGCATGACCGCATAGCCGCCGGTGAAATGCCCCCGAAGTCGCGCGCAGAGCGTCCGTCTGAAAAAGAAAACGCGGACGCGCTGAAGCTGCTCGATGGGCGCCTGCACGAGGCCGATGCCGCGCGTATCGCGAAGACGGGGCGGGCATTGTTTCGCCGTCTCACCACGCAGGAATTTGAGAACGCGCTGCGCGACCTGCTGCATCTGCGCGACCTGCGCATCAAGGAGCTGCTGCCCGAAGACGAGCGCCGCCACGGCTACAACAAGATCGGCCAGGCGCTCAATCTCTCGAACGTGCACCTCAGCCAGTTCATGGACGCCGCCGAGGTGGCGCTCACGGCTGCCATCGCCACGCGCAGCACGCCACCGCCCGTGCGCCGGGTGCGATTCGGCGGAGCCGCGATCCCAGATGCGATGACCTGGATGGCTCATGGCAGTGCCGTTCCGTTGAAGGATAAGCAATACGATCCCGTGGTGCCGCTGCCGTCTACAGACGACGATCTCAATGCGAACCAGGAGTTGAAGAAATCGCGTTACGCCACGCTCGGCAAAGTACTCCGTGATTACCCGCACGCTGGCGGATACTTCACCGGCGCGACACATCGCCCGATGGTTTTTTCACTGGAATACGCGCCCATCTACGCGGGCGAGTATCGCATCCGCGCGTCCGCGTGGGGCTTCTGGTGGGATCGCGGCAAGGTGGAGGCGCCGCATCGCAATGAATCCTTCGCGCTCACCGCGTGGCTGCCCTCCGAAGGACCGCGCTTCGTGCATTCGCCGTCGCGCTGGCTCGGGCTTTTTGATGTGTCGTCACTCGACAGCCGCGTGCATGAATTCACCGGCTGGTTCGATGTGAATGATGAACTGGTCTTCGACATCGGCACGCTGAACGGCCACGAAAAAACCACCGGCCGTTTCCCCGGCGACGCGAAGGGCGCGTGCACCGCCTATTCTGGTCCGGGCATCGCGCTCGATTGGGTGGAGACCGAAGGCCCCATTTTCGAGCAATGGCCGCCGCGCAGTCACACAGCCATCTTCGGCGATTTGCCGATTCGCTCGCTGGATAAAAATACCGACATCATCCCGCCGAAACGCGCGCCCGTGCGGCAGCGCTCGCGTTCGAGCATGGCTCGACCAACCAACGCTTCGATTCCCAAGGAAGAGAGCGAACCGCCGCTGGAGAGTGTATTCACCGCTGATCCGCAGGAGGACGCAACGCGCCTGCTCGCGCAGTTCCTCCCACTTGCATTTCGTCGGCCAGTATCCGCGGACGAAGTGCTTGGCTATGTGCATATCGTGGCGCGTGAACTGCAGCGGCACGCCTGCTTCGAGGACGCTATGAAGGAAGCGTACAAAGCCGCACTTTGTTCCGCGGATTTTCTCTTTGTCGGCGGCGACACTATCGCGGACGAGAAGACAGCAAGCCTTCGACTCACCGAGCGCGCCCTTGCCGAGCGACTCGCGCTTTGGTTCTGGAACAGTGTGCCCGATGCGGAACTCCTCTCGCTGGCAGACCAAGCTCGACTGCACCTGCCTGAGAACCTCAAGAAGCAGACCGACCGCCTCCTGGCCGATCCCCGGTCGGATCGCTTCATCGCCGATTTCACTGACCAATGGCTCGACCTGCGGAAAATCGACGCCACGCAGCCCGACCTGAAGACTTATCCCGAGGCCCGCGAGCATCTGAAACACAGCATGCTCGCCGAAACCCGCGCCTTCCTGCGCGAACTCATCGTCAACGACCTCAGCGTCACGCATCTCGTGAAGTCTGACTTTGCGATGCTGAACCAAAGCCTTGCGGAGCACTACGGTGTGCACGGCGTGTCAGGTTGTGCGATTCGCCGTGTTCCCTTGCCGGCGGACAGCCCGCGAGGCGCTTTCCTCACGCAGGCCGCCGTTCTAAAAGTTACCGCCAACGGTACCACCACCTCGCCGGTCACGCGGGGAGCATGGATTAACGAACGCCTTCTCGGCAACGTCATCCCTCCACCGCCGGCGGAAGTACCGGCCATCGATCCGGACACGCGCGGCACCACGACCATTCGTGAGAAGCTGGAGAAGCATCGTTCCGACAAGCTCTGCGCCGGTTGTCACGCCAAAATCGATCCGCCCGGCTTCGCCTTGGAGAGCTTCGATGTCATCGGAGGTTTTCGTAACCGTTATCGTTCGCTCACCACCGGCAATGTACTCAGGGAGTTTCACTTTCCAACCGGCTGGGATCCGCGGGTGCGACTCAACCAGCCCGTGGATGCCTCAGGTCAATTTCCCTCGGGAGAGCCTTTCAAAAACGTGGCTGAATTCCAGTCGCTCATTCTTCGGAATCCGGAAGCGCTCGCTGCCAACATGGTCCGCCAGCTTCTCATGTATGCCACCGGCTCAACACCCCACTACGCCGACCGCCGTGAGATCAACCACATCCTTGCGCAAACGAAGCCGCGAGACCACGGGCTCCGCTCGCTGATTGACGCCATTGTCCAGAGCGAGCTTTTCCTGACTAAGTGACTCCGAACACCGCCTAAAATGCGACCGATTGTCCCCTTAGCCTTCCTCCCGCTACTCCTCATCCCGGCCACGGTCAGTGCTGCAGAGACAGGTCTCCGCACCTACTTGGAGAGCCACTGCTTCGACTGCCATGACTCGGCAACGAGGAAGGGCGGGCTCGATCTGGAGTCTTTGCCGATGCAGTTTGATGCGGCGGAGTTTTTTGACACGTGGGCAAAGGCGCACGACCGCATCGCCGCCGGAGAAATGCCGCCGAAGTCGCGCCAAGAGCGTCCTTCCGAGAAGGAGAACGCGGTCGCCCTGAAGCTGCTCGATGAGCGGTTGCACGAGGTTGATTCCGCCCGCATCGCCAGAACAGGGCGCGCTCTGTTTCGCCGCCTCTCCGCGCAGGAATACGAGAACGCGCTGCGCGACCTGCTGCATCTGCCAAGCCTGCGCATCAAGCACCTGCTCCCTGAGGATGAGCGTCGCCACGGCTACAACAAAATTGGACAGGCGCTCGACCTCTCCAACGTCCATCTCAATCAGTTTATGGACGCGGCGGATCTCGCGCTCACCAGCGCCATCGCCACGCGCAGCACGCCGCCGACGGTGCTTCGCAAACGCTTTGGTGGAACCACCGGATCGGAAAATTGGAACTGGGTCGCGCGGGGTGACGCGGTGCTATTGAAGGACAAGCAGTTCGATCCCTTGCTACCGCTGCCCGCGCCCGACCAAGATCTCTGGGGCGCAAAAGGCTCGGCGAATGTGAAGCGGCGCAACGAGACGCTCGGCAACCGGCTCCGCGAATACGAGGGCTCCATCGGTTACTTCACCGGCCCGATTGAGCGTACGTTCAGCCTGACCATGCAGTTTTCGCCGGTCCACGCCGGGACGTACCGCATCCGCACCTCCGCGTGGGGCTTCTGGTGGGATCGTGGCATGGTGGAGCCTCCACACCGCAACGAGTCCTTCATGCTCTCGGTCTGGCTCCCGGCGGATGGCCCGCGGTTCATTCATTCGCCGTCGCGTCGGCTGGGGATGTTTGACGTTCCTTCTTTGGAGAGCCGCGTCCACGAATACACCGGCTGGTTCGACGTGAACGAGGAACTGCTCTTCGAGATCGGTACACCCACCGGTTACGAGAAAAACACCGGACGCTGGGCCTCGCAATCTCCAGGGTCCTGCGCCGTCCATTCCGGGCCGGGCATCGCGCTCGACTGGTTCGAGGTGGAAGGGCCGATCTTTGAACAATGGCCGCCCCGCAGCCACACCGCGCTCTTTGGCGATCTGCCCATCCGCCCGCTCGCCAAAGACAGGGGTGTGACCGCCCCGAAACGCGAGCCGGTGCGCCAACGCTCACGTAACAGCGGAACCCGTCCCACCAACAGCGAACTCAGCCGAGATGAAAAAGAGGCTCCGCTCGAGAGCGTCGTTGCCGAGCACCCACGGGAGGATGCGACACGCCTGCTCGCACAGTTCCTTCCACGGGCATTTCGGCGTCCTGTGCCAGCGGATGAAGTGCGGGACTATGTGGAAATCGTCACACGTCAAATCGAACGGAACGCGTGTTTCGAGGACGCGATGAAGGAGGCCTACAGGGCCGCTCTTTGCTCGCCGGATTTCCTTTTCACCGGCAACACCGATCTCGCAGAGAACGGGGTAACGCGCGTCCGTCTCAGTGGTCGCGCCCTTGCCGAGCGGTTGGCGCTTTGGTTTTGGAACAGCCTTCCGGATGCGGAACTCCTCGCGCTTGCCGGCGAAGGCCGGTTGCACCTCACTGAGAACCTCAAGAAGCAGACCGACCGGCTCCTTGCCGATCCGCGTTCGGATCGCTTCATCGCCGACTTCACCGACCAATGGCTCGACCTCCGTAAAATCGACGCCACACAGCCCGACACGAAGCTTTACCCCGAGGCTCGCGAGCATCTGAAGCACAGCATGATCGCGGAAACGCGCGCCTACCTGCGCGAGCTCATCACGCACGATCTCAGCGTCACGCATCTCGTGAAATCCAACTTCGCGATGCTCAATCAAAGCCTCGCCGACCACTACGCCGTCTCTGGTGTGACCGGTTGCGACCTTCGCCGCGTTCCTTTACCTGCGGACAGTCCGCGCGGAGCTTTCATCACGCAGGCCGCAGTATTGAAAGTCACTGCCAACGGTACCACAACCTCGCCCGTCACGCGCGGCGCATGGATTAACGAACGCATCCTCGGCAACCCCATCCCGCCGCCACCGCCCGGCGTGCCCGCGATTGATCCGGACACCCGAGGTGCGAAGACCATCCGCGAGCAGTTGGAAAAGCATCGTTCCGACACGCGCTGCGCCGGTTGCCACGCGCAGATCGACCCGCCCGGATTCGCGCTGGAGAACTTTGATGTCATCGGGGGTTTCCGCGACCGCTACCGTTCGCTCACAAACGGCGATACAAAAGCAAAGTTTCACTTCGCCTCCGGCTTTACCCCGAAGGTGCAGCTCAACCTGCCTGTAGATCCCTCGGGGCAAGTTTCTTCCGGCGAGGTTTTCAAAGACGTTGCCGGCTTTCAGGCCCTCGTCCTGCGCAAGCCCGAGGTGCTTGCCGCGAACATGGTCCGTCAGTTCCTCATGTATGGAACCGGCTCTGAACCCCACTACGCCGATCGCCGCGAAATCGCCCGAATCGTGGCCCAAACAAAAGCCAATAACCACGGCCTCCGCTCGCTGATCGATGCCATCGTGCAGAGCGAACTGTTCCTCACGAAGTAACAAATTGCTCCTCATGAAAATTTCCATCAGCCATCTCCTCGCTCTGGTCCTCGGACCGCTCTCGCTTCGCGCGGCTGAAATTAAACTGCCCGCGCTCTTTTCCGACCATGTTGTACTGCAGCGAGATGTACCGGTTCCGGTGTGGGGGTGGGCGGAGGCAGGTGAGGAAATCAGAGTGGAGTTTGCCGGTCAGAGCAAGACTGCGCAGGCTGGCGCGGATGGCAGATGGATGGTGAAGCTGGATCCACTCGCGGCGAGCGCGGAACCGTGTGAGCTGAGGATCGGCGGGCGCGTGCTTCATGATGTGCTGGTCGGCGATGTGTGGCTTTGCTCGGGGCAGTCGAACATGGGGATGCAGGTTCGCGATGTTACGGATGGAGGGAAGGAGGTTGCCGCTGCGAAGTTCCCGGCCATGCGGCTGTACTCCGTTGCGCAAAATCCTGCACTCGTCACTGCAACCGATGTGAAGGGACAGTGGACCGCGTGTTCACCGGAAACAGTCTCCACTTTCTCCGCAGCGGCCTACTTTTTCGGGCGCGAGTTGCAGCGTGAATTGAGGATCCCGATAGGCTTGCTGCAGAGCTCCGTTGGCGGAACGCCTGCGGAGGCGTGGACACGGCTCGAGGCGCTGAAGACAGTGCCCACCCTGGCCGGGAGGGCTGACTTGGAGATCGCCCAGATTCAGGCACAGGAGGAGGATAACAAGGACTTCACCGCCAGACGCGACGCTTGGGAGGAAAGAAACGGCGTGAAGCCGCCCAAGGTTTCCGGGGCCGCGAGCGGATGGGCCGATCCGGCTCTCGACAGCTCGGACTGGCAGCGGGTCACGCTCCCCGGGCGGTGGGCGCAGTTTGGTGCAAAGTCCGGTGGCGTGTTTTGGGTGCGGAAGGAGATTGCGCTGCCCGAAAGCGCGGCGGGCAAGGCGTTCCCATTGGCGCTCAACTGGGTGAGCGAGCAGTATGACACGGCGTATTTCAACGGCGTCGAAGTTGGTCGGGCCAGCGACAATCCGCCTGGGTTTTACAACGTGCAGCGCCGTTACAATGTTCCGGGCGAATTGGTCAAGGCCGGGCGAAACGTCATTGCCGTGCGCATCGTATCCGCAACCCAGCACGCGGGAATGTGGCAGTGGGGAAATGCTCTGGGCTTGCCGGTGGCGGTTCGGGGCTCTGTGGATGACCTGTGGGTGATGAAAACGGAGAGTGTCTTTCCTGAAGTAAGCGCTGAGGCGCTTCAGGCGCGTCCCAAAGTGAACAACATCCCTTTCCGCAATGTGTCCGCCGCCCTTTACAACGGGATGATCGCCCCGCTTATCCCGTTTGGGATCCGCGGCGTCATCTGGTACCAGGGCGAAAGTAATTCCCCACGACACAAGGAATACCGCGAACTGCTCTCCCTGATGGTTAACGACTGGCGGGCGCAGTGGGGCCAGGGTGATTTCCCCTTCCTTCTCCAGCAACTCGTCAATAACGGCGCCCCCTCGAAGGATCCCAATCTACTCGGGGGCTGGGCCTTCCTGCGTGAGGCGCAGATGCAGGTGGCCGCGGGCCTGCCAAACGCAGGGATCGCCATCGGCATTGAATTGGGTGACCCTCTCACCATTCATCCCCCCAACAAGCAGGATGTCGGCAGGCGCCTCGCGCTTGTCGCGCTGGAAAAGGTTTACGCAATGCCCGTTGAGTCGAGCGGTCCGCGTTTTGACTCGATGAAAGTCGAGGGCCCCGCCATACGGGTGCGGTTCACCCACGCTGAGGGGCTTGTGGCGAGGGACTCGTTTCCGAAGACCTTCGCTATCGCCGGGGCTGACAGGAAGTTTGTGTGGGCCGAGGCGAAAGTCGACGGGGACTCTGTTTTGGTGGGCAGTCCGCAAGTGCCTCAACCGGTGGCGGTCCGCTATGCGTGGGCCGACAATCCAGCGGGCTGCAACCTGTACAATGCGGCGAGCCTCCCGGCGGCACCCTTCCGGACGGACGACTGGTAGGAGAGGGGAAGCAGGCAGCGGATGCTGGTATCTGCCGCGTAACATAAAAAGGGGGAGTCGCGCCTGAACGCGTTCTCCCCCTTTTTTCAGGTCAAATAGACGGGACTACGCGCCCATGCCGTCCTCGAAGGAACCGGCCGCGGCGGGCCACTGGAAGTGGTCGCGCACGTAGGCAATGCCGTCGGCGCTGGTGAAGTCGAGGTCCTTGTGGGCGCTCTCCGCTTCCACCACGAGCGGGGCGGAAGGTGCGCCGGTGATTTTGCAGTAGCGTTGGGGGTAGCCGATTTGCAGCATGAGTTCGGCGTAACGCTGCATGTTGAGGTCGCCCGAGCCGAGGTCGGTGAACTGCATGGCGCGCTTGGACCAGACCGGTTCCATCGAACGCAGTGGGAAGCCGGGGCGCACGGTGTGGTTCTTGATGTGGCAGGCGTAGACCCGTTCCCCGACTTTGAGGAAGCGGCTTTCAAAGGATTCGCCCTCCCAGCAGTGGGACGGGTCGGCGTTGATGCCCAGCGACGCGTCTCCGTCGCAAATCGAGACCAAGGAAAGAAATTCATCCGCAGTGGCGGCAGCGGTGCCCGGATGAATTTCATGGCACAACTTGATTCCCAGTTGACGGGCGTGCGCGCGGATCTTGGCGGTCTTGCTGACGAAGCGCTCCTGCCCCTCCTTAATCAAGTCGTATCCGGGCCCCGCCTAGAAGCCCCCCGGGTAACCTGTGGCGGCTTCCCAGCCGTAGGCCAGATGATGAAATCGCTTTTCGCTCCGTTTCCGCAGCTCGCGCGCGCGGTATCGTCGCGGGGCGCGCTAAATGCCATGGAAACGAACGACTGACCCCTGGCAGACACTGTCGGCTTTGAGAAATCGCGCCCCACCTTCGCCTCAGACCGGCCCATTATTGGGGGCAAGATCCCGCCGGTCAGACTGCCAGAGGAACACTCGGCAATGGAGGACGACGAACATGAGTCCGAGGCTAAAGTTTGGTGGTTCGTCACAAGTTGCCGGCGTTAGTTTGTCGATTTTGAACCTAGCACAGACAGTTGTTGAGGCTGGAGTTACCGCTAAGGTAGTGGCGAAATAGAGGTGTGACATTAAGTGTCCAATGATTTCCTGACTTCGGCTCGGGAGCGCCCGCTCCGTCCGGTTTGCTCACTGCCCCCGTTTCACCCGGAGCGGCAGTCCCCCCGAGGCCGCCAAACGGTACCCGCTGGGGCGGGCGGGCGAAGGGGACGCCAAACAAGGTGAACCAGTCGATCGGGGAGGCGATCCAAATGGCGTTTGAGCAGGCGGGGGGCGTGGAGTACCTGGTGCGGTTGGCGAAGGAGGATCCGAAGACGTTCGTGCCTCTGCTGATTGGGCGAGGAAGCCGGTTGTCGGCATGTCCAAGGAGACGTGCTGGATCATGACCTCGATGTGGTCCGACGCTTTAGAGGGATCTCGATGGTCCGGTTGGCGACGACTGCGGTGCGCACCTCGTGTTGTGGAGGTGTCTTGGAGAACACCCACCCCAACCGCCGACGCTCCTTTCTGGGGCGACCCCTAGGCGTGTAGTCGATCTGGAATCTGATGCGTGCTCCGGCGGGAGGCTTGCGGGCAAACCCCTGCGGCTAAATGTGCGCTCCGTTGCCGGGAACGTAGGCGGCCCAGGGTCGGCAAGTGTGCAGAGTTCTCGAAAAAATAAAGAAGGGCTGAAGCTGCTGTCGGTGCGGGGGGCTAGATGTCGTTAAAAACGGCTTCGCTTGTTCCAAAGGTGTCCGAGTCGATCCCCAGGTTTTGGAGAACCCGGACGTAAAGATTGCTCAAAGGGGTGTTCTCCTTGCGGTCCTTGAGGATGTGTCCCTGATGTTTGAATCCGCCGCCCGCCAGAATGACGGGCAGGTTTTCGCAGGTGTGTGCAGAAGCGTTGCCGAGGTTACTGGCGCTCAGGAGGGTGGTGTGGTCAAAGAGGGTCCTGTCGCCTTCACGGACCTGCTGCATCGCACTCAAAAATTGATTGAAGACCTTGAGTTCGGCTTCTTCGATGAGCGCCAGTTGGTCGATCTTAGTTTCGTCTTTGCCGTGATGCGATGCATCGTGATGCGCGAGCGTGAGCCCTTCAATCGACGGACGACCGGTCTCACCCACCGTGAGCAGAATGACCCGTGTGGAATCGGTCTGAAGCGCCAGTCGGATAATGTCGAACCACAAGGTGAGTCGCTGGGTAAGGAGGGTCGCCGAAGGTTCTGCTTTTGGCGGATTGTAATCAATCCGGGGCTTGGGCTTGGTGAGCCAGACTTCGTTTCTCACAAAACCCTGCTCCGCATCACGTACCGAGGAAAACATGAGGTCCATGCGTTCACGATCTTCTTTTCCGAGCGTACGGCCGAGGGATTTTGCCTGTGCATTGACCCGATCCAAGATGCTGAGTCCGGTCTTGAGGCGGTGCATCTCGTGTGCAACTTCATCCGGACTGCCGTCGGTGAAGAGTTGACGGAATACTGTGAGTTGGCTGCGTTCCGCCGGCACGGGCACTCCTTTGGCGGTCCAAGAGAGATCGCGTGTTTGCTGGCCGATCACGAGATTGCGGTAACGCGTGTCGCCGCCGAGCTTGGCTGCTGCAAACTGGTCGAGTGAGATGCTGTTGCGCATCCACTTCGCCGGTTCCTTGATCCGGTCCCACTCTACCCCAGTGAAAAGGCCGGGTTCGCTCGTGTGATGGCTGTACCTGGGGTGTGAGACCCCGGAGAAGATGGTAAACTTCCCGCGATTCTCCTCAAGGTGAGCGAGGTAGCGGGTGCTTTCGTAGCCGGGGCCTGCTGTCTCGGGGAAAAGGTAGGGGGCGTGCAGCCCCAAGTTTCGACCGATCAAGACGAGCCGCTTTGGCGCGGCAAGTTCCGCTGCCGAGGCATTACGCGGCAGCATGGCATCGAGGGCGGGAAGGGCGAGACAGACAGCTCCAGCGCGCAGGAATTGACGACGCGCTACCGGGGTGCGGAGATTGAGTTGGGGGGCATTCATTTTTGAAGAAAGGGGCGGGATTGAACGATGGCGTGGAGGAGACTGCGGAATCCAAATTGGTGCGAGCGCGCCTCGGTGACGATCGCCACGAGATCCTCGCGATCCCCGAACTGAACGGGCGAACCCGTGGCGTAAGCGAGAAGTTTGGCAGCAAGCGCAGAGACGATGCGCTCTTTATCCTCAAGCAACAGTGTTTTGTAGCCGTTGATGTCGGAGAAGGAGCGGCCGTCGGGGATGGTGTATCCGCCCTCGACCGTGGGGCCCCGATGGACGCGGCGATTGTTGAAGCGGCTCAGTGTGAGGAACGATCCGGTGAATTTCGGCATGCGGTAGTAATCCCTCCAGCCGCCGATGACGTCGAAGTTTTCCAGGGCGAAACCCGGCGGATCGATGATGGAGTGGCAGCTCATGCAGGCGGGGGTGTCCCGGTGGCGGGCGAGCTGTTGCCGGATTGTCGTTGCGCCCCGGATGTCAGGCTCGATTTTGGGGACATCCTCGGGCGGATCGGGGGGAACAATGCCGAGAATCCGTTCGTTGACCCATTTCCCGCGAATGATGGGCGATGTCTTGGCACCGTCGGCAGTGACTTTCAGCACGCTTGCTTGCGTGAGAAAACCGCCCCGTCGGCTTTCTGCCGGCAGGGGGACTTTACGCAATTCGTATCCCTCGACTTCAGGGAGATCGTAGAGTGCTGCGAGCCATTGATTAACATAGGTCCAGTCGCTTTTGATGGATTCAAGGACGCTTCGGTTCTCCGCGAGAAGGTCATGGAAAAAACGACGTGTTTCCTGCTCGGCCGAGACGGTCATTGCGGGCGGGATTTCAGCATACAGCACGCCGTCGGGGGTGGTTGCATTGATGTTCTTCAAATCCAACCACTGGTCGACGAACGAGTGTTCAAAGCGGACGGAGCGCGGATCTTTGAGGAGGCGTTCGAGTTGCGCTGCGCGCCCCTCGCGCGTGGCGAGTGTTCCGCTTGCGGCAGCACTGAGCAGCGCCTCATCCGGTGCCGTGTGCCAAATAAAGTACGAGAGGCGGCTCGCGATGCAATAGTTGTCGAGCGGGCCTGGCTGTTCTGCCAAAAGGAAGAAGTGTGGTGAGCAAAGCACCGCTTTGTAGCTATCGAGCATGGCGCGATGAAATGAGGTGCCCGCGTCGATCGCCGCATGAGCCCCGGCAACAAACTCGTTCAGGAGTTCCTTGCTCGCGGGGCGGCGAAGCGCTCGCGGAACAAAAATTTCGAGCAACCGCACTGCGTCCGCCTTTGCAGAGGCTGAGACGGGAAATAGCGGGTCCGGCTTTCCCTTGGGTGCCGGGATTCCCGTGATTTTGGAGAGCGGTTGCGACTCAAGCTCCCCGAAGAGCGTCCGGTAACCAGCTCCGGGCGATTCATCGAGCGTACCGTCGGGCTTCAGGGGGCCTTCGATCTGAAGCTGGCTCAGGACGAGCACGCGTCCGGTCCATGCCTCGCCGTTTTGCTTCATTTTGTTGAGTTTCAGTCCGCTCTCCAGGGTGGGACCAAACAGGTGGACCTGCTGCCGCGCGTCGAGGTCGATTTCAGTTGTAAAGGTCCGATCCCGGTCCTCGGTCACATCAAACCAGACCTGCGTATCCGGCGCATCTCCGGGCTTCGGTGCCCGAGAATCATGGATTCCCAGCGCGACTGGAAGGGGGCGACCATTGTTGTTCCGAGCTCGAGCGGTGACGGTAACCCGGTAGCGTCCGCTGCGCTGGGCGGGGAGGGTGTAGACCAACCGGTTGGGGTAGAGAAGTCTGGATGGAAGGATCATGGCGTGGCCCTCAAGCCAGCCG
>JBILKV010000118.1:0-13141 GCA_044376515.1 Chthoniobacteraceae bacterium | reverse complement strand
CAGGTCGTGAATGTGCCCGTGGGCCTGATTGACAACGCCTGGGGCGGTTCAGCCGCCGAGGCTTGGATCCGGCGCGAACGTCTTGAGCAGGATCCGCGGTTTGCGGTGCTGATGGATAACACGCGCAAAACCGAGGCCCAAAAGCATTCCCCCGCAGCCCAAACCGAATACGAGGAGGCGCTGGAAAAACACAAGGAGGCAGCTGCCAAAGCAAAGGCGGAGGGCAAACCCGCCCCGAGGCCGCCCCAGTCTCCCGCCGCCTGGCTCACAGGCAACCAGCGCCCGGCCAACATCTTCAACGGGGTCCTGAATCCCACCATCGGCTACGGCATCAAGGGTGCCATCTGGTACCAGGGGGAAAGCAACAGCGGCCGAGCTTACGAATACCGCGAACTCTTCCCCTTTCTCATCAGTGAATGGCGCCGCGAGTGGAATCAGGGCGACTTCCCCTTCTACTGGGTGCAGTTGGCGGATTTCATGGCCGAGTCTCCGACGCCGGGCGACAGCACCTGGGCCGAGTTACGCGAGAGCCAGACCAAAACCATGGCCCTTCCCAACACCGGTCAAGCCGTGATCACAGACCTCGGCGAGGGCAGGGACATCCATCCCAAAAACAAGCATGACGTGGCTGCCCGTCTGGTCCGCTGGGCGCTCGCCAAGGATTACGGCATCAAAATCCCCTACCGCAGCCCGGAATTCAAAAAACTGGAGATCCAAGGCGCCAAGGCGGTTGTGAGCATCGACTGTTTTGGCAGTTCCCTCCGCCCCTTCGACGTGCTGGAGGCCGTGGGTTTCGCAGTATGCGGCGAAGACAAGGTCTGGCATTTCGCCAAAGGCAAGGTCGTTGGCGCTGACAAGGTCGAATTGGAATCCGACAAGGTGCCCGCCCCCATCGCCGTGCGTTACGCCTGGGCAAACAACCCGGTTTGCAATCTCACCAGTCAGGAGGGCCTCCCGCTCACCCCCTTCCGCACCGACGACTTCGAGATGGTCACCAAGCCCAAACCCGCCGTTCAGGCGCCGGCAAAGTAGCGTTCCTTCGCGGATGCGTCGAAGGCAACCGCCTCGGCGCATCCGCCCCGCCTTCGCCCCGAAATCCGCCGAGAGGCGGGCGGCGACGCGGCCGGCTACCAATTCTTGATCCACGCTCCCCTTTTGGAGGGAATGTGCCCCGTGCTCCAGAGATCAAAGGTGATGTTGTATCCGGCCCTCGGATCATCCGCCCCCGCCTGCAGGGCCGCAGCCCGCTTGGTGGAGTATCCATACGGCCGCTGATCGCCCCCCGAGTCCCACGGATCCCGGATGTAGGCCACCCGGTCGCCGTCCAAACGCAGTTGCGCAGATTTGAATCCGAAGTACGAGGGAAGCGCGTTCGCAATCCCCTCGGTCGCATCGGCTTTGCCATTCAAATCCGCATCCCCGGAGAGCAGAATGTAGAGCGACTTGTTGGCGTTCAGGAAGGAGTTGTGGTCCCCGTTGTCGATGGACTCCAACGCATCCGTGTCCCCGGACCGTGGATAAGTGGCTTGGTCCGCCTTGAAAGCCTCCGCGGCGGCGGAGAAACCGGCGATCTCCGCCTCGGCGCGACTCCGGGCCGACTTGGTCATCGCATAGCGCTGGACCCCGAGCGCCATGCCCATCAGAAGGCCAATGACCCCTAGGACCACCAAGAGTTCGACCAGAGTGAAGCCCGGTTCGGGGCGCCGTAAGATTTTGCGCATGAGATGATTCCAGATGTAACGAGCCCCCTCCGCCGGGTGCGGAAAGCGGCCCCGCTTCCTAGCCGCCGGCCCCCGGGTTGCTCATGTTCTGCACCAGCGAGACCATGGGCAGGAACAGCGCGATAACGATCGTCCCCACGATGACGGCGAGGAAAACGATCATCAGCGGTTCGAGCAGCGAGGTGAGAGCATCCACCGTGTTGTCCACCTCGTCGTCAAACACATCAGCGATCTTGAGCAGCATGTCCGGGAGTTGCCCCGTCTCCTCGCCCACGTCCACCATGGAAATCACCATCGGCGGGAAGACGCCACTACCCTCCATCGGGGTCACGATCGACTCCCCCTCCTTCACCGCGTCGTGCACCTTCATCACAGCGTCCGCAATGATCGAGTTGCCGGCGGTTTCGCGGGTGATGATCAGCGCCTGAAGAATGGGAACCCCGCTGGTCACCAGGGTCCCCAGTGTGCGCGTGAAACGGCTGATGGAGCTCTTGCGGGTCAGGTCCCCGAAGAGCGGCAGGCGCAGGGCCAGTTTGTCGAGCAACACCCGCCCCTTGGGCGAATTGTTGACGGCCTTCCAGCCTAGACCGGCCCCCACGACCGCACCGAGGGCGAGGTACCAGTTGGTCACCAGCGTTTTGCTGATGTCCATGATGAACCGGGTCAGCGCGGGTAGGGGCTTGTTGCCGAGCATGTCTTTAAAGAGCTGCTCGAAACTTGGGACGATGAATGCCAGCAAAAACACCAGAATCAGAACGGCGATCGTCAACACCACCAACGGATAAGTCATGGCCGACTTCACCTTGTTGCGCAGCTTCTGCGCCTTCTCCTGAAACTCTGCCAACCGGTTGAGCACCAGCTCCAGTACCCCGCCCAGCTCCCCAGCCTTCACCATGTTCACAAACAGCTTGGTGAACACCAGGGGGTTGTGGCCAAGCGCCTCGGAAAAGGTGCTCCCGCTCTGCACGGACTCGGAGATGGAGGTGATGATTTTCTTAAGCACCGGATCCTTCTCCTGCTTTCCAAGCACCTCCAGCCCGCGCAAGAGCGGAAGACCCGCATCAATGAGGGTCGCCAGCTGGCGCGTGAAAATCATCAGGATTTTCCCATCCACCGTCTTGCGTTCAAACAGTTTGAAGCCCCCGCCCCCGGCCTTCGGCTTGCCTTTGCCCTTACCCGCCGCCACCACCGGGGTCCCCGCAGCGGCCACCGGCGCGGCCGCCTTCACGGCGACCGCCGTCGCGCCGCCCTTGCCAGCCTCGGTCACGCTGGTGGGGAAAAAGCCCAACTTGCGAAGGCTTGCCACCGCCTCGTTGGTGGAAGAAGCGTCAAGGATTCCCCGCGACTCCTGCCCTTGTGCATTGAGTGCGACGTATTCGAATTTGGCCATATTCCGAGGGGTTTTGGGTGCGGCTTACCTCCGACAGCGGCAGCCTAGGTGTACTTCAAAACTTCCTCGATGGAAGTCTCTCCGTCGAAAATCAACCGCAGACCGTCCTCCCGCAACGTGGACATGCCCAGCTCGATCGCCTTCTGTTTGAGCACGACGCTTGGAGCGCGCTGGTTGATCAATTCGCGCAGCGGTTCGTTGACGTCCAGCAGCTCGTAGATCCCCTTGCGTCCGCGGTATCCGGTGCTGTTGCACGCCGCACACCCCGCCCCGTAGTAGAAGTGTTTGTCCCCGATCTCGTGCGGCGAGAGCCCCAACTGGAAGAGAACCGCCTCCGTCGGTTCGTAGGGGGTCCGGCACTGGGCGCACACCTTGCGGATCAGCCTCTGCCCCAGCACGCCCTCCAGCGCAGCCGAAATCATGAAGGGCTCCACCCCCATGTCGATCAGGCGGGTCACCGCCCCCGGCGCGTCATTGGTGTGCAGCGTTGTCAGCACGAGATGCCCTGTCAGGCTCGCCTGAATGGCGATCTGGGCCGTTTCCACGTCGCGGGTTTCCCCCACCATGATCCGGTCTGGATCCTGCCGCAGAAAGGCGCGGAGCACCCGGGCGAAGGTCAGCCCGATCCCCTCGTTGACTGGGACCTGCACAATGCCCTCGATGTCAAACTCCACCGGATCCTCGGCGGTGAGGACCTTCGCGTCGATCGTGTTGATTTTGTCCAGACACGCGTAGAGGGTCGTCGTCTTGCCCGAACCGGTCGGACCGGTCACGATGAAAATCCCGTTGGGCAACTCGATGGTGTGCATCAAGTAGTCGTAGATGTTCTTGGGCATCCCGAGCGCCTCCAGACTCAGGTTCACGCTCGAACGATCCAGCACACGCAGCACCACGCTCTCACCAAACTGGGTCGGCAGCGTCGAAACACGCATGTCCACCTGACGCCCCCCCACCTCCCGCTGGATACGCCCGTCCTGAGGCAACCGGCGTTCGGCGATGTTGAGGTTGGCCATGACCTTCACCCGCGAAATGATAGAGGCCGCCAGATGCCTCGGGGGCGGGGCCATCTCGTAGAGCGCGCCGTCCACCCGGTAGCGGATCTTGAAGTCGTGTTCGAAGGGCTCGAAATGAATGTCGGAGGCCCGGTCGTTGATCGCCTGCTGCATGACGAGGTCTACGTACCGAACAATCGGCGCCGCCGCGGAGTCCTCGTTGAGGGCGTCCTCCGCTTCCGCCTCGAGTTGGTTGAGCACCTCCTTCATCTCCCCCGCCCCGCGGCTGTAGCAACGCCGCAGCAGTTCGACGACCTCGTCCTCCGGCGCGATCACCAACTGCACCTCCACGCCGAGTGCAAAGCGGAGGTCCTCAATCGACTGGTGATGGAACGGGTCCACCATCGCAATCTGGAGCGCATGGCCGTCCCATCCCACCGGAATGGCCCGGTGCAGCTGGGCCAACCCCACCGGCAACAGCTTGATGAGTTCCTCCGGCAACTCGACCCCCTCCAGGCTGACCGCCTCGAGGCCCAGCGTCTGCGCTATGGAGTCATAGAACTGACCTTCAGTAAGTAAATCCCTCTTTTCCAGCACTTTGGCCACAGGAAGGCCGGTGTGCGTCGCCTCGAAGGCCACGTCCTCGATCACCTCCTCCGCAATCAACCCCTGCTCCGCGAGCAGTTCCAAGACTTGAGCGTGATTCATGTCGAAAGTGCCTTTCTGTCGCCGCTATTCCTTGTCCCCCATGGTCACCGAAATGACCTCATCGGCCGTCGTCATCCCCGAAAGCACTTTACGGATCCCGTCCTCGCGCATGGTGCGCATCCCCATCTCACGGGCCCGCTTGCGCAACTGCAACGTCGTGGCCCGTTCGTTGATCATGCAGCGCACCTCGTCGTCGACGACAAAAAACTCGAAGATTCCCGCGCGCCCACGGTAACCGTTCTGCCGGCAGGAATCGCACCCGGCCCCGCGCGACACCGACGCCCCGGCCGCCTGCATCGCGTCGATCCCCAGCGCCCGCATGTCCGAGGGCAGCAACTCCGCCGGTTGCCGGCACTTCGGGCAGATTCGCCGCACCAGGCGCTGGGCCAGAACGGCACGCACCGCAGAGGAAACCAGAAATGGCTGGACCCCGATGTCGACCAGGCGCGCCACCGCCCCGGGTGCGTCATTGGTGTGGAGGGTTGAGAAAACCAGGTGCCCGGTCAGCGAAGCATTGATGGCGATATTGGCCGTTTCGGGGTCGCGAATTTCCCCGATCATCACCACGTTGGGAGCCTGCCGCAGCATGGAACGCAGGGCGGCCGGGAAGGTCATCCCGATCTCGGTGTTGACCTGCACCTGATTGATCCCCGCCATCTGGTATTCCACGGGATCCTCCACGGTGATGAGCTTTTTGTCCGGCCGGTTGATGTAGTTCAGGCAGGCGTACAGGGTGGTCGTCTTTCCCGAACCGGTGGGCCCTGTCACCAGCAGGATCCCGTCCGGCAGGGTGATGAGACGCTCGAAGATGGCCTGGTCGTCGGACAAAAACCCCAACTGGGAGAGGCCCAGTTGCAGGGCGGATTTGTCCAGGATACGCATCACGATGCTCTCCCCCTGAGTGGTAGGGACCGTTGAGACACGCAGGTCCACCTGGCGCTGCCCCACGGTCACCTGAATGCGGCCGTCCTGCGGCAACCGCTTTTCCGCGATGGACATCGTCCCCGTCATAATCTTCAGGCGCGACAAAATAGCCGATTGCAGCCGTTTGGGAGGGCTCTGCATTTCCTGCAGGACGCCGTCGACGCGGAACCGCACCCGGAAGACCTTTTCCATGGGCTCCAGATGGATGTCGCTGGCGCGCATGCTGTAGGCCTCCATCAGGAGCGAGGTCACCATCCGGATGATCGGGGCGTCCCCGGCTTCCCCATCCGCCTTCTCGTCCACCTGATAAATGTCGGAGACGGGCAGTTTGGACGGGTCGCTGCCGATCTTGTACCACTTGAAGAGCGCCTCCTTGATAGCGCCCGGAGTGCCGCACACGTACTCCGGGGTGCTGCCCAGCATGTGGGACAGGCTGTCAAAGGTGTCAAAATCCAACGGATTGGAAACCGCCACCATCAATCCCCCCTCGGTCCGCGCCAGGGGGATGACTTTGAACCGCTCAGCGAGTTCGCGGGGGACCTCCGCCAAAACCTCCTCGGCGATGTTCATCACCGCCACGTCCACAAACTCCATGGAGGCGTGTGCGGCAAGCGCGCGCATGTAATCCTCCTCGGAGAGCACCCCCAATTCGATCAACCGGTCCACCGCGCCCGCGGGCCCCCGCTCCCCGAGCACACGGTCTAGTTGCGTCTTGGAGACAAGACCTGACTCCTGCAGGATTTCGAGGATAAACTCCGTGTTGGCACTCACGTTTGACGTTCTGGGATAGGATGCTGCGGGGAAAACTACGCTCGGGGGAAAGAGCAGGACGGGATGTCCTTGGACACGTCCTCCGCCACCTTCCGGTTGCGGCGTTCGTGACCGCCCGGCGGGACATCCACTTTCCTTAAAAAAGACTCTAAGCCGCCAGTCCCTCAAAAGTCAAAACGCGTGTCCGTTTCCACGGACCGTTTCACTCCCGACGCCGGCGCCCGCTCCCCTCTGCAGCGCGGGAGGCCGCCAAATTTTGGCCTCCCCTCCGGCCTCCCCTCCGGCCTCCCCTCCGGCCTCCCCTCCGGCCTCCCCTCCGGCCTCCCCTCCGGCCTCCCCTCCGGCCTCCTCTAAATCTCGAGCCTGAGTCCGTCGTAGGCGACCCGCACGCCCGCTGGGAGTTCCCCCTCCAAGTCCTCGTGAGAATGGTCGTGGCACAGGTGGGTCAGCCAGGATGCCCCTGCCCCCACCCGCTCAATCACCTCCAATGCCTCGCCAACACTCAAATGAGTCGGATGCGGTCTTTTGCGCAGTGCGTCCAACACCAGGTGCCGCACCCCTGCAACCGCCCGTTGCACCTCCAAAGGCACGGCGTTGCAATCCGTCAGATACGCCAGCAGGGGTTCCCCATCCCTCGTGAAAAGGTAGCCTGTCGAAGTCACCCTTCCATGCGGCAGACTCAACGGCAGCACCCGGACCTCGCCGAGCATAAACTCCCCTTCAACGACATTCGGAAGCGGGTGGACGTAACCGGGCAGTCTCAAGCCCGGCTCAAAGGCGAAGGCGAATATCCTCGCCATCTGCTCAAGGGTGACGGCCGAACCATAGAGAGGAAGCGCCCGGCCACGCTGGCAAAACGGCCTCAGATCGTCGAATCCCAACACATGATCACTGTGGGCATGAGTGTAGAGCGCCGCATCCACCCTTCGAATTCCCTCCCGAAGGCATTGGGCCCGAAAATCCGCCCCGGTATCCACCACCCAACTCAGCTCGGGTGTCTCCACATAAATTGAGCTCCGCGTGCGTTTGTCTCTCGAGTCGGGAGAGAGACACACGGCGCAGTCACATGCGATTTGGGGAACCCCTTGCGATGTTCCAGTCCCCAAAAAAGTTACCCTCAACGCGTGCATGTTCCCCTCCATCTTACTTTCCAGAGAGGCCGTTGTCTAATGCGGGAGCGCCGCCATTTTCGGACTACCCCGCAGCGGGTCCACCTTGACGACCGTCCCGAATTCCCCTTACCTCCCATATCGACGACGGCGGGGTCGCCAAGTGGTAAGGCCGAGCTCTGCAAAAGCTCTATCGCGGGTTCGATTCCCGCCCCCGCCTCTCTGTAAAAGAGTTTTTCGGAAAACCGAAGCTCACGAAAGTCCACTGAACCCGAAAATCGGTAAAATAAACGCTTTCACCGAGGGCGATCTTGGAGGGTGAGGAGAAAAACGACCCCTCGTGCGGTTATTCGCTCTCAATTTCCGACCGTTGCTTGGTACGCACCCAATCGGCACTACCGCATCGACGCCAGAGCAAAAGGCGGCACTCAACACTCCTTTGCCCATCGGGACGAGGCCCTTGCCCTCGCCGACCAGATAGCCGCCGACTACGAATCCAAGGGTAAGGCGGCCTTCTCAGACCCGTCCCTGCACGAAGAACTGCTCAAAGCACTCGGCACAAATCCGCAGGAGATTATCGCCCAGTGGCTGCGGACCCACAGCGAAACAAACGGCAGCAAACCGACCGGAGAAGCCTTTGATGAATTTGGGGAGTTCAAACAAAGAAGCATGCGCACGGAGCAAGTCATCAGAAAGCCAAGAACTCAACAAACGACAACATCTCGATGGGGGACATCAAAGGATTTGCGATCCCATCCCCCCCCTCGCCGAACAACGCCGGATCGTGCCCAAAGTGGAGCATCTGATGGCTCCGCTACCCGGGCCACCCCTGGCCGTTTAACTGTAAATCTCGCGCCTGTGTCCCGCCTTGATCACGATGACCACCAGCTGAGAGTCCTGAATCTCGTAGATGATCCGGTAATTTCTCTGACGAACTCGGCAGTATTCCTTGCCTGACAGTTTCACGCTTCCCTGTGGGCGCGGCTCATCCCTGAGGGCGTCAATCCTCTCCAGAATCCGTTGGACATCCTGCTTTGAAATCTCCTCTAAGTCTCTGGAAACGGATTTCTTAAAGACCAAATCAAATTTGGCCACGGCTTTTCAGCTCCTTCAGAAAATCTTCGTACGACACGGTCTTTTCCTTGGTCCGATTTTCCACGTCGGACAAATCCTCCAAGTCTTCAGAAAGGGCGGTTCTGATGGCGTCGTTCACCAAGTGAGAGATGGAATGGTCTGTTTGCACCGATTTGAGTTTGAGCGCGCGGTGGAGGTCCTCTTCGAGATAGACGGTGGCCCTTTTCATAGGGGGCTACGATAGCATCAAAACGTCATGACGTCAAAACGTCCACTTGGACCTGCGGAAGCCCGATACGTGATTCTCTCCAAAGAAGCCGATTTTTTGCCTTGATTGGAAAGGTGCGGGAGCGCTCGCAAAGTCATGTGGTTGACTTGCGGAAACACAAGCGAAGCAGCCCTTCAGCAATGACTGGGAAAGCATTTGGAGTCAGCAATCGATCTCTTGGAATCGGGAGATAGCTTTGGGGAGATCGGCGTGCCACAGGCCGCACAGGCGCGCGAAGAAATGTTTGAAATCACGCAATCGCGACTTCGCGCTGCGGGATATTGCAGACCCGAGAGCGCCCGGAGCATGTGTCCCGCACACAATCTTCGAACCCGCAGGCGGCGAGGCGCAAAACCTGCTGCACCACAGGGTGATATTTTCCTCACATGCCCCCACCACCCAAGTTGAACTGGAAATGGATTTCCGCTGTAGCAACCGTGTTCGCTGCCGGAGTGTGGATAGCCAACCGAACTCCGCGCCCGGCGGAACACTTCACGGGCTCAGACTCCGGCCAAGCCAAATCTTCACCGCACGGCAACACGCCTTTGCCCTCAGCCACGGTTGGGAGCGGGTCGCCTTCTCGGCAGGTTAACCCGCGCCCGCAACCCCAAGCCGCACGTGCAAACCCTGACACGGAAGAGGAGTGCGCCGAGTTTTTGGTCTGGCTTCAACAATACGCCAAAGCCAGTGCCTCGGAGCGCCCCGCTCTTCTCGCCCCCGGGGAGGCCCTCGCCTCGGCGCGCAAAAAACGCATGGTTGAGTTGATTCGCAGCCAAACCGAGCGGGCCTTGGAGCACGCGCTGCGTCTGGACCAAATCGAGCAATTGCCCCAAAGCATCCGCCCGCTCGTCGAAACCCCTTTCAGCGAGTCGGCGGAATACGTGGTTTTCCCCGTCTGTCCGGGGCCCCGAAGCGTCCAAGCGGCTCGGGAGGAGGCAGTTCCTCCTGGCGAGTTGCGGTTTGCACAGGGCGACCGTTTGAAGGCCTTCACTTATGGAAAACGCGGGACCATCGCATCCAAGTCCGGACTGCCGGTTCAGGGGATCGCCCTAGACGGACTGGCCGCCGTGCGCGACAGCGTCTTTCAGACCCTTGAAAAAGAGGAGGTGCAACTCGCAGGCGCAAAGTTTCAAAAGGCGCAACAAGGAATCCCCCGGAGTTTTGCAACAGGCGCCGCCATTCAAGGGGAACCAATTTGGGCGCTCGCCGCGGGCAGGCTGTACGCATTCTCCGACAGAAACGAACTCGAAAAACTGGACCGGGCCCTGGCTGCACTGGACGCAAAACCGGGGCCGCGGGCCGGTTCCCGCGCAATCTACGCACTTCCTTACGCTCCGGACGGAAGCGCGGGGTTCGACCTTGCCGGGGCCCAACTCCAGGCAAGTGCAGCGTCGGAGGGATGGACCCTGAGCAAAAAGAAGCTTTTTCTCATCCGAGTCGATTTCAGCGACAAGCAGGGCGCTCCGGTTGAAAAACAGGCGGCCGAGGCGGTCCTCAACGGCCAGGTGAATCTGGCATTGGAGTCCATGTCGTATGGAAGCGCCGGCGTTATGGCAAAGGTAAGCGAGGGCCTCTACCGGATGCCTCGGGACAGCTCCTTCTACAGCGGGTCCGGACGAACCCAAAACCTGCTGGACGATGCCCGGGACGCGTTCCGGTCGTCCCAACGTCAGGGCGCCGACGCCGCGATCAACATCGGAACCGGCTCTGAAAACACGGGCTCCGACTACGATGTGGTGGGCGTCTCCTTCGCTGACATCGGTTGCTCCGCATTCGGACTGAAATTTGCGGGTTTCGCCTCAGTCGGAGGAGGGGACCTCTGGATGCAGGGCAGCAACGCCGCAAAGGTGTACGCCCACGAGTTTGGCCACATCTACGGTCTGGGCCACTCCAACTTTTGGCAGACCAACGGCGATGTGGTGGGAGACGGCAGCGAGAAAGAGTACGGGGACATCTTTGATGTGATGGGCTCGGGCGACCTGCCCGAGGGACATTTTCATCCGCAGGCCAAGCAAAAACTCTCGTGGCTCGCCTCCGAACAGTGGGTGGACGCCACGGTTCAGGGCTCGAGGGTCTACCGCCTCTTCTCCATCGACAGCAATGACCAGCGAAGACTGGTGCGAGGATTACGCATCACGAAGGCCAGTGCTCAGGGTGACGCGGGAGAATATTATTGGATCGGCTTTCGTGGCATGAACACGGGGCACGCGGAGTTGACCAACGGCGCCTGCCTGCTCTGGCAACGTCCGGGTGCGGACCGCTGTTGTCTTTTGGACACCACGCCGCAAACCCCGGGCGCCAGCGGCGACGCGACACTGGCTGTCGGCCGAACCTACGCTGATGCGGTTGCCAAAATCTATGTGACGCCGGTTCGCGCGGAGGGCACGGGTCTCGACCGTTATCTGGACCTGCAAGTCCACCACGGCCCCTTCCCCGCAAACCGCGCCCCATCGATCTCCGCACTCGATGGCCCATCCTCGGTGACCGCCAGACGCAGCGTGGTTTTCAGCGTCGCATCCACTGACCCGGACGGCGACACTTTGGCCTACCACTGGGAGGGAGGCGACGGTTCTGTCCACGGAGGCACCGCCGGCGCCAACGCCTCTTTTGAGCACGCCTGGATCATGGGCGGCACCTACACCTTAAAGGTTACCATCAGCGACATGAAAGGCGGTGTGGCGAGCCGCTCCCTAGAGGTGCGGGTGGCCGATCCCGCTCAGGATTTTTCTGCGAGAGACAGCGGCACCGGGGCGGACTTGTTTGGTTTGGCGGCCAATACGAACCTGCTGGTCGCGGTGGGAGAAAGTCCCTCGGCGTCCGGCGATGGATGTGTCATCCGCACCTCTCCCGATGGAATCCAGTGGACCAAGCGCACGATCGCCGATTCCACCCTCAATTTAAAACTACGGGCGGTTGTCTGGTCGGGGGCGCGTTTTGTTGCGGTTGGTACGGATTGGGATTTTGACAGGAGCGACTGGTTTGGAGTTGTTTACACATCCCCGGACGGTCTGGCTTGGAGCCGCTCCTACAGGGACTCGACTCCGGGCACGGATCTCAGGGTGGTGGCGGCGGGAAACGACGTGGTCCTCGCGGGGGGCGACAAAGGGGTCCTGCTGCGATCAACCGGCTCACAAAACTTCAGCCCCATCCCGGGACCGGGGGGAACGGACGCCACACAAACCGTTTCAGGACTTGCCTTTGGATCCGGCAAGTTTGTGGTTGCTTCACACTTGCGCAGTCCCTCTGTGGCCACCGGCACGCCGGTCGTCGCCGAATCCAATGACAATGGAACGACATGGAACAACGTGCTCGCAGGCACCGGCCTCGAGCCATGGCAGGATTTTCGTGCCATCGCGTACCTCAACGGCCGTTTCATTGCCAGCGGGTGGTACTCCAAAATCCGGACATCCGCCGACGGTGGACGAACTTTCACAACTACGCGTTCCAGCGATGAGGAAGCCACCGTGCTGGCCCACGGGGGAGGATTGGTTTTTGCCTCGGGCATCGAGCGCCCCCCCGCCGGCTCCTCAGGCTCCAACAAGCCGGTGCACTTGTATTCAATGGACGGCAACACATGGCGCCAGTGGGAGTTGCCAACGACGACGAGAAACCGAAATGCGGGCGTGTTTTTCAACGCGCGCTTTTTAATCGTAGGCGCTGGCGGGCAGATCTTGCAAACCGCACCGGTCGGAGTGGAGAGCAATCAATCGCCAGTACTCCAATCCCTCTCGGTCCAGAGCGTTAAAAAGGCACGGTCCCCGGTTTCTTTTTCAGTAACTGCCACCGACGCGGACGGGGACGGCCTGACCTACCTCTGGGATGCCGGCGAGGGGACGACGGCCAACGGCGAAAAAACCTTCACCCACACTTGGAAAGCAGGCGGCACGCACAAGGTGAGCGTGACCATTCAGGATGGCCGGGGAGGCAGCGTGACGCGTACCGAAACGGTACAAGTGAGCGACTCACTACTGCAAAGCGTCCTCCGCAGCGGCGCAGTGAAAGGAGACATCAACGGCCTTGCCTGCAACGACTCGGTAGCCGTGGCGGTCGGGGAAACACCCCCCTCCTCCTCCTCCAAAGACGCCGGAATTTTGCCCGTCATCCAAACCACAAACGATGGGACGACCTGGCAGGCGCGTTCCGTTCCGGAGTGGACGGGCAACATCAAACTAAACGCGGTAACG
>JBILKV010000117.1:0-13162 GCA_044376515.1 Chthoniobacteraceae bacterium | reverse complement strand
GTCGGGACAGACCTCGCCTACCAGTGGCGCAAGAACGGCGTGGCGCTGACGGGTGCGGGCGCGATGACGCCGCGGTTGGTGTTGAGCGATGTGGGGACGGCCGACGCCGGGGTGTACGATGTGCAGGTCAAACACGCCTATGGCAGTTCGGTGAGCCGGTCGGTGCGGGTTGTGGTCAGCCAGCCCGCGACGATTGCCACGCAGCCCGCGGATGTCTCCCTGCTTGGGAGGGTGCCCGCCACGCTGGTGGTGCGCGCAGGGGGCACCGAGCCGCTTTCTTATCAGTGGCGGCGCAATGGCACGGCGGTATCCGGCGGCACCGGTGCGAGTCTGACCACGGGCGAGGCCGGGGTGTACGACGTGGTGGTGGAAAACGCGGCGGGGCGCGTGGTGAGCCGCGCGGCGACCGTTTCGTTGCCGGCCCCCGTGGTGCTTGTGCAGCAACCGGTGCCACGGGCCGTGGAGCCCGGCAAACGGGTTGAATTTCGGGTGGTGGCCACGGGCAGCCCCGGCGCAGGCAGGAACGCGCTTGTCTACCGGTGGCGTAAAGATGGTGTACCGCTTGCGGAGAAGCCCGGTTCGGTGGAGGGAGTGGTGGGCGACACGCTGGTGCTGCCGGCTGTGGATCCTGGCACAAGCGCGTCCGCCGGAGCGGATGGAGCCTATGACGTGGTGGTCTCCAACGACACGGGTGCAGTGACGTCTGTCCCTGCGGCACTGCAGATATTGACGGCACCGGTGTTTGTGAAGGCACCCGACTCCGTGGCGCTCAATCCCGGAGACAGCGCCGTGCTTGCCACCGCGGTGCGCGGCGTCGGTCCGATTACCTACAAGTGGTACCGGCGGCCGCTGGAATCGGTTAACGGCGCCGGAGGCACCGTTCTCCCGATGGCGACGCCGAGTCTGATGTTGGAACGGTTTGGGACAAGCGCGCTTGAAGGCTACTACTGGGTGGAGGCGTCCAACGCGTATGGAACGACGCGGAGCGAGGAAGCGCGCGTGGCGAGGATCGCGGCGCTTGAGGATGGCGAGGCCGAGGCTGCCTCGAGCGGTGCGGCGGCGTCCTTGCCTTCCGGCACGTCGAGGACGGTGGCAGTGCGCAACCTCAGCGCGAAACGTGGTGCGCGCGTGGCGCTGGCCTACACGGGGCTCATTGAACCGCAGCGAGGAGTGTCTCTCGAATATCAGTGGCGTCGCAACGGTGTGGCGTTGGCGGAAAGCCCTGCGCTTGCAGGGACGCGTGCACAGACGCTGGTGCTCGAAAGCGTGCAAGACGGGGATGCCGGGGTTTACGACCTGTTGATTACGGCGTTTTCAAACGGTGTGCAGAAGAGCCAGATCACTGCGCGCACCACCGTTGTCCGGGTGCTCCAACCTCCTGTCATCAGCGGCTTCGTGAATCTGTTGGCGCGGCCCGGACAGACGGCGACGTTCGCACCTGTGGTGCAGGGCAGCGGTGGTGTGCAGACCTTCCGCTGGTTCTTCAGCGGGCAGCTGCTGGCGGACCGCACTGATGCGAGCCTGACGCTGCTTGCGGTGGGTGCGGCGCAGGTTGGCGACTACGAGGTGGAGGTGAGCGATGAGAACGGAACGGCGCGAGCGAAGGCGTCGCTGAGCGTGGCCTCGCCGCTGGTGGTTGCGCCGCTGCCGCCGCTGGTGCTGGGCCAACCGCGTGCGCGGATACAACTGAGTGCGGCGGTCACCTCGGTGGCGGCCGACGGTCTGGTGCGTTACCAGTGGCGTTTCAACGGAGTGCAGATCCGTGGAGCGGTGCGTGCGAGTCTCGAGTTGCCCGCGCTGCTGGCCTCGCAAGCGGGCAGGTACGACGTGGTGGTCAGCAATAGCCGGGAGCGAGTGGTGAGCAGCGTGTGCGAGGTGCGTGTGGCGGAGCCCGTGCGGATCGTGACGCAGCCGAGGGCGTTGAGCGTGGTCAATCCCGGGCACCCGCTGGAGTTGTCTGTGGCGGTGAGCCCCGCGAATGCAGCGGTGGGTTACCAGTGGTTCCGCGGGATAGGCCGTTCCAGCGCGGTGCTCGCCGAGGAGAAAGGCGCGACCCTGCGTCTGCCCGCGGTGGGTGAAAAGGACGAAGGGGTTTACATGTGCGTGGTCAGCACGCCGCAGGGTCGGCTCTCGAGCGCGCTGGCGCGTGTGGTGGTAAACAATCCTGTGGTGCTCACCCAGCAGCCTGTGGGCCGTTCGGTGACGCCGGGCATGCCTGTGACCTTCGTTGCGAAGGCCTCGGGAAGCGGACCGTTGGTTTACCAGTGGCAGCGCAACGGCGAACCGGTGGCGGGTGCCAACGGTGCGCAACTGACCATTGCAAAGGTGTCTGCGCAGGACTCCGGCGAGTACCGACTGCTGGTGAGCAATCCCGTCTCGCGTGCCGGAGTGCTCTCGGATGCGGCGCGCCTTTCGGTGAGCGTGCCGGCGACGATTATCGAAGAACCCGTGGACGTAAAGGTGCTGCAGGGCGGAACGGTAACCCTGAGCGTCAAGGCAACCGGAGACGGCACGCTGCAGTACCAGTGGCGCCGCAACGGGGTGCCGTTGTCGGGTGAGACTGGGCCGGTGTTGACGCGCCGGAATGTGAGCGTGCAGGACACTGCGTATTTCGAGTGCGTGGTGAGCAACCGTCTGGAGGCTGTCGAGATCGGCTCGAGCATCTCCCGGCGTGCACTGGTGCAGGTGTGTGAGCCGGTGGCGCTTGTGGCACAGCCTGTGTCTCGGTCTGTGGCCACCACCGGCACGATCGGGCGGAGCGCCAGCTTCCGGGTGGTGGCAGCGGGCACGCCGCCGCTGCGCTACCTGTGGACCAAGTTGGGCAGCGACACGGAGGCCGCGCGGACACTCGAAGTCATCGGGGACACCTTCACCCTGCTGGAGGCTGGGAGCGCCGATCTGGGTGCGTACCGGGTGCGCGTCAGTGGCCCGCTGGGCGACGCGGTGGAGAGCGGCGTGTTTGAGGTCACGCCACTTGAGGCAGTCTCGGCAAATGCGTTTGCACGCCAGCCCCAGGCGCTGACCGGCGTGGAGGGCAGACCCGCGGTGCTGGATGCCGCCGCGGCAACCGGCTACCGGATCGTCAAGTGGGTGCGTACGGGCTACGACGTGGCAACCGGTTTGGAAACCAGCACGGACGTGCCCGGGTCGCTTGTGGGCGCGGGAGGGAGCCTCGCCTTTGCACCTGCGCGGAGCACCGACACGGGTGTATACCGTGCGGTGGCGCAGGCAGTGGCTGGGGGGACGCAGGTGCTCAGCGCGCCGGCGCTGCTGTATGTGAACCTCGCCGATCCGCTCTACAAGCCGGGCTTCCGGAACGTGGCGGCCAACCTCAGGCAGTTGGAAGCTGAACAGACGGTGATAGCCAACGAAGGCGAGGAGGCCCGCTTCAGCCTGTATCCGGTCGGGGAGGGACTCACCTTCCAGTGGAGTCGGGACGGCGGCGCGTTGCCGGAGACCGCGCAGGGAGGGGACCGGAGCGTGTTGTCGCTGCGTGGAGTCAGCCCGGTGGATGCGGGCACCTATCGGGTGTCGGTGTTGGTGCCGGACGGCGGTGGCGGAACGGTGCGGGTGGAGGGAGTGCCTTGGCGTTTGGTGGTGCGGGCGCTGCCGCGTGTGGTGACGCCGCCGGAGTCGCAGACGCTCCTGCCCGGACAGAACGCAGTGTTCAGCGTGGCGGCGGAGGCGAGTGGAGACACGCGGTTCCAGTGGTTTTTCCGCGCGAACGGCTCGGCGCTGTGGGTACCGGTGCCTGGTTCTGTGGCGTTGGCAGGCGGGGACGGGACGTTCAAGTCGACGCAGAACACGGTGTACGTCAACGGCGTGCAAAGTGCGGACGAAGGCGAGTACCGTGTGGACCTCAGCAATGCGGCGGGGACGGTGTCGAGCCGCAGCGCGGTGCTCAAGGTGCACGAGGCGGCGACGGTGGGTCTGGTGCTGGAGGGTGCGCCTGCGAATCCGGGCGGCAGCGTGACGCTGCGCGCCGTCACGAGCGGGGCGCTTGTCGAGCCGCTGGAGTTTGTGTTCCAGCGGCAACAGCCGTCGACCGGGCGTTGGGAAATCGTGTCGACGCAGGCCGGGCCCGAGTGGGTGCTGGGTCGGGTGACCCAGCAGCAGGAGGGCAATTACCGGGTGCGTGCGTATGGGAAGGTAAACGGGGCGGTGGAAAGTCCCGTGGCGCGGCTGTTGGTGAAGGATCCGGTGGGGTTCAGCGGGTCGCGTGCGGCGGTGGGAAGTTATGCGTTGCTCCGGGGCGAGAGCGTGACGTTGAGCGTTGCGGCGACCGGGAGCGACGTGGCCTACCAGTGGCACTTCCGGAGTGCCGCCACGGCGGCGTGGAGCGCGGTGAGCGGTGGTACCGGAGCGACGCTGCGGATAGCGGACGCGAAGTTTGGGGACGCTGGTTCGTACGGGGTGGTGTTGTCCAATGCGTTCTCCAAGGCGCCTGCGGATGGGACGCCGCGTGAGGTCGCGCGGGTGAGCGTCAGCGGGGCGCCCGAGGCGACACTGGTCGGAAGCGGCGATGTGAACGTGCTCGAGGGCGGGAGCCTGCAACTACGCGCGGTTGTGAAGAATGATGGGGCCGGGCTGGTGCAGTACCAGTGGCGTCGGAACGGAGTGGTATTGCCGGGGGCGTCGGGTTCCATGGTGGTGCTCGGGCAACAGGGATCCGAGGCGCCGGGTTACGTGAAGGGCGGGGTGACGGCTGGGGATGCGGGCCAGTACGACCTGCTGGTGTCCAACGCCTCGGGAAGCGCGGTGAGCCGGAGCGTGCGCGTGGTGGTCAGGTTCAAGCCGGTGATCGCCACCCAGCCGCAGTCTGTGTTGGCCTCGGAGGGGGGCTCTGCGGTGTTCCGCGTGGAGGGTGCCGTGCAGACGCCGTTGACGTACCGGTGGCACCGCAGGAGCAGGGGAGCAAGCGTGTTCACCCCGGTGGAGGGTGCGACGCAGGCGGCGCTGAATCTCAGGGCGCTTGGGCTTGCCGAGGATGGGGCGCAGTTCCGGGTGGATGTGTCCAATGAGTACGCAACGGTGTCGAGCGCTGTGGCGGTCTTGACGGTTGCGCCGCAGGGGGCGTTGCGGGTGACGGCGGATCCGACGCTGTCAGGTGGCGCGCTGGGGGATCTCCGGAGCGGGCAGTCCGGGCTGGTGCTCCAGGCGACGGCGGAGGACGCGGGTGGCTCGACGCTGGTGAAATACCAATGGCGTCGTGATGGCGTGCAGGTGTTTGCGGGAACGGCGCGTGCCGAGGGCGGGCGTTTCCAGTTGCCGTATGCACTGCCAACGGTGAACAACGACACCGACGGGTTGTATGAGGTGACGGTGGACAACGGGGCTGCGTTCGCGGTGAGCCGAGGGTTGGCGCTGCGGTTGGATCCGCGGCTTGAGAGGGTGGAGGTGCCTGCCACGGCGAACCCCGGGGATGGAGTGCGTCTGCGGGTGGTGGTGCGAGAGGGAACGGCCGGAGCGGTCTACGGTTACCAGTGGCTGCGCAACGGGCGGGCGCTTTCCGACGGCACGTTGTACAGCGGGGCCACGGGTGCGGAGTTGAGCATCGCGTCGGTGCCCGAGGGTGCGGACTGGCAGGGGGAACAGCGCTTCAGCGTGCGGGTGAGCAAGGTGGGCGGCGCCACGGTCGAGTCGGGCGAGCGGATCCTGACGGTGACCACGCCAGTGCGGATCCAGACCCAGCCCGCGGGCGTGTCCCTGACGCAAGGGGAGGCACTGCGGCTGGAGGTTGGGGCAAGCGGAGGTGGCACGTTGCGCTACCAGTGGCTCAGGGATGGGGTGGAGTTGGAAGGGGCGAACGCGTCGCGTTTGGAGATGGCCTCTGCGGGTGTGGCCGACGCGGGGATCTACCAGGTGCGCGTGAGCAACGGGGCGGGTTCCGCGTTGAGCGGACTGGCGCAGGTGCAGGTCACGGCGCAGCTCGGCGTCACGCTGAGCGGACCGGCGCAGGTGCCGCTGGGCGGGAGTGTGAACCTGTGGGCGCAGGCGAGCGGGAAGGGGACGTTGAGTTACGAATGGACGCGGAACGGGGTGGTGCTTGCGGGAGCCAACGGAGAGCAGTTGCAGATCGTGTCGGCGGTGGCCGGGGATGCCGGGACCTACGAGGTGAAGGTGCGTCGGCTGGACGGGGCTCGGGTGCTGGAGAGCGCGTCGAGCGGACCGTTGGTGCTGGGGGTCCGTGCGGTGCCGGTGGTGTTGGCTGCACCCGTGTCGCGGATCGTGGCGGACCAGGCGGGGACGGCGGTGTCCTTTGCGGTGGTGGTGCGTTCGGAGGCGCCTGTGACGTACCGTTGGAGCCGCGACGGAGTGGCGTTGAGCGGTCCGGGGGCGCGTTTGGCGACGCTCAACCTGGGTGTGGTCGGTGCGCCGCAGGCGGGGCGTTACACCGTGACGGTGTCGAATCTGAGCGAGAGCCATCCCGATGGCGGCGAGGTGGAAATCTCCGCAACCCTGAAGGTGTTGCCGGCGGGGACTGGAGTGTCCAACCCGACGGCTGGCTCGAGCGGCACGGGATCGGCGTACACGGGTTGGTGGGCGTACTGGAGCGGCGCGCTTGCGGCGGATGCGCGGGACAACCGGAGCGGGTACTGGTTGCTGGAGCGGCGGAAGCTCGAGCTCCAGGGGGAGACAACGGTGTTGCCCGGGCGCGCGTTGTGGGTGTGGGGGATGCCGGGAAGACCCTCGGCGGAACTTCAGAGCGAGGAGTGGGCTGCGGAGGAGCAGGTGGTGCAGGACGCCGTGGCGAGCGAGCGCGGGGAGTTTTCCGTGGTGGCGGAGCGGTCCGGGGTTGGCGGTGGGTACGCGGTGGCAGGGCGGGTGGAGGAGCTGGGAGAGGCCGCGTCGTTCGGTGCGCCCGAGACGATGCGCGGGGGTTATGCGGAGGAGGGCGGGACGCTGGAATTGAGCATGGCGTGGGATCCGGAAGTGGTGCTGCAGTTTGGGGCGACAGGATCGCCCGGGAGTTTGCGGGGGATGATCGAGAGCGTGAAGGCGGCGCTGTCAGTCCAGTTGGCGAGCATCGCCGGGGAGTGATGATGCAAATTACAACCGGCTCAAAAAGGGATTTGTGCTAGGCTTTGAACAAAGCCTCGCCCTTTATTGTCGCATAAGGGTGGATTGGGCGCGCTCCCTGCTGTCCAGTCTCAAAGAAATCCCTCCGCACGTGCTGTCTCCTGTCATGAAACCGTTCCCCCACGACACCCCCGTCATGAAGCGTTCCGATCTCCGATCCCGCCTTTCCCTTCACACTGTCTTTCGCGCTGTGCCCGTGCTTTGCTCGCTGGCGGCCTTCTCCAGCGCGGCCCTCGCGGCGGACCCGAAACCAGAGACGGCGAAGGCCGCCACTTCTGCCGACGCAACCCCCGACAAGAAAGTGAACAAGGACGACCTCAAAAAAAAGCTCACCCAACTCCAGTACGACGTAACCTGCAATGCGGCCACCGAGCCGCCCTTCCGCAATGCGTACTGGGACAACCACGCCACCGGCCTTTACGTGGACGTCATCGACGGCGAGGCGCTCTTCGCTTCCAACCACAAGTTTGACTCAGGCACCGGCTGGCCGAGCTTCTTCCAGCCCGTGAACAAGGGTGCCATCAAGGAAAAGGAGGACCGCACCCACAACATGATCCGCGTGGAGGTGATTTCCACCAAAAGCGGCGCCCACCTCGGCCACCTCTTTCCGGACGGGCCGCGCCCGACCGGGATGCGCTATTGCATCAACTCCGCCTCGCTCCGCTTCATCCCCGTCGCAGAACTCGAGAAGGAGGGCTACGGAAAGTACGCCTCGCTCTTTACGGAAGCCGCCCCGGCTGAAAAGGCCCCGAATGCTGCCAAAAAGTAAGCGCTTCCCGCCGCGTCCGGGTTGCAGCGCTGCACCGGATGCTCCACGGGCTCCCCGGCCCTCTTTCCAAACGACGGATTCTTCCGCCAAAACGACGGATTCTTCCGCCAGACTCTCCTCGGAGGGGCATCGTTCCTTCCGTGCATGATAGAGCTTGATCCCCGCGGGAAAATGGTGCGCCGGGCCTTGCTCGTCGGCGTCTATGAAAAGCCTTCCGGCAAGGCCGAAGCCGAAAGCCTCCTCGCCGAACTGGGCGAACTCGTCGACACGCTCGGCGTCCCCATTTGCAGGCGGATGCTCGTCCACACCCGCGAAGTCCATCCCCGTTTCCTGATCGGCTCGGGCAAGGCCGAGGAAATTTCCCAGATCCTCAAGGAGGAGGAGCTTGATTCCCTCATCTTTGACAACGAACTGTCCCCCAGCCAGCAGCGCAACTGGGAGAAACTCACCGGTGTCACCGTGCTGGACCGGCAGGAGGTGATTCTGGACATCTTCGCGCAGCGGGCGCAGACGCACGAGGCACGGCTGCAAATTGACCTGGCCCGCATGGAATACGCCCTCCCAAGGCTCACCCGGGCCTGGGGGCACTTGGTCCGGCAGGGCGGCGGCATCGGTGCCAAGGGCGAGGGCGAATCCCAGTTGGAGCAGGACAAAAGGCGGATCCGTGTCACCATCGGCCGCCTCAAGGAACAGCTCCAGCACGTCCGGCAGGTCCGCTCCACGCAGCGCAAGGACCGCAAGCGGGCACCGGTGCCAAACGCCGCGATTGTTGGCTACACCAACGCGGGGAAATCCTCCCTGATGCGGCGGCTCACCGGGGCGGGCGTCCTGGTCGAGGACAAGCTCTTCGCCACCTTGGACACCACCACCCGCAAGGTGGCCCTCCCCAATAACCAGCCCCTCTTGCTCACCGACACGGTCGGTTTTGTCAGACGCCTCCCGCACCGGTTGGTGGAGGCGTTCCGGGCAACGCTAGAGGAATCCATCCTGGCCGACTTTCTCATTCATGTGCTGGACGTCTCCCAGCCGGAGGTGCTCACGTTTTACCAGACCACCCTCGATGTCCTCGCCGACCTCGGGGCGGATGCCAAACGCATGCTCCTCGTCTTCAACAAGGTGGACCGCATCGCCGATCGCGCGGTGTTGGAGCCGCTGCGCCACCGCTTCCCCGAGGCCCATTTTGTCTCGGTTCACACCGGGGAAGGCATCTCCGGACTGCTGGAGCACATGGCGGAAACGGTCGCAGGGGGGGCGAAGGTCTGCAGGGTACGCCTGCCGGCCGGACTGGGTGAGCGGATCGCCCGCCTGCACCGGAGCGCGCAGATTTTGGAAACGCATTATTTTGAGGAGCAGGTCGAGTTCACCGCGGTCTTGCCGCCCCTGTTGCAGCAGGAGTTTCAACCGTACCTTCAGGCGTGAAAAAGGGTTCAAAACGCAAGTTCCTGAAGAATATGAGCCAAACCGAAGCAAATTCGGATTCTGGCGTGAAATCCGCTCCGTCTGCGGTGCAGCGTCAAGCGTGGAATAATCAGCACATGAATCAGGACAGTTTTCAAGATGCCGATGCGGTGGGCACCGATGCGGTGGGTGCCTTTCCCTCGCCTTCCTCGCTTCCCCCGCCTCCCACGGCCGCGTCCCTCCACGCACCCGTAGCCTCCGGCGCCCCCTTGGGTGGGGCCGCCGCGCTGGCCCTGGAACTGGGCGATTTCCTCAACCGCATCCCCCCGGGTGCCCTCAAGGACGGACCCCACGACCCCACCCTTAAAATCGACTTCGACCTCGCCTGGCTCGAAACGCGGATCCAGCAACGGGATTCCACCGTCCCACTGTCCGAGTTGTACGCACGCGCCCCCCACATTTTCAGGGATGCGGAACTCGCCAACAGCGACGTCCCTGTCCGCCTTCCCTACCTCAAGGTCACCCGCATGCTGGCGCAGCAACGCAGCGCCGCCGGATATGGCAGAATTGCCAGCCCGGCGCCGGCGCCATCCCAAGCAGCCCCCGCTCCGGAGCTGCGGGAGCACTCCCCCGCGGCAGACGGGCCGGATGGCCTGCCCGCCGCCGCCGCGGATGTCCTCCCCGCCTCCCCGGAGCTTCCCGCGGGATGGCAGGATGCCGAATTGGGGCAGCCGGAAACGGATCTGCTGCACCCGGCCGTTGACGACGAAGAGGTACCGGAGGTGGAGGAACTTCCCCTGACGCCCGAACAGCAGGTCGAGCGTTTGCAAAAAAGGCTGCAGGCTCTCGAGGGGATGCAGCGCACCACCGCCCAGGAATTGGGCCGCGAGCGGGACACCCGCATCAAGGCCGAACGGCAGGCCCTGGCCGCAGAAACGGCCCTTCTGGAGACGCGTAGGCAAAGCGAGGACGGCTCCGCCCCCGCAGGGGATTCCCCCGCGGCGGCCGGCAAGGCAGGGGCGGCGGGTTGGGAATGGCGCGCCGTCAAGCAACTCGAGGCGGACATCGAGACCTACCGCAACCGAATCCGGGCCCTGCTGACCGAGCGGGACACCCTTCAGGAGAAGAACGTCCAGCTGCTCCGGCAACTCGAATCCCCGCCCGAACCGGTGGTGACCATCTCCGCCCCCGGCGCCGGCGGCCCGGCTCCCGCCAGCCCGGGCGAACTGCAGAACCGCATCGCCCAGCTCAAACAGGAGAGGGCTGCCCTCGAGAAGGCCCGTCAAGAGGCGTTGCAGCAGCTCGAGGAGGCCCGTTCCGGGGTCGATCCCCAACAGCAGGCGCAGTTTTCTCCGGCCGAGCTGGAGGCCCGCCAGCAGGAGCTCGACTCCCTCCGCGGAAAACTCGAGGCCGCCGGCCTTGAACTCGCCCAGATCAAATCCGACCGCGAACAAATCAAGGCCGAACGGGACCAACTGCTCGAATCCAAGCGCCTTGAGGGCGACTCCGGCGACCGCGCCTCCTCCATCAGCGAACGCACCGTTCAGGGACTCCGCCGCTCCATCGACGCCCAGTCCAAGGCGGTCAGTTCCCTCACGCGCGAACGCGACGCCCTCGCCCTCGAGCGCGACTCCCTCGCCGCAGAACTCAAGAGCCTCCGCTCCTCCTCCGAGACCGAAGTCGCCGACGCCCGGACCAGGGTCGCCGCCGCCGAAACCAAGGCCACCGAACTCCAGGGCATCAAGTCCGCGGACGACGCCCGTATCACCGAGCTGAACGCCCTGCTGGGCTCCGAACGCGATAAAACCGGCCGTCTCGACACCGAACTGGCCGCCCTCCAAAAACAACTCTCAGACCTCCGCCACGAACTCGAGGAATCCACCCTCCGCCTCGACGCCGAGCAGCGCAAGGCCGACTCCGATCTTTCCGCCGCCCGTTCCGCCACCGAATCGGCCATCGTGGCGACGCGTCTTGAAAACGCCGAGAAACTCGCCGAACTCGACGCCCTGCGGCTCCAGGCCCTCGAAAACAAGGCCGCCGCAGAGGCCCGCGCCGCCGATGTCGAACGCAGCAGGGCTGTCGCCGAGGGCCGCTGCAAGGACCTCGAAACCGACCTCGAAAGCCTCCGCACCGAAAACTCCAGCCTCGGACAGCGCCTCGCCGAGGCCCTCCGGGAACGCGACACCACCATCGCCCAGATCAACGAGGACCACCGCCTGCTCCTCGAGCGCACCACCTCCCACCTGCAGGATCTCCTCTCTCAGGAACAGGCGCTGCACGCCAAGAATCTGGAAGCCGCCAAGGAAGCCGGCAGCCTCTCCCTCGATCAGGCTGCCCGCCAGCACGCCGGCGAGATCGCCGCGCTCCGGAGCGCCAGCGACACCGAGCGCGCCGATCACACCCAGGCCCTCGAGCAGTTGCGGCTCCAACTGGACACCCGCATCGCCGAACACCAGCGCGCGCTCGAAACCCTGCAGGCCACCAACGCCGCCACCGTTGAACTCACCAAGGCCCAGCACCAGCAGGCCCTCGATGCCCTCCAGCTGGCTCACGACGAGGCGATGTCCTCCCTCCGCAAAGCCAAGGATGACGAGGTCGACGACATCGAGGCCGCTTCCAAGGAAACCATCCTCAGGCTCGAAGCCGAACGCAACCAGCTTATTACGGAGCGCTCCCGCCAGCTCGCCGACGTCAAGGCCGCCCACGACGAGCAACTCGCCCTCACCCGCGCCGAGCACGAAAAGGCCCTCGCCGCCGCGCTCGCCGAACGCACTTCCGCCGTCGCCGACCGCGACCAGCGCCTCGCCAACCTCGCGGCTGACCGCGACCGCCGCATCGCCGAATGGGTCACCCGCTACGAGGCGCTTCAGGCCCAGCACGCCCGCATCGTCGCCACCCTCTCCTCCGAGCGGGATGCCGCGATGCTCCAAAAGGACCAGCAAATCGCTGAAACCCAAGCCGAACGGGACCGCCGCATCGCCAAACTCGTCGCCGACCATCGTCAGGCCTCCGCCACCCTCGCGGCCTCCAAGGACTTTGAGATCGCCAAAATCCGTGAGGACCTCAACACGGCGAGGATCGACGGTGACCGCCTCCGCGCAGCTCTCTCTGATGCCGAACGCCGCTACCCCGGCGAGATCAACCGCCTGCGCGAGGATCTCGACGCCTCACGCAACGAGGCTTCCGAACTCACGGCGCGTCTGGCCGCCGCCGAAAGCGACGCGCGCCGCCGCTTCGACCAGCTCACCCGCGAGCGTGAGGCCCTCCTCAACGAAAAGGTCACCCTCCTGTCGCTTCTGGAGGAAACGCGCGAGGCGCTTCGTTCACGCACCGAAGAATTTACCAAACAGGTCGAACTGCTCATGCGCCAGCGCGAGGAAGCTCGTACAGCCGCCGACGCTGCGCGCGCTGCTTCCCGCGAACAGGCCTTCGCCCTCGAACGCGAACGCAACGACCTGCTCCGTGGAGAAACCGAGCAGCGCGAACGCACGGAGCGCGAACTGGCCCGTCTCCGGCGCGAGCGCGACAATGCTGTCCGCCAGCGCGACGCCCTGCGCGAGCGCGCCGACGTCCTCCTTGAGCGCCAGCAGCACTTGCTCGAGGACCTCGCCCGCCCCGCCGGTTCCCCCGCACAGTCCGGCTGGGAGCCCAAGGGCATGTCCGGAGTCAACGCCCCACGCCTCGCAAACCCAGACCTGCGCTAACCGCCCACCCGGCCCCGCCCGTCACGGACGGTCACGGACCGTCACGGACCGGTTTTCACCAGTCGCATCCGGTGAATCGGGAGGCCCTGCGCGATGAATCGGGCCTCGAAATTCGTCAGTGGTTCCGCCGGATCCGCCGGCCATTCCGTGCGCGTCCAGCCCGCCGCCTCCGCCGCAACCTTTTCCATCCACTGGAAATAGGGGAGGTCAT
>JBILKV010000116.1:0-13163 GCA_044376515.1 Chthoniobacteraceae bacterium | reverse complement strand
GCCCGCGGTGGAGGACTGGATTGCACGGATGCAACAGGCGGGGGCGGTCGACGAGCAGGCGTTGCTGGAGGCGTGCTGGGTGTTGCTGAGCCAAGGACGCCCGCGGCCGGACTTGGTACGGACGCTTCTGCAGTCCAAAGAGCCGCGGATGCGCGCTGCCGCGGTTCAGACGGTACGCTTTGAGGGTTTTGAGCCCGCGGCCGCGCGGGAGCTGCTTGCCGCTGCCGCCAAAGATGCGCATCCCCGGGTTCGAATGGCGGTGGTGAATTGCGTCTCGCGGCTGCGGGCCACTTCCCCGCCTGCGGTGGAACACCGCGGCGCGGAGGGAGCGACCGGTACACACCCCGCGCACCTGCATGCGGCGGCGCCCTTGCCATGGGAGTCCGTGCTCGAGGGGATGGTCGCCGGGGAACCCGCTGTGCAGCAAATGGTCCGGGATTTGGAGGCCGGCACCCGTCCAACCAAGGGACCTTCGGTGCCCGTTCTGGAAATGGATCCCGCGACCGAGGTCAAACAATGGACACTCCCGGTGGGGACCGGCAGCGCGGAGGCGGCCGGCCTGCCAACTGCGGCGGGTAAGAGCGGCGGAAAGGCCGCGCCTCCGAAGACCGCGGTATACCGCCCTTCATCGAAGTACAAACTCCCCAAACGGTGCTGTTAAACGTCAAGCACGGCTACCTCGACATCTCGGCCAACAACGTCCAACTGCTCACGGCCGACAGTCCATGGAGCGCCCAGCAGCAGGTTCAAATCCAGCTGCAGAAGGGTGTGAATCTTGTCGAACTGGCGTTTCGCCGCCTCAAAAACAAAGACACGCGGCCCCCCGTTTACATCTGCGACACACTCGGACAGGCGGTCGAAGGCGCCCACTTCGCGACGGACGCATCTTCCCTCTCCGCACTCGCCGGCGCATGGGAAGCGGCGCACGCCGCGGATGCCGACGCCCTCCGTATCCAGGCGGTTCCCAACCTGATGCAGTTTTCTCCGAAGGAAATCCGGGTGAAGGCCGGGCAGTCCTTGCGGTTGGTCTTTGAAAACCCGGATTCGATGCAGCACAACCTTGTGTTGGTGGAGGCTGGCGCGGACGAGGAAGTGGGTGTTCTTGCGGACCAGATGGCCGCGCAACCGGACGGGATGGCGAGGCAATACGTGCCCAAATCAGCGAAGGTGCTGCAGGCCACGCCTCTGCTGAATCCAAACGGCCGCCATGAGCTACGTTTCAGCGCGCCATCCAAGCCCGGCACCTACCCGTACCTGTGCACGTTTCCCGGCCACTGGCGGGTGATGCGCGGGGACCTCATCGTGGAGCCACGGTAGGAGGACGTTTTCCGGGGCAACCGCGGGACCGATGTGCGGACGCCGTTTCCTACACCGGTTCGTGCAACCCACCGGAGTTTCCTGCGCCAGCCAAAGAGCCGGCCAACCTACCCTGAAAGGGTCGGAGGAGCGCGGACGTCTCGTCCTCGTTGAGCCCGGGAGCCGCAAACTTCGCAGCGCTGAAGATCCCCATCCAAACACCCTCCCACCCCATGTTGGGTGGTTGCGGAATGATTCCGCACCGGCCTGCCGGTGTCTGCTAAGCTCAGCTCGACACACGCAGTAGTCCCGCATCTCTGCCGGGCCGACAGTCTCGTGGTGTGGCCCGTCCCACAAAGCCGAGACATCGGTGTTCGTTTGGCACCCTTGAGTTTGGGAGTCTGGAGCTTTGGCCTTCGGCAGCCACGGGCCCCGGCGCGTCCGAAACGCGCGGGCCGCTGTCAGGTCACGTCCGCGCCTGGGCCCGGGGCGGGGCCGGCACCTTGCAGCGGTGGCAGCGGTGGCGGCGGTTTGGGGTTTCCGGAGCGGACGGGCCCTCCGGAGCTGAAGGCTTCCCAGCCCCTCTTGAGCCATCCAAGGACGGCGCCGGCGAGCCAGAGCGCCCACAGCAACATCGCAAGCCGGTACCACCAAAGCGAAACCTGCAGGCAGCCCGGTTGTGGCAGGACCCCGTCGCTCTGCGCCTGGTACCACTTGAGGACCAACCGGGTGGACTCGTTTCCAGTGATGAACATCTCAGGGTGTCCGAGCAGGCCCTTGACGACGGCCGACGCGAGAATGGACAGGGCGGCAAGCGTCCAGAGGACCAAGCCGGTTTGGAGCAGGTTGTAGAGCCACGGCCTCACGGCCGCGTAAGGTTGGCGCTCGCGCCAGGCCAGACCCAACAGCCAGCCCACCATCGCAAATGCCCCAAGCAGGGAAGCCTGTGTCAGCCCGATGCACAGCAACACCCAGTCCCGCGTGCAAAGGGGCGAACCGCGCAACCGGCCCAGGGCAGCTCCCGCAACGATGGAAAACACCAAAATGGACCAGAAGCGCACCGCCGGCCCCCGGAGCGGTCCGTGCGTCCAGAGAATCCACCTGCCGTCGGGAACCCTTACGATGGTCTGAATGTTTGCACAGGGGACGGGCAGTGCGACGGGCGCGACCATGACGGGCGTCAGCAGGGGTTGGGTGCTTTCCCATTCCACGGCCACGGACTGGTCGCCCGGATGGAGGGGGATTTGGAGCCGGCCCGCCCCCGCCTGGCCCGCCTCCATCCGGACCGGCAGATCCTTCCCATCCAGCTTCACGGAACGCACTTCCACTTCGGCGGGCAACCGCAGGATGAAATCCTCTCCCAAACTCGAGCGGACCCCGAGGGACAGCCGTTGGGTGCGCTGCCGAAGGCCCACGGAAGTCTCCGAGTGGACCGAACCCACCGTGATGGTTTCCCCGGTTTGCGCCTCGGCCCGGCTGACCTTCAGGCGTACCGCCTCGCCCGGCCACGGATTCCAACGCGGCACCAACTCGGACGCCTGGGCCGCATAGACGGGTGGGAGGCCCTCGAGCGTCACATTCCAAGCAGGGGAAGCCTCGAGCGTCCATTGCTCAACCCAGGTGTCGGTGTCTCTGGAGGTGAGTTCAATCGACGCGGAAACCGGGATTTCACTCACCCAACCCACGGCTTTCTCGCCTGCCCCAAGCCGCACCTCCACGGCACCTTCCGCCGTGACCGGCCCGGCGGAAATCACGTGTTCCCCAGCCAATAGCGGAATCCGTGTGGAAACCGCCCTCCCCTCCTGGGAAAGCCGTTGGACCGTCGTGTGGATCTGCCAGTTGAAACCCAGCACGAGCCGGCGGTCCACACGCAGCGCGGTCCGCAGCGGTTGCTGTTCGTATCCACCCACAGCGGTGGACTTGGCCTCCTTTGCCCGGAAAAACACCTGCTCCTCGGGGACGCCGTTCGCCCGCACTCCGCTTACCAGCCACTCTGGGGCGTCAATTTCGACGCGGCGCGGCTTGAGGCGAAAAGCCCATTCCCACTCCGCGGCCCCGCCGAGGTCACCCTCCACCCGAAGCCGGTGGACACCCGCCTCGAGCACCACCCAGAGAAAGCCATCCTCCCGCCGCATCGCAGCCTGAGGCAACCCATCAACCACAACCCGGGTGGGCGACCAGACCGGCAGTTTCCCGGGGAGCGGCACGGCGGTGCGGGTCGCCACGTGAATTTCGGCCTTGAGCGTGATGCGTCCCTTCTGGATCTCTAGAGCGGCCAGAGGGATGTCCGCGGCGTGCGGAAACGCGTCTGAAACCGGGGCCATCCGGTCGCGCAAAAGCTGGAGCATCTGCGCGCTGGGGAAGGCATCTGCCATTGCGGGGATCGCAGGAGGAGGTTCGGCCGCTTGCGAGTGCGGGGCGAGGCCGCAAAACATCCAAACCGCGGCACCGGCGCGCGCCCACCAACGGCGCCTGAGCTCCCCAACGTTGAGAAGCAGCGAGCAAAGCGCGAGTAGCAGGCCGACCCGTAATACGGTCAGGACCCGCACCAGACCGGTAGGGACGAGAATGAGGCGGACCTGTTGGGACGGGGCCACCGGACCGTTCCATCCGTAGGACGCCTCCCGCCATTTCCAATCGGGAACCGGCGGACCTGTTTGAATCCGCGCACCGGTGTCCTGGAAGAGTTGGAGCTTACGCTGGGATCCTTTGGCGACGTAAAGTGATGAAGTCGAGTTGGATCTGGCGGCATTCTCAGCAGCGTCCTTGTCCACCCCGGGTTCTGCTTGATCGCGGGCTGCGAGCGAAAGCGCGCTTTCTTCGGGAAAGGAGCGGTAGGCACCCCTTTGATCGGGTTTCTCCAGTTGGGGGTGCAAGGCCTGCTGGATTTGGGTTTCCACAAACGGGACCAATGTGAGCAGCAGGCTCAAAACCGCAGCCCCCTTGAGCAGGCGCACCAAGTGGCGGGCCCATCCGTCACGCACGACCCTCACCAGAGCAAGCGCCGCAAGCAGGAACAACCATGCGTATCTGGGCGCCTCGGGTTCCCGATAGGAAAGCACGAGTGCTCCGAAAGCCAGCGCGCCCACGGGCCGGCCGAAAACCCTCCCCACACCCATTGAAAAAACAAGAACCACAAACAAATCCAGCAGCGTCCACGCCGTCAGCCAGTCACCCCTGACGTAATCCGCTCCAAACAGGGCAAGGAGCCTCCATCCGGGCGGCAGATGTAAAGTGACCTTGGCCGCGGCGGCCGTCGTGTTCCATCCACTGGCCGGGAGGGTGCGGGCGTTTTCGATGCGGCCGGTCGCCTCCAGTGCGAGGTTGCGGAAGCGCACCTCGACCCCGAGCGCGCCGGTGGCCGGATTTTTAGTGACGAGCTGCCCCTCCTCCCCACTGCGTACTGACCCAAGCTGCTGGCCGGGCGCGCTGTCGAGACGCCAAAGCGTCTGCTGCGTCCCTGAAATCTGGTCGCGAAACGTGAGACCGCGCCCGTTCTCGTCCAGCCACAGGCGGCGGGTGATGTTGAGTCCCGGAATTTGCTGCCGTCCCATGCCACGCATCCGCTCCTCGATTTGAAAGGCGTTTTTGGTGTCCCAGCGGTAGAGCGGGAGATCCCGCCACCGTTGGGGAAAGGTCGTCTGCGACACATCCACCGAGGGGACCCCGGTCAGTTCGAGGCTGCGAAAACCCGGTACCGCTTTGAACGCAACCAGTTCCTGCGCCACCGCGGGCGTGACATCCGGTGCGAAGCGAAACTCGCGGGCCGCCTGGAGGCTGAATGCTTCGGCGTGGAGGATCCACTTCCCGGCGCGCGCCTGAACCTTGAGCCGGCCGGCTTCGTCCACCGCCATCGGCACGGGTCCGGCCGTGCTGGCGAGCAACCAACCGGAGGGCAGCACTCCGCCCAACTCCAACTCGCGGCTCTTGCCGGAAACGGTCAGTTCCATTTCGGTGCGAAGCCACATCGGTGCGCCATCCTCGAGCACCCGGTATATTTTGAGCTCGGCAAAGTCGCGCGATCCATCCGGCTCCGACGGACGGCGTTCCAGCCAGAGCACACCCTCCGCGTTCCAAGTCACGCCCGGGACTTCCTGACCGTTCAGGATCATCATGAGAACGCCGGTCTGGCTGGGAATCTGGAGGGTGCGGGGCAGTCTTTCCCAGGGAAGGGTACCGGCGATCCGATGCTTTCCCGGCGGCAGTAGGACGGCCGGCGCCCCGGCATGCTCCAGCACGGGCGCCTCATCCCCGTCCACGCTGACCCGCACGGGCCAGATGTCGCGCGAGCCCGGCAGCATCGCCCAGGTTTGGGCATAAGCCTCCACCTGAAACGAAAACTTGCCGCCCGTCTGGTCCGCCACGAGTTCCAGCGTAGATGGCCAGAGGGGGACGGTTTTTTTGGGATCGTTGTAGTTTCCCGGAACGGATTCGAGCCCGTGCGTCTCGTTCCAGCGCGCCCAGTCGGCCCAGCTCTTGAGGGGCTCCGGCACCCGGCTGGGGTCGAGGGCGAGAGGCGCGGCGAGCACTCCACCATGTGCAAAAATCCCTAGGAGAAGCCAAAGCACCGCGAGGGTTCTGTTTTTCATAATTCGGTGATTCGAAACGGGATCGTGCTGAAGACCATCACGCGCTGAGAAAAAAACCACGAACTTTGCGGTAACGCGAGACGCTTCGGCCTGGGCACCTGACGGTTCCTCCTCACCAGCCGGATCTTCCGTTTCCCTCCGTCCATTCAACCTGTGTTGACCCCTGCTATCTGCGGATGGCGCGGCGCCGTCTCCGTCCGGTTGGCCGGGGACGCTTCGGGTACGCCTGTGAGTGCCAGTTTTGCTTGCCGCGCGGCCGCGGACGAGCATAGTCAGAGCGTGAGGTCTCCGTGCGGGGGACTGGGAGTAGCGGGGTGTAGCTTAGCTTGGTAGAGCGCCTGGTTTGGGACCAGGAGGTCGTAGGTTCGAATCCTATCGCCCCGACCACACTGCAATTGGACCCATTGCGGGTTTGGCTCCCCGTTTGAGACCGTTTTGTAGGATGCCTTCTTGGGCATGCCAGGCATCTTCCGCATCGCAGAGCGGAAAAGCCTCCGCCCCCCATGGGAGCGATCGCCGGGCGCATCCGACCCAAAGTCCGCCTTGCGGGAAACCTCCCTTGCGCCGCTACCCTCAGCGGACCTTATCCAAGTTTCAGCCCCGCACGTCTTTATGCTAAAATGCTTTCTTTCAAACCACGCTCGGAATCCCCGACCCGCTCTTTCGCGAGGTCAAAGCTCGCGCCGCTCAGTCCAGCTCTCCAACTCAAAGAACGCCTCACCCGCTACATCGAAGCGATATTGAAAGCGCCCCGTCTGCAGAGTCCTCAACAGTGCCCTGGACGCGCACCTCTTCCTGCGCGTCTTTAAGAAGACGCCAAGGATACCGCCAACGCCAACGCCAACACCAGCACCGGCCAACGCCGAGTTCTATGCGATCCTCGATCAGGAAGACCTCGAACAACTCAGACGCGCCTCGGGCATGCCCGACAATGCTCCATGACCGACCTCCTTGATGTCAATGTGTGTGTCGCGCTCAAGGAGCGCACGCCATGTGCATCACTCAGCGGCGCATCACTAATCTGAGAATGATGCGGCCGGGCTGACCGTTTTTTGTTGGATCACCATGCTCGGATTTCTGCGCCTCGTTACTCTGAGTCGTATGACCAACCCACTCTCACCCGCCGAGCGGGCGTGGGGGGTGTACCGCGATTATCTTTGAGTGCCGCGCCCTGTCGGGCTGAATCCAGCGGAGGAAACGGAAACGCGGATCCTTGGAAGGAGGAGCCTCCGTGGCGCAGAGCCGGCTCGTGTTTGAGTTTGGTTACATTCATGCCACAGCCCGGTTAAGTCTGGCCCGGTTCGATGAAATTGGTTTGCGGAAGCCGTTTTTCAGGTCTGAGAGTCCGGACCGTCGGAACCGAGAACCCTTTCCTCGCAATGAATACGCTCTCCAACTGGGCCGCGAAACACCTCTTCAGACACGTTCACTCCAACAACCTCGTTTACAACACCTGCTGGGAAGATCCGCGGATCGACCGGGCCGTCATGGGGCTCAATGCCGCGTCAGATGTCGTCATGATCACCTCCGCCGGTTGCAACGCCCTCGACTACGCCCTGGACGGGCCCCGGAGTATTCACGCAATCGACGTGAACTTCAGACAAACCGCGCTGCTGGAGCTCAAGATCGCAGCAATCCGCCGGCTCGATTACGAGGACTTTTTCAGCCTGTTTGGGGACGGCGGCCATCCTCGTTTTCAAGACTGGTACAGGGACTTGTTGCGGCCGCAACTCTCCCAGACTTCCCAGTACTTCTGGGACTCCCGCGCCGACTTTTTCAGCGGGGAATTAGCCGGCCAAACTTTTTATCATCGCGGCACCACGGGCGTATTCGGAAGGCTTTTGGCTCTGTATTGCCGCCTAAACGGCATTCTGGAAACCGCCCTCGGCATGTTCGAGCTTAACAGCGTTGAGGAGCAGAAAGCGCTGTACTTCAGAGTGATCCGGGACCGTTTTTGGCGCAGCGGAGTCCGGCGTGCTCTGGGAACAAACCTGGTGATGAGCCTGATTGGCGTTCCGCTCGCCCAGAGGAAACATCTCGAAAAAACCTGTTCGCAGGGCGTCGCCGACTTCATGGAAGACTGCATGGAATCCGTCTTCACCCGTATTCCTCTCAAGGACAATTATTTCTGGAGGCTTTACCTCGCGGGACAGTACTCGGCACGGTGTTGCCCCGAGTACCTCAAGCCCGATAACTTTCAACGTCTCAAGGAGGGTTTGGTCGAGACGATCCAAGCCCACACCACCGACCTCACCTCCTTCCTGCGCTCGCACCGAGGTACCGTTTCTCACTTTGTCCTGTTGGATCACATGGACTGGCTCAGCTCCGAAGGGAATGGTCTGCTGCAACAAGAGTGGCAGGCCCTGCTGGAACGCTCACGCGGGGACGCCCAGTTCCTTTGGCGCTCCGGGGGACGCGTCGTGGATTTTGTTGATCCAATTCGCGTGGAGTTCGAGGGCCGCCCGCGAAGCGTCGGAGAGCTGCTGACCTACGATGTCGACACCGCAGCCCGCCTGCACCAGATCGACCGGGTGCAGACCTACGGGAGTTTTCACATCGCCCGGCTCGCGTCGTAATGAGCGACCCATCGGCCGGCTCGGGCTCCGCATGGATCGGAGAGCCGCCCCGCACTGAGACGCTCTTTGGCCGCGCGGCCGCGGAAGCCCTCGCGAACACCACGCAGCAGAATGCCGCCTATTGGCGCTGGGTGCTGGAGAGGGGGGCCGGCTCACTCGCCCCGAATTTCACCGCGGAACCAGGGATTCTGCGCAGCCACTCGGACTTCTTTCCGATCACCGTGGACCGTGACGAGTCCGAAACCTCCTACCCCTGCTCACTGCTCACACAGTATGTCCGCTATCCCCGCGGCGAGATGCGCCTGCTCAAGAGCGGCGTGGCACGGGGGGCGGCAAGTGCCTCCCTTTGCCTCCTCGGGAAAGCGCTGAAAGCCACAAAAGCGGACAGGGTCATCCAGTGGAATTCATGGCTGACCTCCACCAACCTTTTACCAGTGCTTTCCGAACACCGCATGGCCGAGGCCACCCGGATCCTTTCCAAGGCCTTCCCAGACCGTGCAATCCTAGTCAAGAACGTCCACGGGCGCGAAGACGCGGAGTTGCCGCGCCGGTTCGCCAACTGCGGTTATCACCTTCTTCCAAGCCGTCTGGTTTATTTTTTTGACGGAACCAACCCCTCGTTTCTGGCGAGAAACAACGTGAAGCAGGATCTCGCCGCACTCCGTAAACTCAGGGACTACGAACTGCTGGAACATCACCAGTTCGAACCACAGGATGCCCCACGGCTCCTCAGGCTCTACACACTCCTCTACCTCGAGAAACACTCCCGACTCAACCCGCAATACACCGTGGAGTTTGTCGAAAGCGCTCTCAGGCAGGGGTTCCTCGAGTTCCGTGGGCTCCGCCACTCAAGCGGCAGAATCGACGCCGTTCTGGCTTGTTTTCGCCGCGAAAACGTCCTCACCACCCCATTTGTAGGCTATGATACGACGCAGATCGAGAAGCCGGATTTCTACCGCCTCCTCGTCGCAATGCTGCTCAAACGTGTCGCGGAGGGTGGGTCGCTTTTGAACTACAGCTCGGGCGCCGGGGAGTTCAAACGTCGAAGGGGAGGCGAGGCCTGCCTAGAGTTTAACGCGCTCTACACGCACCATCTGCCGACTGTGCGGCGACTCGCGTATGCTGCCCTCAGCCCCTGCCTTGGCACTCTGGCCGGCCGATTGCTGTCCCGCTTCGGCCGCTGAGGCTGCCTCTCAAATGAGAGCCGCATCCGGCACAGCACGCGCCGCCGCGTCCGCTTCAGCGCCGACACTGTGCCCAATCAGGGACTGAAAGCTGAGCAACTGGAGCGCCCCGTCCTGCTCTTCCACGAGGGCTGACAGACTCTCCACCCAGTCGCCCGTGTTGAAATACTCGATGGAGTCCACACGCCGTATCGCCGGGGTGTGAATGTGCCCGCAAACCACCCCGTCGATATTGTCTTCCATTCGCGCCAGACGGACCACCGCGGTCTCGAAGGCACCGATATAGCTCACGGCGGTCTTGATTTGACGCTTGGCGGCCGCGCTCAGGGACCAGTAGCGGAGACCAAGGATACCCCGAATCCAGTTCAGGGGCGCGTTCAGGCGGAGCAAAAGCGTGTAACCCACGTCCCCCAAATACGCCAACCAGCGCACATTCTGCACCACCACGTCCAGCTCGTGGCCGTGGAACACCAGCAGCCTACGACCGTCTGCGGTGGTATGTACTGCCCGCTCCTGCACGGACACAGCCCCGTAGTCACCGAAAAAACTTGAGAGAAACTCGTCGTGGTTGCCGGGGATGTACACCACACGGGTCCCCTTGCGTCCAGCCCTCAGAATTTTCTGAATCACATCGTTGTGCGACTGCGGCCAGTAAAGGCCCCGCTTCATCGCCCACACATCCAAAAAATCGCCAACCACATAGAGGGTCTCGAACTCGTGCACTTTTAAGAAGTGTAAAAGTGCCTCAGCCTGACATCCTTTCGTGCCCAGATGCACGTCTGATATCCATCCGGTTCTGTATTTCCGAATCACTCGGGTCAACCTCGCAGGCTTACGGAATCCAGACAAAACCAATCCGGACGGTAGACAAGAATTTGACCTACCTGTAACACACATCCCTCCTTGAGGCTTTCATCCCCGGCACCCACCGATCGGCAGCGGCCGTGGTTTCCTTTTTTCAGGCCCTCCCGAGGTGGCCGCCCTTCGGCGTGCACTCTCGTTTCCCGCGGCAACCAGCGGAAGCAACCGATTCCCGACAGGGGCGGTTCTGCAACAAAGACGGCTCACGGGTCGGGTAAAAGCCCCTGCCTGCTGTTCCTGCCGGAACAACCGCAGGGGCTGTTACAAACGAGACCGCGCTCGTCCGGTGCATCCGAGAGATTTTCGCCTCCCTTCGTGACGCAACTGGCGGCACGGCGCACGCAGCCATTAGTAGCTGCCTTCGTGATGAATCCCGTAGTTGCCGTGACCCTTCGACACCGCGCTGGCGGCGCGATGTCCGCCTTCGGAGGCGCAGCTCACGCAGAGGGAACTAACAGCCAAGAGCAAAAGGATGCGGAGTATTTTCATGACAAGTCTCACCCCCCTTCCGCGGAAGATTCCGCTGTCCTTATCCCTAGCCCCAGACGCCGGAGTGCCAACGAAGAGGGCGCAAATGTCACAAAGATTTTTCACAGCCATCCCACCATAGTGACCGGGTGAGGTAGGAAAAAGGTGGGTTGGAAAAAGGTTTCCCATCACTCAGAAGGCCTGGACGCCAAAAATCTGCCACACCTTAAATAGTTCGTGTTCTTATATTTGTATAATCCCTTTCCCGAAGACCTCTCGATCAAACAGCCCGGGAACCCGATGTGGACACAAAAGCTCCCACCTCCACCGTTGTGACCTGAATGAAGGCGATCTTCTTTGCAAAGCTTTCGCATGCGATAGATCTCGAAGACTTTGGCGAGGGGCGCCGACAGGTGTACACAGCGCTGTGGGTCGACGCGCTGCTGCGAGTCATTTTAATTACATGGCAAACATGATGGTACGCAGCTTTTTGGGGCTGTGTGGGCAGCGGTGCAGGAGCGCCTCGGCCTTCTGGAACTCCCAAAAAGCAATGATACCAACTCTCAATGCTAACCGGAGTGTTTCCGCCCCGAATGGGTGGGCCACTCGCAGCCCATGGCAACGCCGTGGGTTTGATCCGTTCTAAACCATGAAGACCTGAAGGGGCGCCCTTTGATGAAGCCACTCTTTCGGATGGACCGGGCATGTGAGGGTGCCCTTTCAGGGCGTATTCTTTTTTGGGGACGGTTTTCCCATGGCGTTGCCATGGGCTGGAAGAGAAGTGCCCCTTGCGGGGCGTCAGATTTGGCGAAAATCCGCGCCGCTTTTCTAAACAAGGCGGAACGATTAGTTCACGGCGTTCCCATCGCTCATAATCCAGAAAACACAGCTACTTGGTATGAGTCAGCAGCGGCGTAAATTCCATGCGTCGGGGCGCCTCACCAAGCATGGGAGCAACTCCGTCTCCCCGGAATCGCCCCTCGCGAGGAACGACACCCCGCTCGAAAAGTGTGAAGCTCATGGGGCGGCATCTGCTCTGAAAAATGATTTTTCCCAAAGAACCTGCCATCGCACACCTTCAGGTTTCGCCGCTTCCTCAATGTGAGAAATCCATCGGAGCCTTGTTTTTCGAGGACCTTGGGACGGCTGTGAATGCGTTCAATGAAGCCACGACGAGGCGGTCGGTAGGTAGATGGATTCCCGGCTCGAAATCCCCCCAAACCCAGGCGAGTCACCGATGGCAACCAAGCCGGAAGCGTGTTGTGCGGCGATCACGCGGATCCCCCATGTCCGTTGGGGGCGGTTCAGCTTCCAGCCGTGCCCGAAGTGCAGGAATACCGGCGCGCCCTTGGAATGCCGGTGAATGGCACAGTGTCACGTTGCTGACGGGAACGGCACAGAGCCGGAGCTCTCCGGGCTGCGACGTCCGCGACAAACAACGGCGGTCATTCGCGGCCGGGACGCCGGGGAACAGCGTTTAAGGATGTTCTCCGGGGAAGCGGGTGGGAGAACGGCAGGGATCAAAAGACCAAGACGGGTGCACGTCTACCCGGGTGGAGCACAGACGCCCCCGCAGCTCTTGTGCGAGCAGGAGATTCCAAGACGGTTCATGATCCGGCGGATGACGGGATTTGTCTCACGGTCTCCCAAATCTGCAAAGTCGATCGAATTGTACCCCCGCTTGCGCAAACGTTCCCAAGGCTGTTTCTCCAGCGCATGGCGCTCACAAAGCGTGGTGGTGGAGACGCCACGCTCGGATTCGACTCGGATGAGGTAGGCAAGTTGGTCCTTGTTGGACCAGTGCACCACCCACTTGCGCCCGTCTACGGTGCCTTCGTATTTTTCAAGAGGTGTCTCCAGCATCACCTCGGTGCCGGCGGGGGCGAGTTGCTCTTTCAGAAATGCGGGAGCAACCAACGAGAATGACTGACTCCAGTCCCGTGTCTTCCCGAGCACTTTAAGCTCCATTGCCGAATAGAACACTTCGGTCCGCTCGGGGTGAAAAATCCGGCGAAACTGCACGCCTCCCGCCCCATCCAAGGATGTGACCTCGCCTTCCTTGGAACCCACCTGCCACGACTCAACCTCCTCATTTGTGCGCCAGAAGCGCCACATTGACTTAAACGAGGGCTGGGTTTGGGTCTTTGATTCAAAAACCGTTTCGAACTGGCAGGCCAGTTCCGGGGCGG
>JBILKV010000297.1:0-4366 GCA_044376515.1 Chthoniobacteraceae bacterium | reverse complement strand
CGGAAGCTGGAGAAGGGCTTTCCTGTCAGCAGGCAGACTTCCAAGGCGCGGATCACACGGCGTGGATTCCTTAGGTCCACGTTCCGGGCCGATGCGGGGTCCATTGAGGCGAGCTCTGCGCAAAGCTCCGCGAGTGGACGTGCCTCCAGCCGCGCACGGAGTTCCGGATCCGGCGGGGGCAATCCTTGGGCAAGACCGCGCAGGACGGCGCGCAGATACAGGCCTGAACCGCCCACGAGCACCGGAGGACAGCCCGCCCTCCAGCACGCGCGGATGTGTTCCCGGGCAAGCCTCGCGTAGGAGGCCGCGTCGACGGAGTCTCCCGGGGGGATTTCGCCATACAAATGGTGGGGGACCACTGCCCTCTGGGCGGCTAAGGGTTGGGCGGTGAGGATGGGCAGCCCTGCGTAGAGTTGAAATGCGTCCCCGTTGAGCACGGCCCCGCCCAGTTTCTGGGCGATGGAGACGGCGAGTGCGGTTTTCCCAGAAGCGGTTGGACCGCCAATCACCAGCGCGGGTTGAGAGGTGGCGTCCGCCTCAGACTGGCTCATTTCAGCCGAGCCCCAGTCTGCGGATGTTGAGCAGCACCCAGCCGACGAGCGAAACCAGCAGGATGATTCCGCCAAAAACCAGCAGGGGCACGATAGAGGGGGAGCGTTCCCGCGGGGCGACCGCGTCCTCGGGGAGGGGCCCGTGACGGGCGTTTTTGAGGTATTGGTACTCTTTTACGTGGATGGCACTGTGGCCCTCCATCGAGCGGGTCTCCGAGGATACGTCCACCCCCAGATGTTTGCCGTACATGGCCAGGAAGCCCCGGCAGTAGGCCATGCTCGGAAAGACGGAGTAATCGTCTTTTTCGATCGCCGCGAGTTTCTCGGGCCGGATGCACGTGGACTGGGCAACATCCTCCAAGGTCAGCCCTTTGGCCAACCGGGCGTTGCGCAGTCTTGCTCCAATACTTTCAGGCCTCTCAGGCATGGGGACGGGATCCTATTTTCATCAGATTCTACACCCTTTTGCGAGTTGTCGCTCTCCGACTTCAGAAAGACCGCCCAAATCTAGAGGTGGTCGAGATCTACGAGGATTTCACGCGGCTTGGCCCCCTCGCCGGGACCGACGTACCCCCGGTCCTCCAGGATATCGAGAATCCGGGCCGCCCGGGTGTAGCCCAGACGCAGCCTCCGCTGAAAAAGGGAGGTGCTCGCCTTTTTTTCCTGGCGCATGACTTCAAGGCACTTTTCAACCAACTCTTGGTCCTCGTCGCTGACTTCCTCTCCCTCTTCGCCTCCTTCTCCCTGAATCCGCGAGTGAATCGCGTGATCAAAAGCCGGCGCACCCTGATTGGCCGCGTATTCCACGAGACGGTTGACCTCCTCGTCCGTGACCAGCACACCCTGCGCGCGCAACATCCGTCCGCTTCCGGGGGGGCGGTAGAGCATGTCCCCTTGGCCAAGGAGTTTCTCCGCTCCGTTCTCGTCCAGAATCACGCGCGAATCCAAGGCCGAGGCGACCTGAAACGCCATCCGGCACGGGACGTTGGCCTTGATCACCCCGGTAATCACGTCCGCGCGGGGGGTTTGGGTCGCGATGATCATGTGGATTCCCGCGGCCCGCGCCTTTTGGGTGATGCGGGCAATGGCGCTTTCGACGTCCGCCGGGGCGGTCTGCATCAAATCCGCCAGCTCATCGACAATGATCACGATGTAGGACATCCGGTCCGGGATCTTGAGCTCATTGTCTCTCGGAACCTTGACCGTGGTCATCCGGGTGATGCGTTCCTCGGAAGAAAGGGATTCGACGGGCGTTTCAAAATCGGCCTCCGCCTCCTCCGGGGCCTCCGTGGCACTGGCCTCGCCGGGGTTCGTCCCGGGCTCCTTTGTCAGTTGCACTGGCGGAGTAGCGTCTTCGGCGCCGGAGGCCGGGCTCGCATGAGCTGAATCCGGGGAGTCTGGAGGTGGTTCGGTGGGGGATTCAAGCGGCGCTTCTGGGTCAAGCAAGGCGACGGGCAACTCGGTGGCAATCGGGTCCGCAGTTGTGGCGGCTTTTGACGCGGGCGGCGCGTCGAATAGGTCGAGTTGGAGTTTGAGGCGTTCTTCGTCGAGTTCCTTTTGGGTCTTGGGTTTGGGCCGGGCATTGAAGCCAGCGATGTTGCGCACCCCCGTTTTGGCGAAGATGGCGTAGCGCTTTTCCATTTCGTCCACCGCCCAGCGCAGCGCGAGGAGGACCTTTTTGGGATCCGTCACCACGGGCACCACCAGATGGGGGAGCGCGTTGTACATCTGCATTTCGACCACCTTCGGGTCGATCATGATGAAGCGCAACTGGTCCGGAGTGAATCGGTACAGGATGGAGGCGATAATTGCGTTAATGCAGACGCTTTTCCCTGAGCCCGTCGTCCCCGCCACCAACCCGTGCGGCATCGCAGCCAGGTCCGCTACGATGGTTTTGCCGTAGACGTCTTTGCCCAGCGCGATCGGGATGCGCGCCTTTGTGTTGGAGAAGTCGTCGCTTTCAAACAACTCCCGCAGGGTGACCTTCTGCTTCTTCGAGTTGGCGATTTCGATGCCGACGGTGTCCTTGCCCGGGATCGGCGCCAGGATGTTGATCCGCTCGGCGCAGGTAGCGCGCGCCAAGTCGCGCTCCAGGGCGAGAATGCGGTCCACCCGCACGCCTTTGGCCGGGTACACCTCGTATCGGGTGATGGTCGGTCCGCGGGTGATGTCGCCTGCCGAAACTTCGATTCCGAACTGGGCCAGCGTTTCGATGACGACGTCCTGGAGTGCACGCAATTCCGTCGGGTCCACAGCCTCGCGGCTGGCGAGGTCCACGGCGTCCAATAGGTCAATCGGCGGCAGTTCGTACCCTTCACAGTCCACGGGGGAGAGGAGGTTCATTTCCTTTTCCTTCTTGGGGTCCTTCGGGCGTGGCGGAGGTGGAGCGGTGCCGTCGATGATCTGAGGCGCGGGCCGGACGGGTTCAGCCGTCGGCGCGGGTGCCGGCGGTTCCTCGGACGAAGGCGGTTCCGCCGGCCTCGTTTCCGCATGGGGCGTGCTGGCTTTCAGCAAAAGCGTCTTGTCCGCAGAGGGCTCCACCGGCGCTGCGGGGGCGTTGTGGAATTCGTCCTTGAGCAGCGGATCGGGGCGGGTCTTGCGGCGTTCGTTCGGGGGGGCCTTGGAGGGTTCCGTCAGTCCGGTGGAGGCCAGACGGTCTGCGGACATCTCCATTTCTGCCTGACGCAGCGCCCTGGCCTCGGCGCGCGCTTCCAACCACGATACGGATTGTTTGCGCAGTCTCGGGGGAATAGTCAGCAGGGTCGCGAGTACCTCGGCGGGCGCAATCCCCGTCATGTACAAAATGCTCGCAAGATAAACCAAGCCCAGCGCTGAAACCGCACCCAGAAATCCAAGCACTTCCCGAAGCACAGATTCACCCAAATATTTTCCCACCCAGCCGCCTTCCCCCGCAATTCCAAGTTTCCTCGCATCGATGAGAGGCACGTTGAGAAGTTGCGCCAGACAGGCACCTGAGAGCACAAAGGAAATGCTCCAGAGCGCGCGTCGGCTCAGGGGGGCATCCGGCAGGATGAGTTTTGCCGAGCCGTACCCGAGCAGCATGGCACACATCAGATAGGCGGCGCTTCCCAAAAAGGTGTAGGCCATCATCGCCACCATCGCGCCGAACTTCCCCAAGAAGTTCAGCGTGTGGGGCGCCGGCTGGGGCGTCGTCCCTTCCCGAAGGCCGAACCAGGACGGCAGGTCTTGTGGAGTGTAGGAGATGAGGGAGAGGAACAACACCAGGCCCAGAGCCAGCAGCACCAGTCCCGTGAACTCCTGAGCCGGATGCTGTTGGGGGACTTCCGGAGGTGGTTCGCGCCGCTGGGGTTGTCGTGGGCTGGCCTTTGCTCGTGCCATGGGGTGGGCCTCGGCCTAGGAAGCAACCGTGCGCAGAGGAGGAGCCTTCTCCGGCAGTTGCATCCGGGGGGCGTCACTCCACAAGTCTTCGAGCGCGTAGTGCTGGCGTTTGGATTCGTGAAAAACATGGACGATCACCTCACCGAAATCCGCCACCACCCACTGGCTGTAGGGAAACCCATCCACCCTACGGGCGCGGACTCCGGCTTCCTTCCTGAGCACGTCCTGAATCTCCTCCACAATGGCTTTCAACTGTGGCTCCGAACTTCCCGAGCAAATCACGTAGAAATCCGTGAAAGTCGAAATGCCGCGTAAATCCAGCACCACTACGTCGTCCGCCTTTTTGTGATCCGCGGCTTCCGCAATGAGCAGGGCGAGTTCGGCGACGGAAGGGCTGCCCCCCGGGTTGCCGGCCTCCGTGGCCGTGGTCTCTGCGGCCGTGGTCTCTGCGGCCG
>JBILKV010000296.1:0-4367 GCA_044376515.1 Chthoniobacteraceae bacterium | reverse complement strand
CCGAATCAAAAGTGATCGTCTTACCCACGAAAACCAGCGGTGCCTCCCCCTTACCGCCCCCGCGGTGCTCCAGCGCCACGAGACGCGGACCGCGCGTGCTCCCGCAGCCAACGGAAAGCAACCCGCCGAAATTGCCGTTCTCCAGATCGCGCTCTTTGAGCACCCTGCACCTGAGGCCCGTCCGCCGTGCCATCCGGACCGCTTCCTTTGCAAAGGTTTCGGGATACAGCAGGTTCCCGGGCATGTTGGCCACGTCACGGGAGGCGTTGATCGCCTCGGCGAGGATGCATCCCCGCTCGGCGGCCTTCTTCGCGGCAGCCGCCTCTTTTTTGGATACCACCACCACCAATTCCAAAAGCGGCTCGCTCTTTTTGGGCACGAACTGCTCAAAACGGTACCCTCCCAACAGCATCCCCTCCACAGCCGGTTCCACGAATTGAGCCCGCTCGCCGAGCAAGAGGACAATCCGCCGCTGCCCGCGCTTGCGCAGCGCCATCGCCGCGGCACTGACGGAGCGCCGTACCGCGCTGGGATCCAGCGCCGCCGCGTCACCCAGTCCCGCATACAGCGTGGATGCTGCCCGGTCCGCGAGCAGCGCTCCGACATCTCCAGAAAACTCGCCATCGGTGGGGGGAGGAGCCAACTGCGACCGCTCCTGTTTGGTCAACAGGTTGAGGCGGATCCAATCCCCCGCGGGCGGCTCGACGGCGATGCGTACTTTCATGGGATAGATCAGTTTCCGAGGTTAACCGTCTGGCAGGAGTAGATGTCCGGATTCGAGAGCAGTTCCTTCACCAGAGCGGGCCCCGGGACCGAGTCCAGGTTCAGAACGGTCAGGGCACGCCCGCCCACCTCGTTGCGGGAGAGGGACATGCTTGCGATGTTTACCCCGTGTTTACCAAACAGGGTGCCCACCTCGCCCACGATCCCCGGCCTGTCCTTGTTTTCAAAAATGCAAAGCACCCCCTCCGGACGGGCCTCCACATGGCGCCCGTTGATTTTCACAATCCGCGGCGTGCTCCCAAAAAAGGTACCCGCCACTGAAACCCAGCCGCCTTCGCCCGTGGCCGTCAGCTCGATGAGTTCGGCGAAGTCGGGCGAAACCGACTCGCTTGATTCGCTCACCTTTAATCCGAGGTGCTGCGCAAAGCCCGGCACGTTGACGATGTTGACCTCGGGCCCGCCGGCCTGCCGCAGAAACCCGAGCAAAATCGCCCTGGAAACCGGCTTGGTGTTGAGCTCGTTGATCCTGCCCTGAAAATTGACGTTTAGGGCGCTGGAGCGCTTCGCGGCGATCTGCGCCAGGAACACCCCCATGCTGCGTCCCAGTTCCACGTAGGGAGCCACGGCGGCCATGGTCTTGGCGTCCACGCTTGGCATGTTCACCGCGTTGCGAATCTCGCCCTGAAGCAGCGCCGCACGAATCTGTTGGGCGACCTCGATGCCGACGCTCTCCTGCGCCTCCGCAGTGGAGGCCCCGAGGTGCGGCGTAAAGATGACGTTGGGCAATTCCCTCAGGTTGAAATCCGCCGGGGGCGGTTCCACCTCGAACACATCGAGGGCGGCCGCCGCGACGTGCCGGGTCTTCAGCGCTTCATACAGAGCGTTTTCGTCGATCAAGCCACCCCGGGCGCAGTTGATGATCCGCACCCCCTTGCGCGCCTTCTGGAGGCGTTCCGCGTTGATCATGTGCTTGGTCTCCGGGGTCAGAGGCATGTGCACGGTGATGTAGTCGGCCTGTGGCACGATCTCATCAAGCCGCTCGACCAACTCCACGTTGAGGGACTCGGCACGCGCCGCCGAAAGGTAGGGATCGTAAGCCAGCACACGCATCCCGAAAGCCTGGGCGCGGGAGGCCACCTCCGTACCGATCCTGCCCATCCCCAAGATCGCCAGCGTCTTGCCATAGAGTTCGACGCCCTCGAAGCTTTTGCGGTCCCACTTGCCGGATTTCACGGACGCATCGGCCTGCGCGATGTTGCGAGAGATGGCCATCATCAGCGAAAAGGTGTGTTCGGCAGTCGAAACCGTGTTGCCGCCCGGGGTGTTCATCACAATGACCCCCTTCTGGGTGGCGGCCTCCACGTCCACATTGTCCACGCCGACACCCGCCCGGCCCACCACCTTGAGCTGGGAGGCCGCCTCGAGGAGCCTCGCGGTCACCTTGGTCTGGCTGCGCACCACCATTCCCTGGTAGGCGCCGATGATCTCCAGCAGTTCGGCTTCCGTTTTGCCGGTCATCACATCGACCTCGAGCATTTTGCCTTCCTGCAACTCGGCAATGCCTCGCTCGGAGATGGGATCGGCTACAAGAACTTTGGGTGTACTCATTTCAATGAAAAGGATGGAACGTCGATTGTTCGATACCGACACCAAAGCGCAAAGGCAAAACCTCGGCGCGGCGGCGGATTCCCCTCCGCCTCTCGTTCAACACACGACAACGCCCCCCAGCAAGGAGCCGGCGGCATCGACCCGCTCAAGCATTTTGCTTTTGCGTTGCCGAAGCCCGCCGCCCTATCCTCAACCCTTTTTCCCGCTGCCGCACTCACAGGTTTTCCATCCGCCCACCCCATTTTCAGTTATGTCCAACACGATTCTTGTCGGCGCCCAATGGGGCGACGAAGGCAAAGGTAAGATTATTGATTTCCTGACCGAAAGCACCCAGATCGTGGTGCGCAGCCAGGGCGGCAACAACGCCGGACATACCGTCATCGTCGGCGGCACCAAATACGTGCTGCACCTCATCCCCTCCGGCATCCTCCGCCCCGGGACCATGTGCGTGATAGGAAACGGCGTGGTACTGGATCCGGTGGCCGTCGCCGCCGAGATCGAAGGGCTCCGCAGCAAGGGAGTCACGGTCACGCCCGAAAATCTGCTCATTAGCGACGCCGCCCATCTGGTGCTTCCCTACCACCGACTGCTCGACGAGGCGCGCGAAGCCAGCCGTGGCGCCGGAAAAATAGGGACCACCAAGCGGGGCATCGGGCCGGCTTACGGCGACAAGATCGCCCGGGTGGGGCTGCGCGTCGCCGACCTGCTCCATCCGGAAGCCTTCAGCCAAAAGCTCGCCGCACGGGTGGCCGAAAACAACGCCCTGCTGGCCTCCTTCGGCCTCCCGGGACTGGATGTTGCCGAGGTCACTTCAACCCTCCATACGGCGGCAGAATCCTTGCGTCCTTTCATCGGGAACACCGTCGTCTACCTGCACAAGGCGGTGGCCGCCAAAAAGGAGATTCTCTTTGAAGGCGCCCAGGGAACCTTCCTGGATATCGACCACGGCACCTACCCGTACGTCACCTCCTCCAACACCACGGCCGGCGGCGCCTGCACGGGTTCGGGAGTGCCGCCACACAAGATCGACAAGGTGTTGGGCGTCATCAAGGCCTACACAACCCGCGTGGGCGAAGGCCCCTTTCCCACCGAAAACACCGAACTGAGCGACATGCTCCACGGCATGGGGCGCGAATTCGGAGCCACCACCGGGAGGGCCCGGCGCTGCGGTTGGTTCGACGCTGTGGCGGTGCGCTACGCGGGCATGATCAACGGCATCGACGAACTGGCGGTGACCAATCTGGACGGTTTGGACACGCTGGCCTCGATAAGGGTCTGCACGCACTACGAACTCAGGGGAGAACGCGTTGACTACCCGCCCATGGACTACGCCGACCTGGCCGCATGTGTGCCGGTTTATATCGAACTCCCCGGCTGGCTCACCCCGACCGATTCCATCCGCGAATGGAACTCCCTGCCGGAGAACGCCCGCCACTATCTGGAAAAGATTTGTGCCCTTTCGGGCGCCACCCTCCGCATCGCCAGCGTGGGCCCCAACCGGGAGCAGACCATCCTGCTCTGAATTGCGCCCCGAAAAGGGGGCATGCAAAACTTTGACAACGTGATATTCTCGGGCTGCGCAGCATGACCGCTCAGAGCCCTTCCCTCACGCCTTATCCGCCCGCCTTCGTTTCCGATCTCCCCGCACCAAGCCACATTGCGATCATCATGGACGGCAATGGGCGCTGGGCCAAACAGCGCGGCTTGCCGCGTTTGAGCGGCCATGAAAACGGCGCACATGCGCTGCGGGTGGTGACGGAAACCTGCTGTGAAATCGGAGTCGGTTGCCTGACCGTGTACGCGTTTTCCACGGAAAACTGGAAGCGCCCGGCGGCCGAGGTCAGTGCACTGTTTGGGCTGCTGGAGCACTTTTTGGAGTCGGAACTGCCGACGCTTCTGGCCAACAACATCCGACTCCGGGCGATCGGCCGCCTGCAGGAACTCCCGCCCTCGGCACTGCGCGCCCTCGAGCAGACCATCGAACGCACCTCGGTCAACACCGGGATGAGCCTCGTTCTGGCCATCAACTACAGCGG
>JBILKV010000022.1:0-37107 GCA_044376515.1 Chthoniobacteraceae bacterium | reverse complement strand
TTCGTGCCTTAAATTCCGCACTGTGGATTCGTCTCTTGTTTTTCATGTCTCTGTTTGGGGTTTCCCGCCCAGAGCATACTCCTTTTCCTTACGATCCCACTGGCTCCGTTTGCCCGCGCCACCTCTGTCGCTCGAATCGCACCCCAGGTGGGCTCCGTCGCAACGGAATACGGACCCAAGATGGGGGGAAGCACCCGGCGAGGGTGATCCGCAATCGGAAGGGGAGAGGCCCCACCGGTTCGCTCGTCAGGCTCCCGCCGCCTGATAACGCCGGACGCCGCGGTTCCAGAGCAGGCGTGCTACGGCGGCGGTGATGCCGACCCAGAGCAGTTGAAACGCGAAGCCCTGGCACAAGGCCGTCGAATCCAAGCGTTCCAAAAGGATTTGGACCGGGAAAAAGAGTTCGTAAGGAAAAGGCGTCCAGACCAGAAACGTCCGGACTGCGGCCGGAAGAAGGTCCAGCGGAAAGACATGCCCGCTGAAGAAATACTCGAAGGAGTAGAGGATGAAAATGAGGGTGGAGACTTCCAGAATCCAGAAGGCTAGCATTGCCAGCGAATAGGCGATGAAAAACTGGATCAGCGCGGAACCGCACACCGAGAGGGCAAACATCACCCAGGTGGATGCGTTTGCTGGCCATTGCAAGTTGGCGCGCATCACCCAAAGGACGGCTCCCATGATCGGCAGAGTGATCAGCGAGTAGAGCAGGCGGTAGGACACAAACAGGGTGAGCCTGTAGAGAAGATGGTCGAGGGGCTTGGTCAGTAGCGAGCTGATTTGACCCTCACGGATTTCCGCCGCGATGCGCCACTCATCCTCGGTGGGGCTGGCCAGGTTGTCCACAAACAGGACCCCCACAAAATAGAAGATCATCGAGGAAAGGCTGTAGTCCGATACGGATCCCTCGGGACCGCACACCGCCTGCCATACAAACACCGTGCCCACCAGGGGAATGATGCTGAAAAGACTTCGGAGCAAAAAGTTCCAGCGGTAGACAAAGGTGTCCTGCAAGCCGATGGAAAAAACGCGCCAGTAGAGGGTTAGCATGTTCCGTTTGGGCGGACGCGTTTGCGCGCCAGTTCGGCGGCCAAGTTGAGTGCAGCCAGCATGCTGCCCGGGTTTGCTCCGCCCTGTGCGGCAAGTTCAAACGCTGTGCCGTGATCCGGACTGGTGCGCGGGAAGGGGAGACCGAGGGTCACGTTGACCCCTTCATGGAAGGCGTGCAGTTTCAGCGGTATCAACCCCTGATCGTGGTACATGCAAACGACTCCATCGAACTCACCGCTCAACGCGCGGAAAAACAGGGTGTCTGCAGGCCATGGCCCAGTGACTTCGCAACAACCGCTCGCCGTAAGCGATTCGATCCCGGTTGCGATGCACCCGGTTTCCTCATCCCCCAAGAGCCCGGACTCCCCCGCGTGGGGGTTGAGTCCGAGAACCGCGACGCGCGGTCGTCTGCCCAGACGCAGCGCCAGAAAACTACTCAACAGCCGTCCGGTGCTCGCGATCGATTCGGGCGTGAGAAGACCGGGCACTTCGCGCAAGGGCACGTGGGCCGTCACGAGGGCCACTGTAAGACCTTTCCCGGTCAGACACATTGCATGCTCAGGCGCTCCCCAGCGCTGGGCGAAAAATTCGGTCTGTCCGGGGAAGTCGAAGCCGGCCGAACGCATCAGGGCCTTGTGAATGGGACCGGTCACCACCCCATCGAAGCGTCCCTCCAGCGTACCCTCCGCCGCGGACTCTAACGCGGAAAGAGCGGCGTAGGCACCTTCCGGGGTTGGCTGCCCCGGCCTGGAAGCACCGTGGTCCCCTAACACCTCAAAGATCACCGCGTCATCGAGTTGGGGGGAGGCCAGAGCGAGGCGCACAATCTCGGGGCCGATCCCGGCAGGGTCTCCGACCGTGACTGCGATCCGGATTGAGGTGCGCATGGAGAAGGCCGTTTAGTGGAATCCGTGAACCGCGGCAACCAGTCGCGCGATTCGAAAGCCCGTGGACATCCGCATGGTTGGGAACTGCGGCTCACGAAGGCTTCCGGACACCCAATCGGATACTCGCCGGTGTTTCCTAGGGTGCGGAGCGTCCGGGAGGGGTTAGAAAATCTTTATGTACGCCTTCTTGCGCAGCTTTGCGATCCACTCCTCCTGCGCCTTCTGCCTTTCTTGAGTGACCATCACCTTCTCGATGGTATCGCGGGACTCTTCAAACCCGAGCACGGATCTGGCCTTCTTTTCTTCGCAAAAGAGAAGATAGGCTGAGGTTCCCATAACAATTGGTTTACTCATCTGTCCCGCCTTTAACTCGCCCGCAGCCTTGGCAAGAGTGTCATTGAGTGAGACCGGGTTGACCCAGCCCCAGTCTCCGCCGCTCTCGGCGGTGGAGTCTTCTGAGTAAAGTTTGGCCATATCAGCGAACTTGGCCCCCTGAGACACCTTGGTCCGGACCTCCTCCAGAAACTTCTTTCGCTGCTCGGGTGTTCCCTTGTCTGCGGAGCGCAGGATGATCATGCGCAGACGCATCTGTTCCTCGGTCGTGAACTCCTTAATGTGTTCTCTGTAGAACGCCTTGAGCTTGTCCAGCGCAATGACCGGTGAGGTCTTGACCACCTGCTGGCGCATGCTTTGAACGATGATCTTTTCCATCTCCTCCTTCCTGAAGCGCTCGATGGAGTAGCCGAAGGAGGCGAGTTTCCTTGCGAAGGCGGCCCGATCCCCGTTGTGCTCTTCCCGAATAACGGTAGCGATCCGGTCCTCCACGAGGTAAGGCGGCAGTTGAAAGCCTTTTTCCTTGAAGTATTGGAGGATCAACTGCCGGTCGATGAGTTCGCTGATGGCCTCCGTCCGTATCTGTTTGATCTTCTCGTTCAACTCGGCCCCCTGAAACTGTTCGGCGACCGCCCTCTCCCGCGCCGCCACCAACTCCCGCACCTGAGAAAAGGTTACTGGACTGTTGTTGACCACTGCCGCAAGGCCATCGAGCACCTCTTGGGCACAGATCCTCGCTGGAGGCCCCCCGTAAGCAAGAGTGAGGATCACTGCGCCGGTCCGCGCAAAAGAAGAAACTTGCGTGGCGATCTTTCCAAGCACGTTGCCTTTGGCCGTTCGGTTTGGGGGCAAACGGTCCGCGGCAGCGTTTTTGGTGCAGGCTGTGGGGAGCATGGGGAGGTGTTGCAAGGTGTTGTGAAAATGAATGCAGGGTTCCCTCAAGTCAAGGGGGCGGCCTACCGGGCGGCACGCTTAACGTTTCGACCGTGAACTTTTGGGTTTCTGTTGCGGTTCCCGCCGATCCTCCAACCGAATCGCCGCAGAACGGGCATGGGCATCCAAACCCTCCATTTGACTAAACCCAGAGATGATGGGCAGAGATTTTCGCAGCGCCGCTTCACTGAGCTCAACCCAACTGGTGCGCCTTTGAAACATGTCGGCCATGAGTCCTGGAAAGGACTTGCCTCCGCCTCCGGTAGGGAGCGTGTGGCTCGGACCGGCCAGAAAGTCCCCAACCGCCACCGGCGAGAACGGGCCGATGAAAATCGCGCCTGCTGTCAGGATGTCCCTAGAGAGGGCGGAGGCCTCCCGCGCGAGCAGCGACACGTGCTCGGGGGCATAGTCGTTGCAGAGGCCAACCGCATCCCTGAGTGACTTGACCAACACAAGATAAGCGTCGTTTTCAAGCACTCCGGCCAGATGCGCCCGGCGGGAGAGGTTTTCGCATTGGATGCCAATTTCAGCGCGGACCGCCTCCAGCAAACGGGCTGAGGGAGTCACCAGCACGATCCCGCTCCCTTTTCCGTGCTCGGCCTGTGCCAACAGTTCCGCTGCAACCCACGCAGGATTGGCTTCCGCGTCCGCAATCACCAGCACCTCGCTGGGGCCGGGGAGCAGGTCGATGGAGACTTCGCCAAAAACCTGTCTCTTGGCCTCCACCACATAGGCGTTTCCGGGACCGACGATCTTTTGGACGCCCCGGATCGTTTTCGTGCCGATTGCGAGCGCGGCGATCGCCTGCGCGCCCCCAACTTTGTAAATTTCCGTAGCACCAGAGGCGCGCAGTGCGTGAAGCAGGGCGTCGTTGATTCGTCCCTCCTTGTCGCATGGGGTGGTCACGACGATCTCTCTCACGCCTGCAGCCGCGGCAAGGGTGACGGTCATCACCGCCGTAGACACCAGTGGCGCGGTTCCTCCCGGAACGTAAACCCCCACCCGCTCGAAGGGGGTGAACCGCTCCCCGGTCCATCCACCCTGAGCGTTTTTCATCTTCCAATCCTTCCTCAGGGATTTGCGCGCGAAGGCGTGCACGTTCCGGCGCGCGGCGGCAATGATCCGGGCGGTTTTGGACGGCACGGTCGGAGTTCGGGTTTCCAACATTTCCCCGGCGATCAGCGACGGGCCTCCAAAGCGTTCCGTGTATTCGAGCAGTGCTGCGTCCCCTCGGGATCTGACCGCTTGAAGAATCTCCCGCACCGTCTTTTCCACCCCCGGCGGCGCAGAGGCCTTGCGCAGGAGGTTGCGGAGGTTGTCGCTGAAGTCGGGATCAGTGTGTCGGAAAACGTGCATGACGGTTTGCGCGGCGTCCGCGGAAGCGGTTCAGCGTTTGATTTGTTTGCCTTTGGTGGAGCCAGTCGCCTTCCTACTTTTCGGTGCCGCCGCTTTGGTACCGCGGGCCGTGCCGGTGACCGAGCGTCCGGAACGGCCCTTCTTCGGCTTGTCGAGATCGGTGCGGTGGGCGATTTTATCCACCGTTCCGTGCCTTAGGTATTGCAGTCGGATGGCCTCCAGCATGGAGTCCCTTTGCGCGTAGAGTCGCTTGAGGGGGCGGGGTTTGACCCGGTCGAGCGCGTAGGCGGTCAGGAGCGGGAGGGTGATGGTCGAATCAGCGTAACAGACCACGCAATCCGGCAGGGTGTCCGGGTCGATTTTCCCCCAACTCACAGCCTCGGCTGGGGTTGCTCCAGACAGGCCGCCGGTGTCCGGACGGGCGTCGGTGCATTGCAGGAAGTAGTCGTGCCCGCGCTCTTCAATCCCCATGACCTCCTGGATTTGGGGCTCGGTCTGCAGCATGAAATTCTTGGGTGAGCCGCCGCCGAGGATGAAAACGCTGGAGGAAAGCCCTTGCGACTTTGCGTTGTAAACAATCGCCGCGGTTTGGTTGACGTCGCGATTGACGTCGAACTGCAGTTTGGAGTCCCGGAGGGCCATCGCAGCGATGTTCATGCCGATGGAGCTGTCTCCGGGAGAGCTGGTGAAGACGGGCACCCCACACTGGTAGGCCGCGCTCAACACGCTGCAGTCCTTGATGCCCAGTTTTTGCTCCCTCTCGTAGACGTATTTTCCCAACAGGTAGTGGAACTGGTCGCTTCCCATGGTGCTTTGAAACTCCTCGCCCTGAATGACCTGCCGCACAAAAGCATCCGTGTCCAGAAGGACTTCGTAGTCGAAGAGGACGTCGTAAATCCGGATGACGCCCTCTTTGCGGAGCGCCACGTCGTCGAGGAAAGGAGATCCGGCAAAAAGCTGCATGCCCAGGCCATAATGGAGGTCGTGATAGAGGTTGGCGCCCGTGGAGATGATCCAGTCCACAAATCCTGCCTGCAGCAGCGGGACCAGAGCGGCTGCACCGAGGCCCGCGGGTGTGAGCGCACCGGTCAGGGAGAGTCCCACAACCCCGTTGTTCGCCAACATTTTGTGAGTGAGCAGTCTGCAAGCCTCCGCGAGTCGGCCTCCGTTGTAGGCTTTGAAGGCCCCGTCGATCAGGTCGGAGGTTTTCATCCCCTTGGTGATGGGAGTGGGGAGGAGGCGCGGAAATTTCTTGTTTAACGAACTCATGGGCGTTGAGGAGTCAGGGTTGCGAAGGTACCCAATGAAAGTTGGAGGTCAATAACCGTGCCCCTGAGCCCACGTGCGGGGTTCTCTCTTATCCCCCGATGCCCTGCCGACTCCGAAGCAAAGGGCATGGGATCTCAACTTCAGCTTCATACAGAGTGGGAGGAAGCCCGGAAACCGGCCTCCCCCGAGCCGCATTCAGAAGTCGGTGACTGCGCCGTCCGGGACTGCGCCTGCACGCACCGGGACGGGCAATCCGAGCGTTTCGGGGGCTTCACGAGTCCGGATCGTTCGCTCTGGCCGAATGGTACGCTCGAGCACCGATCCGGGTCGCTTCGCAATGCAGGTGTCTGGGACGGAAAAACCCTGGGGGAGGATTCCGCGGGGGAATCTGACGAGAGTATCCTCAAGCGCTTAAATGAAGGGGAGCAGGGGGCGATGGAGGAATTGTGGGACCGTTATGCGGGGTTGTTGTTTTCGCAGGCGCTCAGGGTGTTACACAATCCTTCGGAGGCTGAAGACGTGGTGGTGGAGGTATTTTCGGAGGTGTGGAGGCGGGCCGGACGCTACCACCCGGAACGGGCCCGACCTGCGGCGTGGTTGGTGACGCTGGTGAGGCGGCGTGCCATCGACCGGTTGCGGGAGCGGCGCAGCCATGAGCGGGCCGAGGAAAGACTGGCGATGGAACCCAACCATGGGGCGGGCTGTGGGTGTGGCCTTGAGGAACATGTGCGGCTCACCGAGTTGCGTAGAGTGCTCGGGCAGGCGCTCAACCGCCTTCCCGAGCGGCAGCGCGAGGCGGTTTGCATGGTGTATTTCGAGGGACTCACCCAGCGGGAGATCTCCAAAAAAACCCGCACCCCCATCGGGACAATCAAGACGCGGCTGGAACTGGGCTTGCGCAAAATGCGGGAAAGAATCCGCGGTGCCCGGCCGCGCCCCAGATTGGATTTCAGCACGGGAGAGGAGTGCTTTTGTGAGGCGGCGGAGGCCTGGGCCAGTTCCGAGGAGGAAGACGGGCATCCGTCCCCGCCCTAAAGAGGGATAACCCGCGAGTCCCTAGCCCGTCGGGAAATACGCCCCAACGCCCAAAAGGGCCGCCTTGCCAGTCCGCCGCCGCGCAGCGAGGGGGGGGAATCTGCCCTCCAGCTTGCATGGCGGAGGGGATTTAGCGCTGCGAGGGGAGGTGAGAGGGGAGGTGAGGCGATGAAAGAATAGGGTTGACTGCAAAGGGGAATGTTTTCGGATGGGATCCTCCCACGTATGAACGAAACATCCCACCGGACCGGATTGTCCACCCCGCGCCCGGACACCTTCATGTCCCGCCGGGAGTGGCTGCGTGTCGGAGGGCTTGGTACCCTCGGCTTGTCGTTGTCTGACTTGATTTCGAAGCGTTCGCATGCGGTGTCGGTCGGCGGTTCGGGAAGCTTTGGCAGGGCGAAGGCGTGCATCCTTATATTTCTCAGCGGGGGGCCGCCGCAGCACGAAACTTTCGATCCGAAGCCAGATGCGCCCCTGGAGATCAGGGGGATTTTAGGTTCGATTCCGACCTCGGTTCCGGGGCTGCATTTTTCAGAGACGCTTCCGCACACTGCAAAGATGGCTCATCGCATGGCGGTGATCCGCTCAATGACGACCGAGATCAACAGTCATTCGACCAGCGGTTATTACATGCTGACTGGTTATCCGCACACTTCGAAGGCCGAGAGCATGCCGCCGGATCACTCCGACTGGCCAAGTATCACAGCCGTTGTGGGGGCGCTGAAGCCAGCGGAGGGATCGCCTCTGTCCTCGGTGGTTCTTCCGGAACCGGTTTTCAACAACCCCAACATTTTTTGGCCCGGCCAGAACGGCGGGTTTATGGGCCCGACGTGGCATCCCCACGTGCTTAAGTGCGACCCTCGGGAGGATCGTGTCCAGATTGAGGGAATGACGCCGCCTCCGGGAGTGGGAGAGCTGAGGCTTAACGAGCGAACGGCGCTTTTGGGGCAGTTTGACCAGCACTTTAAAGACCGAATTGCCTCACCCGGCTTCGTGGATTTTGGCAGGATGCAGGAGAAGGCCTTTGAAGTGTTGCACGCTCCGAGCAGTCGTGCGGCGTTTGAATTGGACCGCGAATCCGGAGCAGTGCGGGACGCCTACGGGCGCCACAAGTTTGGACAAAGCGTTCTTCTGGCTCGGCGGTTGGTGGAATCGGGGGTGCGTTTGGTCCAGGTTAACTGGCCGAGGGAGGACGGAGATACCATGGTTGGCAATCCGCTTTGGGATACGCATTCGAGGAATACCGAAAGGGTACGAGACGTACTATGTCCACAGTTTGACAAGACGTATGCAACCTTGCTTGGGGATTTGCACCAGCGTGGGCTTCTAGACGAAACGCTGGTTGTGGTGATGGGCGAGTTTGGGCGGTCGCCGAAGATCAACGCCTCGGGCGGTCGCGACCATTGGGGACAGGTGTTTTCGGTCGCTCTTGCAGGTGCTGGGATTGTGGGGGGGCAGGTGATTGGGGCCAGTGACAAGATTGGTGGAGGACCGGAGTCCCGTCCGGTGCGCCCGCCCGATCTTGCGGCCACTATGTTTCATTTTCTCGGGATTAACCCGCACGGGGACTTTATTGATCCGCTTGGGAGGCCCCGGATGCTGACCAATTCCGGGATCGCTTTGCGTGAACTGGTGGGCGTTTGAGCTCGTGGACGGTGTGCAGCGCCCATTCCCGGGTTTTACCCAAGAGCGGTTTGGAGACGCCTTTGATTGCTGTAGCCCGGCGCTGCCGTGCTGGTGCTATTCGGACCGGGGCTCTCCGACCCGAACCGCTATTTCGAGAAATCGCGGACCACGCGCTCCCTCTCGTCGGCCATGATTTGATGGCCGCGGTAGGAGGGGTTACTCGGGCAGCTGAGTTTGACGCTTCCCGAACAGGCGCCACCAAACATCTGCAGTCCCGGTCCGGGTGAGAATGGCGAGACCGTGTAGTGCCGACCTTTCAAACAGCCAGATTTAAAATAAAGGGGTTGCCTTTTTTTGCCCTCACCAGTTCGCGAAGCAGGGCTGGGAGAGGCGTTCTTTGCCATGCTTGCAAACAACCGCACCAGTTTTTCTTTAGCCTAAAAGCGAAGCAATAGTTCCTCGCCGAAATGGGGCATTCCGATCCCGTCCATCCGCTCCCCCAAGGGCGGTCTCTGGACTGGTGCAATGTTCAGAAGTAGCGCCAACCCTTGTGTTTCTGACCTGCCTCCGCTGCCGTCAGAGAAGGCCGGTGTCCTCGCTCCACCCGTGGATGACGTTGAGGCACTGCACCGCCTGGCCTGAGGCCCCTTTGAGAAGGTTGTCCTCCGCGCTAAAAAGACTCAGCCGCCCGGTGCGCGGATCCAAGCGCCAAGCGATGTCGATAAAGTTGGTGCCCGTCACAAAGCGCGTCTCCGGCAGCGCCGCGCCGGAAAGCAGACGGACGAAACGCGATCCGTCGTAGGCTTCCTCCATGGCAGATTGAACGATCGCGGAATCTACGCCCTCCGCGGGACGCGTGTAGATGGTCGTATGAATCCCGCGGGTAACGGGAATGAGGTGGGGCGTAAAACTGATGCGGACGGTTTTTCCTGCGGCGAAGGACAATTCCTGTTCGATTTCAGCAAGATGTCTGTGTTTGGGGACGCCATAGGCACGGACGCTTTCGTTGCATTCGGCGTAGAGGTATTCGACCTTGGCGTTGCGTCCCGCGCCGCTCACTCCACTCAAGCTGCATACCTGAATGGAATCTAACACGAGCATTCCGGCGCGTAGAAGGGGAATCAACGGCAGCAGGATGCTGGTGGGGTAACATCCGGGACAGGCCACCAGCCTTGCGGTGCGCAGGCGGTCGCGGTATATTTCTACTAATCCATAAACGCTCTCCCGTGCCAGATCCGGCTCCGGATGCGGAGCGCCGTAAAAATCCGAGTAGACTCCAGTGTCCTTGATTCGGAAGTCCGCGCTGAGGTCAATCACAAGGAGGCCGGCGCGGAGGAGGGGAGCCGCGAATTCGTGAGCAAGCCCGTGTGGGAGCGCCAGAAAGGCGACGTTCGCGCCGCTTTTGACGATTTCGGAAACTTCCGAGTTGATAAAAGTCAGGCCTGAGTGCGGCAAACCCGCCAGCTTTGGGAAAACGGTTCCGACGGCTTGCCCCGCCAACTGCCGCGAAGTCACCGCGGCCAGCTCCACCTTGGGATGGGCAAGGAGCAGGCGGACCAGTTCCTCGCCGGAATATCCGCTTGCGCCAACAACCGCGACCTTCACTCGGGAATGCATCGCAGGCTTTTATCTGCGGCTGGTCGCTCGCAGAAGGCAAATCTCCCCGCGCATGGTGTCCACGGAGAGGAGAGGCAGCGTTTCGTCTGAGGAGCTATGGGGCGGAAGGGCGGGGGAGGAGACGATCAAACAACTGTTCCGCTCCACTTGAGCTTCTGACGCAGCACTTCAAAGAAGGGCAGTCTGGCGGGAAACACGAGGCGTAGCGCCTGCTTGGACCGTCGGATCCGAATGAGGTCGCCGGCCGCCAGCGGCAGGGGGGGGCGCCCATCAAGAGTCAGGCAGGCCCCTTCCTGGCCGGCTGCGGGACGGACCTCGATCGTGGAGCGTTCGTTGACGATGACGCTGCGGTTGGTGAGCACGTGCGGACAAATGGGCGTGACTACGAACACCCCAGAATCCGGCGCGAGCACCGGACCGCCCGCGCTGAGCGAATAGGCTGTCGATCCCGTGGGAGTGGCCACGATAAGCCCGTCTGCGTTGTATTCGGTCAGCATCACCTGGTCGATATCCACATTCAGGCGAATCATGCGCGAGCGTTCCCCGCGGGAGACGACCGCCTCGTTCAAGGCACGACCTTGCCAGAAGGGGGCACCCCCGCGCAGCACTTCCACCGAAAGGAGGCTGCGTTCACTGATGAGCGACACTCCGGTGTGCCATTCGTCTAGGACGTGACCGAAATCCACCGGCCCCGCCCCGGTCAAGAACCCCAAGGTTCCGGTGTTGATTCCAAGCACTGGAGGCGCAGGAAAAGAACCCTCGTGGACGGTCTGCAGCAGGGTACCGTCTCCGCCAAGGATGACCACAAAGGCGCATTTACGGAAAAGGGCGCGCACCGAATGTTCGGAGACCTGCCCGAGCAACCGAGCGGTCGCCTGTTCGAGGACAAAGTCCCGGTCCAGAGCCGTTAATTTGTTCAGAACGCGGCCTAGCAGGGCGGCGGCGGCCGGTTTGGTCCCGTTGGCAATGATTCCTACTGCTTTGTGATCCATGCGAGAAACTCCACGTTACCATCCCCCCCGCGGATTGGGGACTCAATTACGCCTTGCCAGTGCAGATCGGGGCAATGCTCCACCCAGTTGCGCACGCGCAGCACGGCCTTCTGGTGTAGGGCTTTTTCACGCACGACTCCGCCCCTTGCGACTTCCTCCCGACGCAGTTCAAATTGGGGTTTGATGAGAACCACTGCCCGCGCGCCCGGTTTAAGCCGCGCGGTGCACGCTGGGAGAACCATGGTCAGAGAAATGAAGGAAACGTCCGCCACAAGCAGGTCTACCAACTCGGGCACGTCTTCTGCGGACAAGTACCGGCAGTTGACCTTTTCGAGAGCTACGACGCGCGGGTCGCTACGGATCTTCCAGTCCAACTGTGCATGGCCCACATCCACGGCGTAAACTTTGGATGCGCCGTGTTGAAGCAGACAGTCAGTAAAGCCCCCCGTCGAGGCGCCTACGTCCAGACAAACCCATTCGGTCGGATCCAGTTGGAAGGTGAGTAGGGCTCCCTCCATTTTAACTCCGCCGCGTCCCACGTAGCGCTCGCCGGCTTTCACCTCTAAATGAACATCTTCGGGCACTCGACTGCCCGGTTTATCCGCAGTTTGGCCGGCGACCCGTACCTGTCCCGCCATGATGGCGCGCTGAGCGCGCTCGCGGCTTTCAAACAGGCCTTTCTCGACCATTAAGACATCCAGTCGCTTTTTCATCAGCGGAAGCAGATTACCCCGCGTAGCCGGGACGGAAAGCCCGCATGCGGAGAACCGGCTCCAGACAAGGGGCGCTTTAGTCGAAATCTTTGAGCACTTGGCGGGGAATCTTGGAAAGCCCGGAACGACCTCGAAGGCACAACTGGACGGTTTCGCGGAGGTGTGAGTGTGAAAGGCCGTGGCGCGGTCCGGGACGGATCTGGAATGGAATGCCTGGGGACTGCTCCGGCTCTTGGAGCAAGCGCAGGTCCAAATCAAACGGACGCTCGGGGGGCCACTTCCTCAGCGCAGTGTCCACCTCAACCTGATACGACCCGGGATGCCATGCGACCCGAGGTGTGATGCATCAGTTGGCTTAATCCCTATCGGTCGAGGCCGTTTCCCAGACGGTCCGGCCCCCGCGCTCCATCACCGTCGGCTCCGCGATCAGCGAGCGGTGATCCAAACTGTGGTGACGCGCGAGAGGCAGAGGTTTAGGTAGGGAGGGGGGCGAGTTCTTGCGCCCGGCAAGGTTACTTGTCAGAGAGAGAGGTTGATCCGGAGCCAGGGCTGGGAGGAGGCATTGAACTTTTTGACGGTATCACAACCCAATTTGTTGCCAGAGAGATCGGTTCATTCGCTTCGTAGCAACAGTGAGTAGGACTGGTTTTCATGAAGGACCGGGCCCATGGGGCCTCGACCGTCGTATCGAACCAACGAAGTAAATGTAAAACCGGAGATGACCGGCAGGCAGCATCCCGGCGGAGGCATAGATGCGATGCACCCCTTGGAGGTTCCTTGCCGGCATGCAGTGGTGCGCTGTATTCGAGCGAGGAGAAATGGCGTTTTTCTTGAGCTCACGGCATCTCGGCGGGAGAGGTGAAAGCCGGTGGTGGTTTCCCCCCTCTGTAATCACCCCGGCGCCATCCCCAAACCGCAAAGCCCGCGCCCATCACGATGAGGAAAAACGACAGAAACACTCCGCGCGGCAGACCGAAGTTAAAGTCCTCGGGCTGCCGAAATTGTTCGCCGATGATCCGCAGCAGTGCGTAGCACACAAAGAAAGCACCGGTCACGACCCCGGTAGGGAGACGGAGGCGTGTCTTGAGGGTCCATAGGATCGCAAACAAAAGGGCCCCCTCGAGAAGCGCTTCGTAGAGCTGGGAGGGGTGCCTCGGCGGGAGTACGTTTCGCAACGCGGCCTCGAGTCCGGCCAGATCTGGACCGGTTCCCGTCCGCACCTGATCCAAGACCGCATCGGGCTGGAGGTTTGCATAGGGAGTCGCCTCGAGAAGGGTGGGGGATTCCTTGAGTTCCGTGGAAAATTGGACGGCCCAGGCTACGCTTGTCTCGCGTCCGTAAAGCTCGCCGTTGATGAAGTTGGCGATGCGGACCAAAAAAATTCCCGGGGGCGCAACGCATACCAGAGCGTCACCTATTCCCGTCCAGGAAAGGTGGTTGGAGCGGGCGTAGTAAAGGGTGAAAAATACCAGCCCCAAGATGCCTCCGTGGCTGGCCATTCCTCCCTCCCAAACGCGCAAAGCACTGAGTGGTTCGAGGACGACACGTTCCCAATCGTAGAGCAGCACATAGCCAATCCGGCCGCCAAGGAGCACTCCAAAGAGCGCGGCCCATGTGATGAAATCCCCCGTTTTCTCCGGCGCAATGGGAGACAAGCCTCTGCGGGCAAGACGTGTCAGAAGGGCGTTTGCAAGCAAGAAGGCGAGCACATAGGAAAGGCCGTACCAGCGGAGCCCGACTCCGGAACCGCTCCCGAACTCCACGAGGAAGGGACTGAACCGGTGGAGATAAAACGCCGCCATCATGGGCTCTACAAAACAGGCGTGCCGGGCAGTTTGCCGGGCGCGGTCTCTCTGGGGGCCTAACCTTTCAGTTCCTGGCCGGTATTGGAGTCCACAATCGTGTACCGCTCATGATGGTAGGTTGGGTCCGAACGGAACGTCAGGCGTCCGGCGTACTTACGCTCGATCTCGATGAGGAGTTCCTCGTCTTCGGTCCGCAACCGCTGAAGCACGTGGGGATTGACCGTGACCTTCAGTTCGTGCACGTCGGGGTGCTTACGCAGCACCAGATGCATGGCCCGTTGCAGTTCCACGCTCATGGTCATCGAGCTTTTGACCTTGCCGCGGCCGTTGCAGTAAGGGCATGACTCGTAAACCGCCCCCGAGATCGATTCCTGAGCGCGCTGACGCGTCATCTCCATCAGCCCAAGAGGAGAGATGGGAAGCACGTGGGTCTTGGCCTTGTCCCGCTTGAGCCGCTCCTTCATTCGCTGGAAGACGGCCTGCTGGTCTTTGCGGCTTTTCATATCGATGAAGTCGCCAATGATCAGGCCGCCGATGTTCCGGAGCCGCATCTGCCTGGCCATTTCATCGGCCGCTTCGATGTTGGTCTGGAGAATCGTTTTTTCCACATCCTTTCCGCCCTTGTTGCGTCCCGTGTTGACGTCAATTGCGATGAGTGCCTCGGTCTCGTCGATGACGATATAGCCGCCGCAGGGCAGCCAGACTTGGCGGTGAAAGGCGTCGTCAATCTGCTTTTGCACCCCGAAATTCTCGAAAATCGGCATGGTTCCCGAGTAGTGCTGGATACGGCTCTTCGAGCGCTTCGAGATCTGGCCGACAAGTTCGCCCATGCGCTTGACGGCCGCCTCGTCGTCGCAATGGACCTCGTCGATTTCGTCGGTGAGGAAGTCGCGGACGGTGCGTTCGATGAGGTCGGGTTCTTCAAAGGCGCACACGGGCGCGGGACGTTTGCCGACCACCTCCTCGATTTTTCGCCACTGCTCCAAGAGCAGCCCCAGATCCCTGACAAAATAGCGCGCGCGCTGCCCCTCGCCCACGGTCCGGATGATGACGCCCATTCCTGCGGGAACATCCAGTTCGCGCAGAATCTTACGAAGCCGCTCCCGCTCCTTGGGGGACTCGATTTTGCGCGAGATCCCGCTTTGGTCGCTGTAAGGCATGAGCACCAGGTAGCGCCCGGGGAGGGAGATGTTGGTGGTGATCCGCGGGCCTTTTGTAGAGATCGGTCCCTTGGTCACCTGCACGAGCACTTCGCTGCCAATCGGGTAGATGTCCGGAATGTCCTTTGCGGAAATGCGCTTGTTGTTGTTGGCACGCTCCGAGCCACCCCGCTCGACCTGTTCGACTCCGCTGTCGAGCGCGGCGGGCAGGGCGTCCCAAAAGTGCAGGAAAGCGTTTTTTTCAAAGCCGATGTCCACGAACATCGCTTTCAGGCCGTGTTCGATGTTCTTGACTCGGCCCTTGAAGATCGAGCCGACGATGTTGCGGTCGGTTTGGCGTTCGATCGAGTATTCCTCAAGGATGCCGTTTTCCAGAAGAGCGACACGGCGCTCCAGTTTCTCGGAACTGATCACAAGGGTGTTTCCGGTCCGCCTTGGGGCGAAGCCGAGAAGGCGTTTGACGCGTTCGGTCATGGATAAAAGTTTGGGAAAAAGGTTGAAAAACACTGGAAATTAGCGGGCAGGCTTGCCCGGGGATGTTTGGGGTGTCGAAGACGGGGGGGATACCTTCTTAGGGCCGAACATCCGCTCAAAAAAGCTTCTTTTCTCTGCGGCATCTTCCGAGGGCCCTTTTTTGGAGACGCTCCCACGCTCGTCAGCATCCGGTTTGATGTCGGGGGAGGCCTCGACGCTCGCCGGTTTTTTTCGAGCAGGTTTCGTCGAGGGGTCGGCGTGGTGGTCGGCGGTTTCTCGATCAACGGCGTCTCCGGTGTAGATGGGACCGCTCTTGAAATTGACCTCGTCGACTTGCGCAAAACTGCCCGGAGCCGGATCCAACCACGTCACCCCGGGGTCATAGCCTTTTTCGAGTGCCAGCGACTGCTCTAGGATCCGCTGGGCAATCGGAGCGGAGACTCCGCCTCCAGATTTCGCCCCTTGGACAAAAACGCAAACTGCGAACTTCGGTGTTTCATAAGGCGCAAACGAGATGAACCAAGTGTGGTTGTCTTTCTCCTTTTTTCCGTTGATCTCCCTCCAGAACTGTGCAGTTCCGGTTTTACCGGCAACCTCCACACTCGGAACCTTGGCCTTCTTTCCGGTCCCCCCCGGTTCGTTGACCACCTTCCACATCCCTTTGCGGACCAGTTCCATTTCCTCGTCTGAAATGCCGGCGTCGTGCAGGTCCGCCCGGAGCACGGCTTCGGGTGAAGCCACCAACTGGCCGGTCTCGGGGTCGCGGACATCTTTCCCTTCGATGTCGACCACGCGGGAAACTAGTTTCGGCACAAACGACTTTCCCCGGTTGGCCACGGTGGCGGCAACAAAACACATCTGAAGGGGGGAGGCCTCCACTGCCCCTTGGCCGATGGCCACGTTCGCTGTGTACCCGTTGGACCAGCGTTCCTGGGGACTGACGACCTTCAGCCAGTCCGGACCGGGAACCAGTCCAGGATCCTCGCCCGTGAGGGGAAGGCCGCTGCGCTGCCCGAGTCCGAGGGCCTGTCCGATGGCGACGATTTGATCGATCCCGGCGGCATTGCCCCACTGATAAAAAAAGGCGTTGCAGGAAAACTTGAGGGCATCCGGTAGTCCCAGCATTCCGTGGGGCGCCTGATGCTTTTCCATGACCCAGCACTTCATGAACTTGTTGCCGTAAGAAACCCCTCCGGAGCAACCGAAGGTGTTTTTGACTGTCAACCCCTTGCGAAAACCGGCCAAGGCTGACACCGCCTTGTAGGTGGAACCCGGCGCATAGCCCTGAATTGCGCGGTTGGTCAGCGGGTTGGTGTCGTCGGTCCGGATGCGCTGCCAGTCCTCCTTGGTGATGCTCGGAATAAAGACGTTCGGGTCGTAGGAGGGCACGGAGGCCATGCCGAGCAGTTCGCCGTTGTTGGGGTCCACCACGACTGCGGCGGCACGCCCCACACCCGCGTCGCGCAAGGCCCGTTCAACGATGTATTGAATCCGGGCATCGATGGTGAGGTAGACGTGGTTGCCCTGCCGCGGTTCAATCCGGCGGATCTCGTTTTCGATGACTCCCTTGACGTTGCGCTGCAATACACGCATTCCCGGGGTGCCCCGCAGCCAGCGGTCCATATTGAGCTCAACCTGCGATTTGCCTTCGGCGTCGGGTTGATAGAAGGTGTACCTCTTGATGTCGGGCAGTTTGTCGATGTCCAAGGGTGCCCCGACGTACCCCAGAAGATGGCTGGCGAAAGCGCCGTAGAGGTACTGCCGCACCGGACGGACCGCGATCTCCACCCCTGGCAGTCCCACGTCGTTTTCGGAGAACCGGGCGATTGTCTTGAAGTCGAGTTCCTCGATGTAGGTGAAGGGCACCTCTGTGTTGTTGCGGTAGTGGCGCTGGAGACGGACTGAGTTGTAATCCCTCGCCAAGTCCAAGTCGCGCAGCCTTGGAATAATCGTGCTGTTCACGATCTGCACCACGTCCTCCTCGCGTTTCTCCTTGAGCATCTGCCGCACGGGCGCGGTGTAGGTTGCCACTGGCGGCTTTCCGTACTGCTGGCGGTAGCCGCGGACCATGTCGGGCAGGTAAAAATCCACATCCCAACTGGCCCGGTTCCCAACGAGTGTCAGGCCGTTTCTGTCCCGTATTTCGCCGCGCACCGAGGGAATGCGCACGGTGACTTCCGAGCGGGATGCGATCCGGCGGGTCCAGCGGTCCCCGTGAGCCACTTCAATCCACCAGAGACGCCCGATGAGCACCGCTAGGGCGGACACCATGACGAACGCCAAAAAATACAACCGTAACTCCTGATCCGGGCCCTTCAAAGAGCGTCTGGTGTGTTCACGGCTCACAGCACACCGCCCTCCTTTTCAGGCCTGTAATGCTGGTGCTTCATAAGCCGGCTTAGATAGCCAAGCGCCGTGAACACAAACGGCGAGAGCACCAGCGCCACCAGGCCCGCGCCGAAGATACGTCCCCAGATCTCCGGGGTGAATTCAAACCGCAACGGCTCGCGGCGCAGTGAGATCATCAGGTATTCCACCAGCACGAGCACCGAGGTTGCGATGCCGCTGAAGAGGCAGTGCACTTCCCAGCGACCGCGCAGAAAAAGCGGCCGCAGCCCGCTCATGATGACGCCGAGGACCGCGTAGGCAATCACCGACCAGCCCACTCCCAGCTCCACGGTGTCCTCAACCCACTGGGCGTGGAGCAGGTCCCACGTCAGGCCACTCAAGAAAGCCAGAAACAGCATGCCGCCCGTCGAGAAGGAAAGGGCTCCATAAAGGAACACCAGCGGCGTTAAGAACGCGCGCGCCCCCCAGGGCGGCACTGCCCCTAGAAAATGCTGGGTGACCGTCGCCAACAGCAATGCAATGATGATGAAGCCGTAAAACATCACTTTGGATCGCTCACCACCACAAAGACATCTTGGAGCGCCGCCAAATCCACCGCGGGAATCAACGAAGCTACCCCGTCCAACTCCCGCACCCGGAAATCCTGAACCGCCCCGAGCATGATTCCCGGAGGAAACACCCCGCCTACCCCGGAGGTGTAGACTTTTTGGCCGGACTTGAGGCCGGCTTGCTTGGAGAGGAAAAACAACGACATCATTGGTGCCGCACCCGAGGAAGCGCGGTCGCCGCGAGAAATCACCTGTTCCCTGGAGTTTTCAATACTGGCCGAGACTTTGCAGTTTTCATCCGAGATGAGGATCACGATGGAGGAGCGCTCCGAGACGGCGGTTGTTTTGCCCACCAAGCCCTCTTCGGTGAGCACCGGCATGTCGCGGCGCAGTCCGTCATCGGTCCCACGGTCGATGATGACCTGATTGAACCACGTTGAGATGTCGCGCCCAATGATTTGGGCCGGCATGAGCCGGAACACCGCCCGCTCCTTATAACCGAGCGCCTTACGCAGACGGTTGTTCTCCGCCTCCATGCCGCGCAGGGTCTGGTTGGTTGCACTCAGTTCTCGGTTCAGCAGGCGCAGGCCCCGGGACTCGCCCTCGAGTTGCTCAAGGGATTTTAAGCCCTCCCGGAAGGCGGTGAACCTTCGCTCGATTGAAGAGCCCGAGCGAAGAAATGGGGTTAGGATTCCCAAAAGCGTCCCTTGAAAATTGCGGACAGCAGAGGGTGTCGCCAAAACAACCACCAACACTAGGAAGGCGCCCAGAAAAACCCCAAGGGCGAGCAGCTTTGAGCGCATCCTCATGGATTTTTCGACGGTTCAGTTTGCTCTTCCGGTCGCTGCGATCGGAAACGCGGCAGGAGAAACACCCCGGATGCCCTCAGTGGTGACGGGTTTCGGTTTGGGTCGCCACTTGTCTGAGGAAATTCAATTCTTGCAACGCACGGCCCGTCCCTTCCGCAACCGCGCTCAAGGGATCCTCCGCCAAATGCACCGGCAGGCCAGTCTCCTCAGTGAGCAGTTTGTCCAGGCCGCGCAACAACGCGCCGCCCCCCGCCAGAACCAACCCTCGGTCCACCAGATCGGCCGAAAGCTCCGGGGGGCACCTTTCCAGAGCCACCCGCACCGAATCTACGATGGTGGAGATGGGCTCCAGGAGGGCCTCCCGGATTTCCTGCGAGGTAATGGTCAGGGTCTTGGGCAGTCCAGCAACCAGGTCGCGGCCCTTGACCTCCATCGTAGCCTCCCGTTCCAGCGGATAGGCGGATCCAATCTTGATCTTGATGTCTTCTGCAGTGCGTTCCCCGATCATCAGGTTGTACGCCCGTTTGACGTACTGGATGATTGCCTCATCCAACTCGTCGCCAGCAACCCGTACCGAGCGCGAGTAAACGATACCAGAGAGCGAGATGAGCGCCACCTCGGTCGTTCCGCCGCCGATGTCGATGATCATGTTCCCAGCGGCGTCCTGCACGGGCAATCCACAGCCGATTGCGGCTGCCATGGGTTCCTCGATGAGGTGCACCTCACGGGCGCCGGCGCGCAACGCGGAGTCCTTCACCGCACGCTTTTCGACCTCCGTGATTCCAGAGGGGACTGCAACCACGACGCGGGGGCGGGGGCGGAAAAAAGTGCGGCGACCGTGGACCTTTAAAATAAAGTGCCGCAGCATGGCTTCCGTGATCTCAAAATCCGCGATCACGCCATCTTTGAGGGGGCGAATCGCCACAATGTTGCCTGGAGTCCGGCCTAGCATTCGCTTGGCCTCGTCTCCGACGGCCAAGACCCGGTTGGTCCCCGCCTGCACCGCCACGACAGAAGGTTCGCGCAGCACGATTCCGTTGTCCTTCACGTACACCAGTGTGTTGGCCGTCCCGAGATCAATCCCAATGTCGGTGGAGAACAGCCCAAAAACTCCGTTAATCATGTAAAAATCCCCAGAAAATAGTCCCTTACACTAAAGACAAACCCAGACGCCTAAACAAATCCCAAATCAAAAAACTCTCTTCCCTCGGGGAGTTCATTGTTTCTCCCGCTGTCGCATCCCGGAGGCTGTTTCAGGAAGGCCCTCGGGAATTTCCTTCGAGCCGTCCGCGTCACGCCGCTCCCAACCTGTGGCAAGACGCTAGCCGGCATTTCGCAAGCTGGCACAAAATGTCCAGATCCCCACCAGCGTCCCCCAAGCAACCTCGCTGAAGTCCTCCGCGTTGCGCCAGAGTTCCTGGCCGAAAGAGCGGAATCCGGTTCCCGAGGCACTGAGAACCAGCAGCAGGCTAAGGAATGCGAGGTTGCCAATATAAATCAGGACCAACGAAAAGAAGTTGCCGTGCATGCGGAGGTCGCTTTGCCCGCGCCGGATCATCCAAACCGTGAAGCTGATGTGAAAACCCCACGCCAATCCGAACAACAGGAAAAACACCCCCATTGGCGTCACGAGAAAATGGGGGCCCTCGAAGAGCGGCGGAGCCTCCTCCAACCGGTAGAACAAGCGCACCAGCCCAAATAGAAAGATCAGCGCAACGCAGGGGATCGGGTAGAAGTACGGGGCAAGCGTGACCAGGACCGTAGGCTTGTCAGTGAGAATGTATCCGCCGTCCCGGTGGACCTTGAAATCACTCACTCTTCCACGGCTCAGCCAAGCCCAGACTGCATGGGTTCCTTCGTGCCCTAGCACGTAGAGCCAACGCCCACGCGGCTCTCCGAAGGTGGCCAAGCACCCCGTGAAAAAAAGGAGCCACAGGACGACGCCCAGCGAAAAAAACCAAAAATCCTCCGTCGCCCAAAACCGATGGTGGACCGCCTCCCGTCCGAAGGATGCCAGAAAGCTCACCGTCCAGACCCAGGCTACCGGAAGCAGGAAAAAACCTGCGATGTTCTTCAAAAAAGTCACCCGCACTCTGAAAGGGGAGCGTTCTATGCGTGAGTCTTTGGCGCTCGGCGCCTGAGCGGCTTGAGTTCCGGCGAGCAGAATGAGATTGCGTCCCCGCCGCGGATTGGGATGACGGCTGTGTCTCACTGTGTGACAGGGCCGGAGGGCGGACCCGCGGGCCCGAGGCTGGAACCCCAACCCGGTTCGCAAGGGAGGGCGGGCGCAAGGGGTTGGACACCGAGAGCGCCCCGAGGGCCGGAATGTTCGTGGACGGTTGACTGGTAGAGGGACCCGCCCTCCCAAAGTCTCCGAGTCATCCTCCCGAAACAAGAGCGCATGTGGGGTCCCATGGTCTCGACTGGGGATAGGAGCGATCGCTAAGCCCGGCCCATGTAGTCGCCAGTCCGCGTGTCGATTTTAACGAGTTCTCCCTCTTTGATGAAGAGGGGCACGGTGACAACCTTGCCAGTTTCAAGCGTGGCGGGCTTCTGGACATTGTTGGCGCTGTCGCCGCGGACGCCCTCGGCGGACTCGGCCACCCTGAGGTTCACGGAGGCGGGGAGTTCCAGCGTTGCTGGCTTGCCTTCGACAAAGAGCACTTCCACCTTGAGATTCTCGGTCAGGTATTCCTTGGCGTCTCCGATGAAGTCTTCTTCAAATGTGACAGATTCGTAGGTTCCCGGATCCATGAAGTGATAGGTGGTCCGGTCCTTGTAGGAGAACTCCAGCGACTGCCGGTTGACTTCCACGGTCTCGACCTTGTCGGTGGAACCAAAACGCACGTCCGCAGATTTGCCTGTGCCGATGTAGCGGATGATCGCTTGGACGAAAGCACGGAGGTTGCCAGGGGTCCGGTGCATTACCTCAAGCACAATGGCGGCGTTGCCATTATATCGGATGCACATGCCTTTGCGAAGATCGTTTGCTGCGGCCATAGACGTTGGAGGAAAAGTGGTGAAATCGGTGTGAATTTACAGGGGCGGCGGCCTTGTTGGGTTTCGAAGAACCTAAAAAAGCCGAGGGAGGAGTATCCCCCAACCCTGTTTCACTGGCAAGCCGTTTACCCAAGCGGTGTCCGGTTGGGGCAGATCCTTCTGAATGGTTCGGCACCAAACCGACGCGCACTCTTTCTCCAATGCAAATCGAACGCACGTCCGCCGTGGATCGAATCGAGCACAGCCAGACGTGACCCGGGTGGCGCCCGGGCAAGGGAGAGTCCACGTGGCGATGCGGCAGAGAAGGAGCCGATTGGCTTCTCCCTCTATTTTACGCTTCTTTTTGCCCCCCCGAATTCTCTCGCGAGGACTGGGGCGGGGCGCTTAGCTACCGTCGCGTTGGACTGGGGTCAGTCGGTCTGCGGGAGATTTGCCGGTAGACCAACCACAGGGTGATGGGGATGATGGCGCTGAGTGCGGTCGCGGTCGAGGAGTCCTGATGGCCGAGGTGACCGATCCAAGCGAAGACGAACCCAGCTGGAAGCGTCCCAAGCAGGGTTGCGGCATGGAAATCCCGTTTCGAAAACCGGCTCAAACCTGCCATGCAGGCAATCGCCTCGCTCAACACAGGCAGACAGCGGGAGACAGCGATACAGGCGCCGCCCGATTTAGAGAACCACGCGGCAGCCGCATCCAGGCTCGCCTCATCGGCGAGATGGAGAGCGAGCGACCGGCCGAAGCGCGAGGACAAGCGGTAGGCGAGTTGCGCCGACAGAAACAGTCCGATGGACGCCACGATTCCCCCCGCGAACGGGCCGTAAAGCCAGCCAAGCGCAGACATCACGATCGTGCTGGGAATGGGAAGAAAAAGGTCGGCGACCAGAAGGGCGATGCCGATGAGCCATGCAATTTGGCGATGCCGGTCGAGAAGTGCGCGCACGGCCTGTGGGCTGAGCAGGGATTCAAACACTCCACCCCAGAGCAGAAACGGCACGATAATCGCCGCAAAAAGCAACACGGGGAGAAGCCAGAGACGACTTCGGGGCCGGGTGCCTCTCAAACAAAAATCCGGCGGAGTCGCGCGGGGCGACCGCGATTTGTTGCGCGCCATTAGGGGGCGCGGCCCTCCTCGACGTCCATCAGGTCGAAAAAGACCTCGATGTCGTCCCGGTGGGATAGACCGGCCTCTGCTTTTTGATTGGCCAGACCGGCTGAGGCGGTGTCGCGCCATCCCCGTTTTCGCATGAACGTGTTCCAGATCTCGATTTGCTCCGCATCCGGGCGGCGACCGTTTTGAAAACACCACTCCAGAACCTCCTCGTCGGACCCACCTTGGAGCGTCCGATTTGAAAGTGCGTCGAAGGAGACTCCCAGAAATTGACACACGCGGTCGTCAAAGGTGCGCGCCCCGTGGATCGGTCCCAGGTGGTAGCCCTCGGGAAGCTTGCCTTCACTGGCGAGGAGCCTGATTTTGTCGAGAATCCGTCCAAAGACAACGACGCCTGCAACAGTTGAGTTTGGGGAGCGCAATGGAAAGGTCATGGATTGACGTGGGCTTGGAGGGGTTTGGCTGTTAACGGGCAGGGAGCATCCGTAGCGGTAACGTTCAGTCTGAGGATTACCTTCAAGTGACGGCGAAAAAAACTGGAAATTTTCCAACTGTGGTCCACTCCAGCTCCTCAATCGTAGGGAAATTCCGGAACTGCTCGAAACGCCGAGCCAAGACTCGGGAAAGTCAAAGAAAGAGCACTGCTGGCCACGCCGTGAAGAACATTTTGGCAAGCGCCATGAGAGCGTCGTTTTTTGGGGAGTTTCTTAGGTTCTATCTTTCATCCCAGCGATTGATCGAATAAGTGATTGGACTGTGATTTTGTTTTCCAAAACCACCCTTGCCCGAGTCCGGATTGGAGCGGTTTGCATGATGGGGGTTGTCTTTTTTGCCATGTGGCTGCTGCGCCTTGGGCTTTCAAGGAAGCGCGTTGAGGACAAGTTGAATGCGGCTTCGGGAATGACAGTTCAGTTTGAAGACTTTTCCATTGGGGTGTTTGGAGGGGTCGAGCTGCGGGGAGTCACGGCAACGAGCGTCGGAGGGGATTCGTTAGCGGTGCGTTCCATCTCTGTGCGTCCCAATCTTTGGGAGGGAATCCGGGGCCGGCTCCGATTTGAGGACGTGCTCCTTCAGGACATCCGTTTTGTGCGAATGGAGCGCGCCAAGGCTCCGGAGCAACCCAGTCCGTTGAATTCGGGCGAACCCTCCGACGCTTCCGTTGCAGAGAAAAAGGGTGCCAGTCGCTTGCTCGACATGCTCGGGTTGGCCAAGCGCATTCAGGTGACCAACGCCGGGCTGGACTGGATGAAGCCCAATGGAAGCGTCCGCGCCCAAGCTGAGGGGATCGATTTCCGTTACGAGGAAGCGGCACACGGAAAGGGGCGTGGGGAGGTGACGCTACAACGCGGAGTTTGGCAGGAACTGCTTTCCGTCGACTCGCTGCACGCGAAAATTCAAAGGGAGGGTGACCACCTTACTGTTCCGGATTTCTTTGCACGATGTGGTGACGGAAAACTGGTTGGAACTGGGAGTCTCCAGTTGAGCAGCGAAGCCCCTTTTGGAGTCACACTTTCGGCTGTTGGCGTTGACCTTGGGAGCATGAGTCGTGACCTGCCTTCGGTGCGGGTGACAGGAAAGGCCGATGCAAACTTTCGATTGGGAGGGTTGATGGGAGTACAGCAGACTTGGACGGGCGACGGTGAGGTGACGGTTTCCGACGGGATGTTCAAAGGACTGGCGCTGTTGCAGATGCTTGGGCAGGTTTTTCAGGTGCAAGAACTGGCCCAATTGGCAGCGCGGAAAGCGCACTCGAAAATCCGCATTGGACATCGGAAGGCTTACCTGGAGAACCTTGAGGTCGACGCTGGCAGCATTCAGTTGCTCGCCCCGGGAGAGGTAGATTTCAAGCGAGGCCTTGCTTTGCACGCCCAGATTTCACTGGCTGAGGGCATGCTGAGGGGAAGAGCCCTGCAGTTGCTTGGCAATCGTTTTTCCCCTCCGGACTCCCAAGGGCGGCGATCCCTTGCATTTGAGGTGAATGGAACCCTGGATAACCCCAAAACCAACCTTATGGAAAAATTGGTGGGCGAAAATTTGGGAGAGATAGTGGGCGGAGCGTTGGGCGGAGTTTTGGACCAGTTCCTAGGAGGGGTGTTGAAGCCGAAGAGGAACGCCAAGGCGGAGACAAACACGGTGCCGTCTGCCGATGCAGGTCCAAACACCGAGGCGGGAGGTGGGCCTTCTATCAAGCCGCAGTAGGGAGCCGCGACAGGAAGCCGCTAAATCAGATGCGAGTCATTGCCGGCAGTGCGGGGGGGATTCCTCTCAAAATTCCAAAGACAGCACTGCGCCCTACCATGGATCTTGTCCGGGGAGCGATTTTTTCGAGTTTGGGCGAGGCGATCGTGGGCGCCAACGTGTTGGACCTCTTTGCGGGTACGGGTTCAATTGGAATCGAGGCGCTCAGTCGCGGCGCGGCCTCGGCCACAATGGTGGAAATGGATCGAAAGGCCTGCACAATTATTGCGGAGAACTTGAGCCGCGTTCGTTTGGAGGCGCGAGTCGTCTGTCACGATGTCTTCCGCTTCCTCGCATCCAAAGGCGCCTCGATTCCAGCGGATTTTATTTTTGCCGACCCGCCTTATTCAAAAAGGCCCGGGGACAGGGATTATGCGCTGGAATTGGTTCAGAATCCCGATCTCCCCCAACTGTTGGTTGAAGGCGGGATTTTTGTCTTGGAGGTCGCCCAACGCTGGAGCCTTCCTGAAGACACCCTTTGGGACTGTTTGCGCCGAAAACGTTACGGATCCACGGAGACTCTTTTTCTCTCCCAACGTACGATCCACCGCCGGCGAGGCCAAGATATCGACGGAGTCTGCGGTTCAACGCCCAATGAACGGAGATTTGAGGGATATTGAGCTACGCAAAATCATTCAACCCCTCGAAGAAACGCATGCTGAACTCAAAAAATGGGCATCTTCTGTGACATGCTTGCGACGTTTCTTGCAGCGGAGGAACCCTCCTGATGAAACTGTCGCGCGAGACAGGTTGGATCCATCGCACAGGTGCCTCTGAAGGAGGGCTCGCTTTTAAGAAAGGCACTAGGATGAGCAGTTCCCCGTTTCGTGTCCGCTAAATAGGAATAGGGGCGCTCAGGGGGCAATCTGTATGGCCAGCAACTTGGTGCCGTCTCTGACAAAAAGCCGCCCATCGGAGTACGCGGGGGATGCCCAGGTCTTGCCGACGAAATGCGAGCGGCCTAGTTCCTTGTAGCCAGCGTCGGAGGCCTCAACCAAACGGAGTTCTCCCGTTGAATCAAGCACCAGTAGCGAATCGTTGACCGCCGTCAGGCTCGCGTAATCTCCTAGGCCGGGTTCGCGCCAGCGTTCCTCTCCCGTCGTGGCATTGAGGCAAACCAAGTCGCAGCGGTTTCCCTGACCGGGGCTGAACAGGTTTGCCCCTACCTGAATCGGGGAACTGATCACCACCTTCATGGTCGGGTTTTCCCAGAGGCGCTGGGCGCTGAAGGTCCCGCCGCTCTGGCTGATTTTGAAGCGGATGGTGCCGATGCTCGTGGAGGTCACCGTCACCGTGTCTCCGTCGATGACGGGGGTGGCCACGTGGCGTTTCGCCCCTGTCTTCAGTGGTTCGCGCCAAAGAATCTTTCCGCTGGAGGCTTCTACGCCCATGAGCGCATCGGCGGTGAGGTGGATGGCCTGCCGCGTGCCCGCGAGGGTGGCAACCATCACGCTCGAGTAAGCGGTGTTGTCTTGTCCCGCCGTCCAAAGTTCCTTGCCTGTCAGTTTGTCAAAGGCCACGAGGGTGCCCTTTTTCGGGCTGCCCACGGGAACGAAAATGCGGTCTCCGTCCACCACGCCCGAACCGTTGTTGCCGTGGCGACGGGAGGCTGTTTCCTTGGCTTCCGGGTCGGGGCTTTTATTTCCAAACCACGTGGCACCGTAGGTGTCTCCAAAACTGGTGGCCCAGAGTTGCCTTCCGTCCTTCAGGGCGAGGCAGCGGAATTCCCCGCCGCAGGACTGCGCGTAAACGCGGTCCCCGTCAATGATCGGGGTGCACCGAGGGCCTTCGCCGTAGGCATTTTGAAACTCGACCGTGGAGCCGATTTCGGCACGCCAGACCTCCTTCCCATTGGCGGCATCCAGACAGTGGAGCACTTCCTTGCCACTGATTCCGTCCATAAACAGGAGGGTGTTGTTGGCGACGACCGGGGAGGATTGTCCAGGCCCCACGGCGATTTCCCAGAGCGGTTTGGTGTCTTGGGAGAGCTTGGTGATCCGGTGCTTTGGATCTTGGATGTTGCCGTCTCGTGCGGGACCACGCCACTGGGGCCAGTCTGCCGCAATAAGCGTTCGATCAGCAATTGGGGGGAGGAGGAAAAAGAGGGAGAACAGGGGAGAAACCTTCATCCCTCAAAGCTTAGGGGACCGGAGAAAAACTCAAGTCTCGAACATCTTTGCGTAGGCTTTGTTTAAACGCCGACACCTTCCATGCCTGATTTGTTCGCACCAAGCGTGAGCTTTGGTGCCGGGTGATGATCAAGCGGATTTTGTCCGCGAACCGCCATGCTGCTCCACAAAGCACCTGTTTCCAAGAGTTGTGTAACATCCAGTGCCAGATGCACGGGGCCAAATGGACCGATGCGGTTCGCCGCCAGCGCAAAAAGCCTGCAGGCGGGGGCCAGGCGGCGCGAATGAGTGGGGTGACCTGGAAAAAGGTGATGCTTTTGCAGGTGCACAAAGGCTCCAGCGAACTGGATGAGGCCCTGATAAAACTGGCGGTTATTGTCGCCGCACTGCAACCAGAGATGCTCGAGAACATCATGGGCCTCATAGTATTCGCCTTGGTTGAAGCAAAAAAAGAAGGCCCGATATTCCGCTGGGAGTCGCGAGGACGGTTCAGGGTCCCATGCCGTCAGCCAGGCCTCCAGTCTGTCGTTTTTTTTCATTCGCTCCCTAGGCGATGTTTTATAGATTTTGGATCGGTGAAACGCCAGCAAACAGAGGTTATGGATTGCGATGCGTCCGGGGCGGGCGGACATCCCTCCGCGCTCTCATGGTCCACTGAGGTGTCGAGTCGGGACGTGGTTCGATTTGTGTCGATTTGCCGGGTGGGGTGGGAACGTCCTGTTTTTTGTCGGTTTTCTGGGCGCGGATGGCGCCCGTTATGAGTACGGCACTATTCTTGGTTTTTGTTGCCGCGGCGTGTGTTTTGGCTGCGGGTTCGGCCTTGTTCTCTGCTTTTGAGACAGCTTTGTTCGCGTTCCAAGGGCACGAGTTGGAACGGTTGCGGCGCAACAGGGCGAGGCAGGCCGAACGGCTTTCCAGGGTGCTGTCGAATCCCAGGCGACTGCTCGGGGTCCTGAGTTTGGGCTATGTGTGTTTTAACGTCCCGCTGGTGCTTATCTGCCTCTTTTTAACGCGGCATGGACGCTTGCCGGCGCTTTCCTTCTGGGGCTCGGAACTGGTGTTGCTTGCGCTGGTGGTGGTTGTGTGTGATCTCTTGCCTAGGGCGCTGGCGCTGAGGCGGCCCTACCGGTTTGTCCGTCTTGCCGCGGGAGTGCTGGACCCCTTGCTCCATTTTTTGCAGGAGCCCCTCGGCTGGGTGCAGAGGCGTTTGGACGGTCTGGCCGAGCGTCTGTTGCCGGCAGGTCCGGGAGAGGCCCAAGCCATGAATCAGTCCCAGATGGAGACTCTGATTGAAATAGGGGCGGAGGATGGCGCGCTCCAACCTGTGGAGCGTGCGATCCTCCAGCAGATTATTTCTTTGGGCGAGAAACGGGTGCGCGATTGCATGACCCCCCGTGTGGATGCCCTATGCCTCCCAGACAACCTTTCCAAGGAAGAACTGGTCGTCCGCCTCGGGGCAGCCCGCTACCGGCGGGTACCTGTGTACGGGGAAACGCCCGATGACATCTTGGGTGTGCTGGATGTCCGCGCCTATCTGGAAGGGGGGAATGGACATTACACTGAAATGCTGACACCCCCGTCGTTTGTCCCCGAGACCATGCGGGCGGTTGATCTGCTGCGGTCGTTTTTGAACCGACCGCAGGCGCTAGCCATCGTGTTGGACGAACATGGGGGGACCGAGGGGGTGATCACCCGCTCGGACCTGCTGGAGGAGATTCTGGGAGAGGCGTTGCCCGGGGGGGACCGCGAACTGTATCTGGAGGGGCTCGGCTCCGGGTGTTTGCTCGCCAGCGGTAGTGCCCGGATCGAGGACGTGACGGCGCACCTTGGCGTGGATCTCAAAATGGAGGGAATCGACACTGTCGGCGGTTTGGTTTTCAACCTTTCAGGGACCGTGCCCCGGTTGGGGAGCGTCTGGACGGTCGGGGAGTTGACGCTTACCGTGCGGCGCACCTCCCGCAAACGCGTGGAAGAGGTGTTGGTGCAGACGGCCACTGCCGTGGAAGAAGCAGGGGAGGAAGGCGTCCCTTCATGACGCCCTTTGCTGCGATCGCCCTGTGTCTGGCGCTCTCCTTCCTTGTAGCGGGGATGGAGTCAGGTCTGCTTTCCATCAGCCGCCTTCGCCTGCGCCACCGGAGCAAGGCGAGGGACCCGGCGGCGATCGGATTGGCCAGACTCGTCGCGGATCCGGGGAGGTTGCTTTTGAGTACGCTGGTGCTGAAAAACTTCTTCAACATTACGGCGCTCTCGATTGCCGTGAGTGAGACGGTTGGGAGGCTGGGGCCGCTCGGCTACGTCTGGGTGCTTGGGGGCGCGCTTCCCGTTTGGGCGATCGGATTGGAAATGCTTCCCAAGTCGCTTTTCCGGCGCTTTCCGCTGAAGTTTCTGGCGGTTTTGAGTGCCCCCTTGGTGGCCGCCTATTTTGCGTTGCGCCCCCTCGATTTGCTGGTGCGGAGATTGGAAAGGTTGGTTTTCCCGCGATGGGCTTTCCAGAAGTTCAAGCTGTTTGGAGGCCGCGCTGATTTCAAGTACCTCACCTATGAATCTGAACGGGAGGGGTTCATTAGTGGTGCGGAGCGGGAGATTATTCAGACTGTTCTGGACTTCCGCCAGCTCACCGCCAGAGATTTACTCGTTCCGATTGAGGAGGCTGGCGCTGTCCGTGGAGATCTGCCCCTAAGCACCGCCCGGCTTCTGGCAAAGAGCAAGGGGGTTGACCATCTCCCTGTTCTGGATGAGAAGGGCGAGGTCTCCGGATTGTTGGATCTGCACGAACTTGCCCTCGCCGGCACCTGGCACGGGCGTGTGGAGTTTTTTCAGAGGCGCATCCTGAAGACGGACCTAAACGAGACGGCTCCCTCTCTGCTGCGCAAGCTCCGTTCGGCGCGTCTGCCCCTGGCGCTCGTGCGGGACGCCGAGGGGCGCACCGCCGGAGTGGTCCATTGGGAGGATCTGGTCCGGTTGCTCTTCCTCCCCGCGTCGGAACGGGTTGCCTCCGGTCTGGGATCCACGAGATCTCGTGTTTTTTAGAAAATGCGTGCCCTCTCGCGCTGGATGCCCTACGGCCTTTGGTATGGAAGTTGTCCCCATTGAGTTGTTCGGAGTGAGTGTCGACATGCCTTTGCCCGTGCCGGTGAGCATGCGGGAAACCGCCCTTGAGGATTTTGTACGGGATTTGTGCGATCCGCAGAAAGGCGTAGGGGTGCGTCCCGGCCAGTGCCAGCTCATTGGGAGGGATCTCCTCTATCAGTACGAGCTCAACGCAACTTTTTTCGAGGGCAACGGCACATTGGTGCGGACGGCTGAGCGCACGCGCGTTGCCATCCGTAACGCCAGAAACTGGGCCGACTGGCAGCTGGTCCAGCAGACGATCTTCCGGGTGCACGCCCTGACCGCGCTGGATCCAAAATCGGTGAGCAATCTTTCCATGCAGGCGCAGGTGCGCTTTAGCTCGCTCTCCGAACGGGAGCGTTTCCTGCGCGGCTTCGCCCCCAACCGGTTGGTGGCGCGTCCCGGCGCGCTGGGTTGGGTGCGGATTCCCGACTGGGAGTATGAAGTGCGCGTCCAGATCGAGGACAGCAACCTCCTTCCCGCGGGCGTCTACATCGGGGCCGACACCCAATACCGTAACGACCAGGACTGGGAGAGCTTCATCAGTTCCGTTCCGACTATGTTTGCGGCGGCCGCCAACTCCTTCGGCTTGGGATTTGAACCGTTCGCCGGAACGCCCACCTGAAGCCGCCCCCTCTCCGACAAGGCAACGAGCTTTCGTGCCCCTGTTGCCGCCCAACCTTTGTCCGTCGGCGGTTATTTTTTGAGGAGAGCCTCAAGCGCTACGGCATCCGACACGGGGGCCTGACAGGTGAAGTTCCTGCACACGTAGGCCGCCGCTCTTCCGCCGTGCGTGGGCATCCGCGCTGCACCTGCCAGACGGGGCCCCAGCGTCTGGGCCGCGAGGGCGCTTTCCGCATGGAGGAGCACCGTGTTGGGAAGGTACCTGCGACGCACCTGTGCGAGTAGCGCCTGTGTGTCGCTGTTCCGCAAGTCCCCGGCGATCACGACCTGCCGCCATGGGGACTGCAATCCGGCCAGACCATGCAGCATCATAGGCATCGATTCCGGCGAGCGACTGAGCACCGCGCCAAAAGCCTCCACCGTCTTCACCGCCCGTTCCCGAAAGGTTTCGATTCCGGTAAATTCAGCGAGGCGCAACAGGTTGCGCACCGCGACCGAACCGGCGGCCGGCTCCGCCCCGTCGTGGTCCTCCTTCATGCGAAACAGAAGCGAGGCATCCCCCGGCGCGCTGCCGAAGTAAGCGCCGGAAGCCTGGTCCCAAAAAAGCTTGTCCTGGGCCGCCTGCAGTTCGAGGGCCCAGCCGAGCCATGTCGGCTGGAAATCTGCCTCAAACAGATCCAGGAGGCCCTGAACCAGAAACGCGTAGTCCTCGGCAAAACCGGGAACGTTCGCCGCGCCTTTTCGGTAGCTGCGCAGCAGGGTTCCCTCCTTCCAGAGCGAAGCCCGCAGAAACTGCGCGGCCCTACGCGCCGCCGCCAGATCGGCATCCCGTCCAAACACGGCGTAACCGCGGGCGAAGGCGGAGACCATCAGGCCGTTCCACGCAGTCAGGATCTTGTCATCCCTGTGGGGGCGCGGACGCTTCGAGCGGGCGTCAAAAAGTTTGGCGCGGCATTCTGCGAGAAGGGCCTCGGATGCCTTCTCCTCGAGAACGGATAAGGAAGCCGCCTCCGCCGGGGAAAGCCGCCGTAGCAGCGTGTTTTTTCCCTTGAGTTCCCCATGCGGGTCACTGCCGTCGGGGGCGTTTCCCTCCGGCTTGATTGAGTAGACTTGTTTGAAAAGGGCGGAATGCTTGCCAAGCTGCGAGTCGATCTCCCCCTCGGTCCACACGTAAAACGCTCCCTCCCCGTGCTCGGGTTTTCCGTGTTCAAAGAGCGAATCCGCGTCCTCAGCGGAGTGAAAGCCGCCGACGGGATCTGTCATCTCCCGTGCAACGTAGTCGAGTGTGGAGAGGGCCGCACGACGGCACAGAGAGTCGCCGGTGAGTTGATGCGCTTCTGTGTACGCAGTGGCAAGTTGCGCCTGATCGTAGAGCATTTTCTCGTAGTGCGGCACATGCCAGAGACGGTCCACGGAATATCGGTGGAAGCCCCCGCCGATCTGGTCGTGCACACCACCCAAATACATGCTGCGCAGCGTCTGAAGCGCCATGCCCGCGGCCGTTTTGCCATCCCCGGAATCCGCGCCTGAGAGTGATGCGTGCTGAAGCAGGAAAAACAGGGTCGAAGGGCGGGGGAACTTCGGAGCCCTTCCGAATCCACCGTGTTCCGCGTCGAATTGCTCAAGAAATGTGCGGAAGCCAGCCTCCATCAATTCAGCGCCCGGAATTCCGACGGGATCGGGCGATCTGGCGTTCTGCTCAAAAGCGGCGAGCGTTGCAGCGGCCGCCTGCGCAATGCGCGGACGTTCTGTTTTCCACGCACCCGCAATCCGCTTGAGCAGGGAAGGGAATCCAGGACGGTTGAATCGATCCGCCGGTGGAAAATAGGTCCCGCCAAAAAATGGGTGCAAATCCGGAGTTAGCCAAACGTTTAAGGGCCATCCACCGGACCCTGTCGTTGCTTGAACGTAGCCCATGTACAACCGATCTACATCGGGTCGCTCCTCCCGGTCGACTTTCACACACACAAAGTGCTCGTTGAGAATCGCGGCGGTTGCCTCTTCCTCAAAGGATTCGTGCGCCATGACGTGACACCAGTGGCATGTGGAGTAGCCGATGGAGAGGAGAATGGGCTTGTCTTGGGCCCGAGCCTTTTGGAAGGCCTCCTCGCCCCAGGGCATCCAGTGCACGGGATTGTCCGCGTGTTGCACCAGATAGGGTGATCTTTCGGAGGCAAGAAGGTTGCTTTTCATCCGGTTGGGGCCTTGAGAACCCGCGCCCTGGGCGCCGGCGAGGACCGTTGAGAGGAGAAGAAAAACTGCGGGACTTATCCGAAGCGGAGTCTGGGGCATGCCCCCGAAGGGTAGGGGAGTGAGGTATCCGGGAGAAGTACGGTTATGCCGGTTTTGGGCAGATACTGCGGGAGCCCTCCGCTCTGTGAAGAAATGCGGCGAGCCGGCGGGATGCAGACCACTTCACGGTGCCCAGCACGGGAGACGGAGGTGCTGGCGAGTCGTTCATATCGGAGGGAATCGCTCGGGACTCCAAGACGCTCGAGAGTCTGACTAGCGAGACGGGGACGTGCACTCCCATGATTTCGGCTTGCCTGGAGTGGCGAATCCTTGGAGAGAGCAGTTAAACCAAAGAACCCCAGCATATGATTTCTCGATCCTGTTCCGCGCTCCTCTTGCTCTCTTGCGTCGTGGTTGGAAGCCCGCTTTGTGGGCAGACAGCCCCTCAACCCGCTCCCTCCGCCACCAAACCCGCGGACGTTTCGAAGCTCGACCCCGCCATGGCTGCCAGCAAGGCGGCGGCCGCGCAGGATCAGGTGGACTGGCATGACGTCTCCAAATGGGGCTTGGAGGGGCGCGAGTGGCCCTCGGTGCAGAGGTTACGCTATTTTGACCGGTTGCCCGCTGCGGCGGAAAAAACAGTGACTCCCGCCGTCTGGAACTTGAGCCGCGACAGCGCGGGAATGTTGGTCCGTTTCAAAACGGACGCACACTCCATCCACGTCCACTATAAACTGTTAAAAGCCAGTCTCGGGATGGCCCACATGCCGCCCACGGGTGTCAGCGGGGTGGATCTCTACGCGCGGGATGAATCCGGCAAATGGCGCTGGGTTCAGGTGACCCGCCCCGCCGCACAGGAGATCCGGACCGAACTTATCAAGGGCTTGGCGCCGGGCATCCGCGAGTACGCGGCGTATTTGCCGCTCTACAACGGCGTGGAATTCCTCGAAATTGGCGTTCCGAAAGGGGCCCGCTTTGAGGGACTCGCGCCGCGCCAGAAACCGGTCGTATTCTACGGGACATCCATCACCCACGGGGCGTGCGCCAGCCGGCCGGGGATGGTCCACACCGCCATTCTTGGCCGGCGCTTGGATATGCCAGTGGTCAACCTTGGGTTTTCCGGCAATGGTAGAATGGATGCGGCTGTCGGGGAGTTTCTTACCCAGATCGATGCGGCAGCTTACGTGATCGATTGCCTGCCCAACATGGGCCCGGCGGATGTCACGCTCAGGTGCGTGCCTCTGGTCACCCAACTGCGGGCTGCCAAGCCGAACACCCCGATCGTGTTGGTGGAGGACCGCCGTTACACCAACGATTGGATCACTCCATCGAAGGCAAAGTTTCACGACGACAATCACGCCGCCCTCCGCGCAGCGTTTGAAACCCTTCAAAAACAGGGGGTCTCCAACCTGCATTACATCCCAGGTGACGGCCTGTATGGCACTGATTCCGAGGGGGCAACCGACGCGTCTCACGCCAGCGACCTTGGGTTTATGCGGCAGGCGGACATGTTTGAACCCTTTCTCCGGAAGGCGCTTGGCCGTTGACTCAACGGCTCGTAGCACCCTTTCCTTGCTTGGCCTCTTCGAGAAGGAAGCAAACCTCTCGGACGAGTGACCGCATCCAAACAAACTTTGCTCCCAGCAAGGCCGGAAATCTCTTGCACTTGGATTGCGCGTTTCATATTTTTCCCTCAGGCGTAAAACGCACCGCTAGCTCAATTGGCAGAGCGCGTGACTCTTAATCACTAGGTTCTTGGTTCGATTCCAAGGCGGTGCACTTTTATTCAGGAGCGTCTCGGATTTTCTCGGGTTGCCCTCGCGAAAGGCTGACCTCAATGAGTGATCACAGCCCGACGGGAATCCCAACCCCACGGTGACAACCTCTGGGGTAGCCGAGGATCGCCGGTCCCTTATCGTCTGTTGCAACGGGTCGTTGACCGAAACGGATGACTTCGAGGTCCAGATGTAATGCGCGCTCCAGCAGGAACCTGTTTCGCTTAATGCCGCTCCCATGACTGCATGTCTAGCGCTCATGGCGCCACTTGCCGCAACGTTTCTGTGTCACGGAACCAGACGCGAGAGTGGGGGCAGTGGTTGGTGGTCTCCCATGGCCCTTGCGACGCGGGGGCGACTCCTGCGGCGACCGCCCCGCGAGGCCGGGGCTGATGTTTAGCGCGACTGAACTTGGAATTGTCCGACGCCGGAGTCGGACCTAGAGTGCACACTGGGGAAGGAGGCCGCTTGCTCCGCCGCTGCAATTGTGACTCTTTGGTAGGTTCCCGCTGCTGCGGTAACGCCCCGATCCCCACCTACCAAATCCCCGTGGCCCAGAATTATTTTAAGAACACCGCGGAAACGTCGGATCCCAACTTCGAAGTTTCCTTGCGCCCGCCCCTTTTCAGTGAGTTTGCGGGCCAGCAGAAGGTCTGCACCCGGTTGGAATTGATGGTTCAGGCGGCGCTTCAGAGGGAGGACGTGCTCGACCACATTCTGCTGAGCGGTCCTCCTGGCCTGGGAAAAACCACCCTCGCCTACATCCTCGCCAACGCGATGGGCGGCAAAATCAAGAGTACCAGTGGTCCGACGATCGAAAAGGCGGGCGATCTGGCTGGCCTTCTGACGACTCTGGAACGGGGCGACATCCTCTTCATAGATGAGATTCACCGGCTTCAGCCGGCTATCGAGGAGTATTTGTACCCTGCCATGGAGGACTTTAAGCTTGATATTATTATCGACCAAGGGCCCAGCGCCCGCTCCGTGCGACTGAATCTCCCGAAATTTACCCTCGTGGGAGCCACCACCCGCGCCGGGATGATCTCCTCCCCCCTGAGAAGTCGCTTCGGCATGAACTGCCGCCTCGACTATTATACCGCCGAAGAACTCCAGATGATCCTACTCAGAAGCTCTGGCCTTATCGGGGTTGAGATCGATCCCTCCGGAGCGCTGGAGGTCGCAGCACGGGCGCGTGGAACGCCCCGCGTCGCAAACAACCTGCTCCGGTGGGTGCGGGATTTCGCACAGGTGAAGGCTAATAACTTTGTCACTCAAACCGTTGCAGACGAAGCGCTTTCCATGTTGGATATCGACCGTGACGGGTTTGATGAAATGGACAAGCGCATCCTTGAGGCACTCATCCACCGATTCGAGGGGGGCCCCGTCGGGCTCAATTCCCTCGCCGTGGCGATCGGCGAGGACGCCGGCACCATTGAGGACGTCAACGAGCCTTACCTGATCATGCAGGGCTACCTAAAGCGGACGCCGCAGGGGCGTGTGGCGATGGCGCCCGCCTATCGGAAGCTTGGGCTCAGGGAGCCCGTCCGCTCTGGGGGATTGTTGTAGGTCTTCTCGGTAGGCGGGTCTTTGGAGTTCCAGAAAGACATCCAAGTCAGGGATTTATCCAATAAACAGAAGGTCACCGTATCCGCCCTATAATTTTTCTTAAAAAGGTGTTGCGCCTTTGTTTTGGTGAGTTAAGTTCTCCCTCCCGCAACCGAAAAGGGGAGCGGCGGCAAACACTCCGGTGTGCGCCTAAGAAATCCCAAAAGCAGCTGTCCGTTCTTTAAGTGGTGGCAGTGCAGTGGGATAAAAAATTTTGTTCTTTGAAAGATTGGTTCCGAGACTGTCCTCAAGTGAGGTGCAGCGGAATGGCTGAATGAAGACAGTAAGATAGACAGATTAAGACAAGTGTCTTTGGGTTTGGCTGCCTT
>JBILKV010000115.1:0-13194 GCA_044376515.1 Chthoniobacteraceae bacterium | reverse complement strand
CGCCCGGTGCCTCGGTCACGATCAACGGGGCGACCCTGACGGCTTTCGAGAAGCGCGGGCAAGGCCAACTGACACTCGGCTCCGAGGCGGTGATGGTCGGCGGTTCCGCCCGTCTGGGTGCCGGCACGCTGCAGGTCACCTCGCCCACCACTCTGGCGCTCGTGGGGACCCTGGATGTCGGCACCACCAAGGGCAGCGGCGCCGTTTTGGATGTCTCCAAGGTGGCCGGCGGACTGGTGGTCGGCGGCAGTGTCGGCGGAGTGGCTGCGCCCCAGGTACTCAAGGGCAGCGGCACCATCCGGGGCATCGTCAAGCTCGGTCGCAGCGCCACCCTGGCCCCCGGCAATTCTCCGGGAACCCAGACCATTGAGGGGAAACTGGAGGTCGGCAGCGGGGCGGTGTACCAGGCGGAATACTCTTTCTCGGGCACCCTGGTCCATGACCTCTTGAGCGTGGTGACTGAAACGGGAGTGGCGGTGCATCTGCAGGGCGGGATCGTGGACCCCAAGGTGTCCTCCAGCTCCGACAAGGGCGGGAACAGACTGACCAAGTTTGGCAAACAGGAGCCGTTCAAGATCCTCGAAACAAAGGGCGGCATCATCACAGGGAGCTTTGACGGGGTGCGCCAGAGCGCGGCGCTGCGTGCCACGCTGGTGTACACCGACAGCGCGGGGACCAGGATAGAGACCATGGCTCAAGCCGCCGGCCCCGGTGCTGCGGCTGCTTCCGCCGGGAAGGATCCCGTGGCGGTTTGGGTGGAGTTGGAGCGCAATTCCTACGCCAGCCTCGGAAACACCAAGGCCCGCGCTCAGGCGGGACAGGGGCTGGACCTGCTGGTGGCCGCCGCCGCCTACAACAAGGAGATCGAGGAGATCATCGCGCACTTCGACGGGTTGCAACTGGTGGCCAATCCGGAAGCGGTGGGCCTTCCGGAGGCAAGCCTGCCCGCTGGAGCCGCTGCGGCGGTCAACCCGGCCGTGGTGGCCGCCGGACTGCCCGGCGGGATGGGGCTGCTGGAGGCCCTCGACGCCGTGTTCCCGAAGGCCTTCGCGGAAATGTACACCATCTCGCTGAGCCGCGTGCAGGACGTCCAAAAAACCGTCTCCGACCGGCTCAACCTGCTGGGCACCGCCATCACCACCATGAGCGAGCAGGAGGTGCTCTCGATGGCCACCGGCACCGGCGGCGAGTGGAACGCCTGGACCAATGCGTATGCGAGCTTCCGTTCGAAGTCGGCCAACCTCGCCGCCGGCGAGGGCGGCTCCGCATTGAACGCCTTCGGCGACGTGACCGGCGTGGAGCGCCGCTTTGGCCGTGCCACCTTTGGGATGATGGGCTCCAGCGGGTTCGCCACCACCCAGCTCAACCAGCCCAACGCCTCGGTGCGCTCCACCAGCTGGCACCTGGGCACCTACCTGAGCGTGCCGGTGGGGCAGCGCCTGTTTGCCGACGTCTCCGGCTTCTACGGCGAGGCTGAAAACGTGATCCGCCAGACCCAGCTCGCCATCAATGGCGGGACGGTTGGCATGCTGACGGGCCGCGCCCTCATGGAAACGCAGGAGTGGCTCATGCAGGCCGGCCTCGGGGGCCAGCTGGCCCCCGAGGCAAGCCGCTGGAGTTTGGTGCCCAGCGCGCGTTTGGCTTACACTGGAATGCGCTTTGGCAAGTCGCGGATCGAAGGCGTCGGGCCTCTTGGCATCAGGTCGGACGTCAAGTGGAACGCCACGGCCTTGTCACGCATCGGCCTCGATCTCGCGCGGGAAGGCAAGCTCGGGCGGGTTCCGGTCCGCCTGACCGGCAGTGCCGCCTGGGTCCATGACTTCAGGACGGAGTCCCGTAACCTTTCGGTGTCCTGGCAGGGCCTCGAGGCGGCCCGCTGGAGGGTGAGCGGCAGCGGCAGCGCCTCCGACCTCCTGCGCGTCGGCGGGGCCCTCGAACTCGGCATCGGCGACCGCCGGACCCTCCGCCTCTACGGAGAGCAGGAATTCCTCCAAGGCAAAAACGTGTTCCGCGGCGGCATCAATTTCACCATCGGCTTCTAGCCCCTTCCTGCGCACCGGCCGGGGCAACGAGGGTGCCACGAAAAAGGCGGGTTTTCCTGTCCGCCACTCCGCCGCAGACGCGGGTTGGAAAAACGTTCTCCCTGTGGCCCATTCGGCCCCTTTTCAGGCTTCCCCGGATCGTGTAAACTCCGCGGTCCTATGTCCCAACCTGAGCAACACGGATTCCAAGCAGAGATCGCCCAACTTCTCGAGATCGTCATCCACTCCCTCTACACGGACAAAGAAATCTTTGTCCGCGAACTCATCTCCAACGCGGCCGACGCGAACGAGAAGCTCCAGTTCCTGAGGCAGACCGCCGAGACGTCGGTGCTCGACCCGGAGCGGCCCCTCCAGATTCTGGTCACCACCGATGACACGGCCCACACGGTCACCATTACCGACACCGGTGTCGGGATGACCCACGCCGAATTGATCGAAAACCTCGGCACCATCGCGCATTCCGGTTCCAAGGCGTTTCTGGAGCAGATCCAAAAACACAAGGGGGACACCCACCTCATCGGCCAGTTTGGCGTGGGCTTTTACTCCGCCTTCATGGTGGCCGACACCGTCACCGTCTACACCCGGTCCTATAAGCCGGAGGAACAGGGCTGGAAGTGGGAAAGCGACGGCAAGACCGGCTATTCGGTGGCCCCCGCCGCCGACCTGGAGCGCGGCACCAAAATCGTGCTGCAGCTGCGGGAAAAGGAGTTTGCGAGCGGCTACCGGATCGAGACCATCATCAAGCGCTACTCCAACTTTGTCTCGTTTCCCATCGAGCTCAACGGCAAGCCGGTCAACACGATCCAGCCGCTGTGGACCAAGAACCGCTCCGAGATCAGCGAGGAGGACTACACTGAGTTTTACAAGTACATCGGGCATGACTCCTCCGGACCGCAGTACCGGCTGCATTTCAACGCGGACGCCCCGCTCTCGATCAAGGCGGTGCTCTTTGTCCCGGAGCGCAGCACCGAACTGCTTTCGATGAGCCGCCAGGAGGGCGAGGTGCACCTTTACTGCAAGCGGGTGCTCATCACACCCAAGGCCAAGGGCCTCCTGCCCGAGTGGTTGCGTTTCCTCAAGGGCGTCGTCGACAGCGAGGACCTCCCTCTTAACATTTCCCGCGAAACGATGCAGGACACCGCCCTGATGCGGAAACTCAACGAGGTCCTCACCAAGCGCGTCCTCAAATGGCTCGATGAGGAGGCCGGCGCCGATGCCGACGCCTACGCCCGGTTCTTTGCCCAGCACGGCCACTGCCTCAAGGAGGGCGTCGCCACCGACTGGTCGCACCGCGAGGCCGTTGCCAAACTCCTGCGGTTTAAGAGTTCCTACACGGAAGGGGACAGGCTCACCTCCCTCGCCGACTACATCGCCCGCATGCCCGAGGGACAGAAGGACCTCTACTACCTCACGGCCCCCACCCGCGAGGCCGCGGAGGCCAGCCCCGACTTTGAGGCCTTCCGCGCTTCGCACTGGGAGGTGCTTTTCCTCGAGGATCCCCGCGATGAAATGGTCCTCGACCACCTGCACACCTTCGATGGCAAAAACCTCGTGGCCGCCTCCAAGGCCGACGTCAAGGTGGACCGTCCTGCAGATCAGAGTCGCAGCCTTTCCGAGGCGCAGGCCGCCGGGCTGGCGGCTTTCCTCAAGGAGGTCTTTGGGGACCGGGTGGGGGAGGTGCGTTCCAGCCAGCGCCTCGTCGGCAGCCCGGCTGCCGTGCGCGAAGCCGAGGGGACGCTCAACCCCCAGGTGCGGCGCATGATGAAGCTCATGGGGCAGGAGGCCGGTCTGGGCGGCGAACAGAAGCCCGATTTCGAGCTCAATCCCGACCATGCCCTGGTGGTGCGCCTCGAGGGATTGCGCCATTCCGACGCCGCCCTGGCCCGGCAGGTCGGCGAACAGCTCCTCGACGGCGCGCTCGCAGCGGCCGGCTTGATGGAGGATCCCCGCGCCATGCTGGGCCGCCTCAACGTGCTGCTGGAACGGCTCTTGGCCGATCCAAAGGGCTGACCGGCAGGGCCCGCGGGCGAAGCCCGGAAGCGCGTTCGGAAGGCTTCCGGCGAAATATAGGATGGAGCAAGGGTGGCGGGAACCGTTTGGGATTCCCGCAATCCCCCTTGTCCGTGCCCTTGTCCGCGCCCTTGTCCGCGCCCTTGTGCAGTTGCCACCGATTGACACTTGGTTGGGGCACAGCATCTGCTATATTTTATCCTAACCCCCTTTATCATGAAGCGCCTAAACATCTGCGGCAATCGGTTTGGTTGGCTGCCGGCATTCCTTTTCGTGTTTGTCATGCTGTGCAGCGGGAGCTTGCCGGAAGCCTTGGCGCAGACCATCCGCGGGCTCCCAGAGTACATTTACCAACAGCCGGTTTCGACGTTCGAGAGAGAGGGCGGGAGCGCCGTTTTCACCATCATTTTCGCGTATGGCGCAAAGGATGCAGATATCGAGGTAGATTGGTTCAAAGACGGGGTTGCGCTTTCCGAACTAAAGCCGGTGCTGCAGACGTACACGTCTGGTACCACCACCGAGCCTCAGCTGTGGAATCCCTACGCGGGGACGCCAGCCGGTTATTTGGTAGACTCGGCAGTCAAATACGCCTTACGGCCCTTACCTCTTCCGAACAGCGATGCAGATTACATGGCCGTCTGGAAGTCGGAACTGAGGGTGGACAATCTGACGGCCGCCAGTGCAGGCGTCTACTCCGCCAGAACACGCGTGGGCAAACGAAGCGCCCCGAGGATCTCCAGCAACGAGGCACATCTTTCGGTGGTTGCGGCGGATCCCGCTGACGCAATGAAGATTGTTTCGGTGCCCCCGTCGAGGTCGCTCGCCGCTCCGGGGTCGAATCCCCGTCCCAGCTTGAAACTCTACGCAGACATGAAAAGTCAGGTTTCGGCCCTTTTCAACACCCCGTTTGCCACGGCAACGGATGCGGACGGCTTCACCTACGTTGCGGACACTCTCAACCATTGTATCCGCAGGCTGAGCCCGGGTGGGAGAACAACAACCGTGGCGGGTATCGACGGGCAACCGCTGGAGGCTGATTTGTTGGATACGAGTTTGAATGACCGTTCCTACACGGGTGCAGCCACGAACCGGACGGCCTGGGCGGGCTACGAACGACTCCCTTCCCCCGGGTTTCATCCCCCCGGGTTTGTTAACGGGACATCGAACCAAGGCGAAACAGGCTACCGGTTTCTGCCCAGCAACACTCCCGGATTTCTGAACGAACCACGCTTTAGGGCGCCCGAGGCCCTGACGGTCTCCGACACCGGCGTCATTTACGTCGCCGACACTGGCAACCACATGATCCGGGGAATCCGCGTGTCCGGGGGGAGCGCGGAGGTCTTCTCCGTTTACGGGGATCCACCAGCGCCTCTTCCAACGCCCGGCAAACTGAACAGCCCGAGGGGCATTGTCTTTGCGGGCAGCAGCAGCGACCCGGTGGACAACCCGCCGGTCCTCTACGTGATGGATTCCTCCAGCTACTCGGTTAAGAAACTCTATTTGAACGCGAACGCGAGTGACGGCAGTCTCGACACCTCCAAAGGGGATCCCGGAACCCCGGGCTGCCAGAACATTGCGGGACTCGGCAATACTCCGGGGTGGCAGGGCATCGCGGTTTCCGCCACGGATGCCAAATTCTATTCCCCGCGCGGAATCGTTTTCATGAAGGACCCCATAACCCGCGCCGATACGCTCTACATCGCCGACACGGTCAATCATGTCATCCGGCAACTCGTCAGCGAGAATGGCCAGTGGACCGCGCGGACGGTCGTTGGGTTTGTCGGGGCCAAAGGATATGTCAACGGAGTGGAGACCGCAGCCCGGTTGAATTTCCCCGTCGGGCTTGCGTTGGACCCGTACAATAAACTCCTTTACTTCTCCGAATTTGGCACGCACTCCCTGCGCCGGGTCAACCTGCCCTACAGCCCTCGCACCATCCAGTCTGGCACCGTGCAGTCTGACCCTCCCAGAAAACCCTGGGAGGTGGATGATGTGGCCGGAAGCGGTTACTACGGCCCTACCGCATTCGGGCCCAATGGCCCGCAGGGCACCGGCAAAGGGGACGGGCTCGGGCCCGGCGCGGTCTTCTATTATCCCGCGGGAATTTCCTTCAACAACGATGGCTCCTTGATGGTGGCCGACACCAACAACCACGTGATCCGCAAGGTGCGTGTCGCCGGCGACGGGGAATGGCTCGGTGACTCCTCATTGGTGGCCGGGATCGTTGGGCATTCGGGAAACCGGGATTTCTCGAGCAATCCTGGGTTCAGTTTCAAGTGGAAAAAGGACGCGCTCTGGATGACCGACGGGCCGGCTGTCTCGGGCGGCACGATCTCGGGCAGCCTGACCGATACGCTCTATGTGGAAGACATTGGCTACCAGGACGCCGGCGTCTACGCGCTTGTGGTCACCAACTCGTTTAGTGACGAAATCGAGCTGCCGCAGTCCTTTGTGTATGTGGCGACGGCAGGTGACCGGCCCAAGTTTCTCGCACCCGGCTACCGCATTGTGGAGCAGTCCAAACCTAACGTACCCCTCACGGATCTTCAGAAGGGCATGGACGTTTATGTTTCGGCAGACATCCTGCCCGCCGACCAGGTGACCTACCAGTGGCAGGTGGGACGGGAAGCGCCGAACGGGGTCGATAACTGGGAAAACCTGTCCGATGAACTCATCAGCCTCCAGCCCCGCTTGCACCCGTTGCTGGGCAATAATGACGCCACGATCATCCGCGGTTCCACCACCGCCCGCCTGGCCATCTCGAAGTTCCAGAATTCCCTCGTCGGCGTTCTCCCGCGCCTGCGGTTTCGGGTAGATGTCAAGATGCGTTCGGAGCCGACCCTTACGCTGGACCCCATAGTCGAAAAAACCGGCATGCGAGCCAACTGGACCGGCGCCCCGCCGCAGACAGTGGCGGTTGTCACCTCCAGCGGGACGCTTTACCCGGGAATGATCCTCAGCGGCAGCGGGTTTAAGCAAGGCACCAAGATCACTGCCGTCACTGCCGTCAACGGGGGCACCCTCCTCACCCTCGATACTCTAGCCAGTACAGACCAAAACACCCCGGTCACCTTTACCGCTGCCGTGCAGACCGGCACCTTGCTGACCGGTACTGTGACCGTCTCTGGCTCCTGGACGGCGGTTACGCAGACCGTCAGGGTGGTGGATTCTGCGTACAACTTGTCGAACTTGTCGGAAAAAATGCATCTGGTCGACACTGGAAGCTTGTTTGCTGACAACACCATCATTGAAAGAATTGACTCTTCCACGCCGGGGTCTCCCGTACTTTATTTGAACAAGGCAGCACGGTTGGGCTCGGGCGGCGACAGACAGATTTACGCGGCTGAAGATCTTTCCAATGGCACCGGCCTGTCGATCCGTTATCCCGCCGCTCTCTCCTCCAAGGACCTGTCCCTCCGGGTCAACGGCGTGGCGCCCACGGAGACCCCCGTGAAAAGCGGCGGGGCGGTGAGCCTTTTCCTGACGGCAGGCTCCAGCGCGGTCATCGGAAATCCAACGCCAGCCTTGCAGTGGTACAGGAACGACACACCCACTACTAGTGGCGGGACCGCCGTTAGCACCGGGACGAGCCACATCCTCACCATCGATAAGGTGGACTCCTCCCACCGCGGGTATTATTACTTGAGGGCTACCAACTACGGGGCTTCGGACGACAGCAAACTCGTGTTCCTCGATGTGGAGCGGCCGGCCACGCTGAAGGTCCTTTCCATGAACGGGGATGGCGGATCCACCGTTGCCGGCGGCACCGCGCAGGTGTCCAGGGTGGTCGACAAGACCAAGGACCCGAATCTCACGCTGACGGTCAATGTGGATGCCTCGCCGCAGCCCGATTACAAGTGGAGCTTCGTGCCGGCTGGCGAGGCGACTCCTGTGACCGACCTGAGTCGCTTCAATCCGGTCCCCAGCAACCAACCCGCCTCCGGGTCCCTCTCGATTGCGAATTACCCCATAGACGGAGACGGGGTGTTCATCGCTCAGGTGCTCGTGAGCGGTACCGCGTCGGTGAGTGTTTCGTGGCGTGTCGTGGTGAAAGCGCTCCCCGAGTATGTGGCCAGCCCCCCCAGCAAGGTCTTCAAGGTGGGCACGCTGAACGTCTCCGGGGATTCCTACGAGGCGGACCTTAATGAAGTGAGAAGCCTTTTTCTCAAGGCGGACTTCCAGTCCCCGCGCACGCTGCCCTTGAAATACCGCTGGCGCAGGGACCGGAGAATCCTCACCTCCGGAACCAACTCCCTGAGCGTGCCCACCCTGAGCAGGGCCGACATGGGCACTTACAGGCTGGAGGTGAGCAACGAAATGGGCACCCGTGTCTTCGGGGCCGTCAGCGGCTCCGAACAGCCCTTTCCGGGCAACCCTGCCGGTTGGAGCCTCAAAGCAAGCGGCAAGCCCTCCGTGACCATCCAACCGTTGGGCAAACTCCTTGCGGCCTCCACGCCCAACCTCAACGCGGCCTTCGCCGGCATGGTGGCTGCGGGGCCCAGAGCCGCCGCAGCGCCCGCAGCGGGCCTGCTGACGCAACCGGTGCTGCGTGTGGGGAACCTTGGCCAGCAGCGGCTGGTTCTGCAGGTGGCCGCGGAAGGCGCTCCGGTTCCACGCTATCAGTGGTATAGAAAAACCGACAAATGGCCCATTCCCGAAAAGCTAACCGGCGCCGTGTCTCCTATTTATGTCCTTCCCCCCTTCAGGGAATCGGCGGGGACCCTGTACCGTTATTACGCGGAGGTAACCAACAACGCGCTCGCTGTCGCTGGGCTGCCCCCTGTCGTCAGCGAGGAGATCCTCGTTCGGGTCGAGGGCCCTCCAGATCCGGTCATTTCGGCCCCCCTCGCTGATAACCCGGCATGGGTCGGCCCGCCCGAGCCCCTCGCCACCGGAGGAACTTTCACTGCCGGCGGGACGGTGACCCTCAGCGCGGCGGTGACGGACAAGGAGGCGGCGTACAGCTACCAATGGAAGGTGAATGGCAACCAGATCCTCGGTGCCGGGTCCCAGAAACTGACGCTTCCCAACATCGATCCGGGCCAGGCGGGCTCGTACACCGTGGTGGCCACCGGCGTGGCCGGCACCCGCGAAAGCCCCTCGTACGCCGTGAGGGTCTCCGGTGCGGCCAGAAGGTACGCCGTCTCGCTGTCAGGGACCGAGCAGATGAGAACAACTCCCATCGTGACCCCGACGCTCCCCGCTGCGGGGTTTGCTCCAGGGACTCGAGTGACGATCTCCGGGATGGCTCCCTCGGCTAAACTCCTCCAGGGCTGGAGCATTTCCTACACCAAAGCGAACAACGAAACGGTTTCCACCCGGTTGCCCGCGCGGGCTGCCCAGTTTGTGATGCCGGCGGCGGATGTCTCCATTTCGCCCGTTCTGAGTCGTCCCTACACGGGCACCTACACCGGCCTGCTGACGCTCGAGGCCCCGTGGATTCCCGAGGACGAATGGGCGGTGGCAGATTCCAAGGACGGCGATTTCTTCAGGCCCAGAGAGATGGAAATGGCGTTTGGTAAGGTTCGCGGACTTTTCACCTGCTCGGTCAGCGCTTCGGGCGCGGTCAGCGGCCAGATTCAGATTGAAAACCGGATCATGGGTTTCACCACGGCGTTGGATGCCGAAATGCGCGGCACCTTCCGCATCACCACCACGCTCAGGGGGACCGTCTGGAATCTGGAGGGCTCCATCGCCTTTAATACGGAGCCGGCCAACCGCGACCAGGACTACGTGGACAATGTAGTGCACCTGGTGCTGAAGGACGTCCTGATGGCCACCCCCCCATTGATCCCGGTTGGGCAGACACTCTACTGCGCGGCTGCCGGCGTCTCCGGGGCGGTAGAGGCTTTGAGCGCCGATATTCAGGAGATCGAGACCACCCAGGCTGCCTCCGCCACCCCCATGTATTTCACTGCGGCTGCGTACCGCGAAACCAACGGGGAGACAAAAGAATCAAGCTATGGACAGGCCGCGGTGCTTTCCGTCCAAATCAGGGCCGGTACGGGGGCCGTGATCTTGCGGGGGTACCTCGCCAACGGCACCAAAGTGACGGCGTCGTCGGTCTTGGGGCGCGCCTTCATCACGCCGCAGATGGAAGGCCCCGACGTGTTGATGTTGGCCGACCCCTTGGCAGGGATCCCAGTGATCTACCCGGCGCTTGAAATGGCCAAGCCGTTCCGGCCGACTTCCACTCTGTTGTCCGGACAGGCTACCGAAGCGCTCACGGAGCTTTTGCTCAGGCGCAGCACCAGCCAGTCCTTCCCCATCTGGCTGCGGGGCGACTCCGCGACCGCTCCCGTCTACGGCGCCATGATCTTCAACGGGCCGAGGGTGTACGGCTCCGTGGGGGTCGCGGGATTGAACACTGATACCAACATCCTGGAGTACACGCCCAATCTGGTCGCCGGTTACTTCTACGATTCCCAGTCGCCGTACCTTGCCAACCTGCCCAGCAGCGTGCTGAACACCGATCAGCTCAAGCCGACCATGACGTTCCCCGACTCATCCCTCTACAAGACTGGTCTTGTACCCAACTGGCCTACCTCCCCAGTCGTACCACCGAAAGATGTGCCGCAGGTTAGCGTTGATGGGCAAACGGGCCTCCTCTTTGGAGGCATGATAGAGACTACGGCACCGTACCTCGAAACCATACCCTCCCTCGGCCCTGACTTCGCGCTCAACTCCACGCGTGAAAAGCAGCTGCCCGAGCTCGCCTGTACCATTGCAGCGGTGTTCATCCAGAGAAGAGATATTCTTCCTTCCTCCAATTGGACTCCAAGCTCCGCGGGCGGATATGTCGGGTTTATTTACAGGGGCAAGAACGCCCGGCTGGAACCCGTGAATAACGTGCTCGGAAGCGGCCTTCCCACCTCCTCGCTTCGGCCTGCACCCAACGGGACCAGCCGAATCGAAGCGCTGCGCGTCACACTCGATAACCAATATTAAGTGCCGGCCTCCCCCTTTCGGGGAGGGAGCCCGTCTACGGAGGGTCTCTTTGTGAATGTGGGGTTGATTCCGCCCCCATCTCGGGAACACTTGGCGACCTTCTCCACATGCAGCCTTCCCGCTCTCCCATCGGCATCATTTTTCTCACGGTCTTCATCAGCATGGTGGGCTTCGGGATCGTCATCCCCGTCCTCCCAGTCTATGCGGCTTCCGATCGCTTTCACCTGAGCCCCCCGCAGCTCGGCTGGCTCGTGGGCATCTTCTCCCTCGTCCAACTCTTTTTCGCGCCGCTCTTTGGCAAGCTCTCCGACCGGATCGGCCGCAAGCCTGTCCTTTTGCTGAGTGTCATCGGGAGCGCAGTCGGCTTCTTTGTCATCGGCGTGGCGGACGCCCCCTGGATGCTGTTTCTGGGCCGCATCATCGACGGGGCCAGCGGCGGAAACATCGCCACGGCACAGGCTTGCATTGCTGATGTCACGCCCCCGGAAAACCGCTCCAAAGCCATGGGAATCATCGGCGCCGCCTTCGGCTTGGGCTTCATCATGGGGCCCGCCCTCGGCGGCCTCCTGGGCACGGTCTCCTCCCAGGCCCCCTTCCACGCCGCCGGGATCCTTTCCCTCCTCAACGCCCTCCTCATCTGGGTGCGCCTGCCTGAAACCTACACCCCGGAAAAACGCCGTGCCACCCGTACGGATGTCTCCCTGGGCGAGGTGTTTGGTGAAAACCGCCGCGCCTTCATCCTGCTCCTGCTCGTCGCCAGCCTCCTTTCCACCACGGGTTTCGCCTTTATCCACGTGCTTTTCGCGCTCTTCTGCGGCGATCACTTCGGCTGGACGATCCGTGAAATCAGCTACGCCTTCGCCTTTGTCGGCGTCCTCGCCGTGTTGGTTCAGGGCGGCCTCCTGCGCCGCCTCCTCAAACGCAACATCGAAAAACAGGTGGCCGCCGCGGGTGCTTTCTGCCTGAGTCTCAGCCTCTTCTGGCTGCCCCGCGTGTCCGGCAAAAACGCTTTTCTGGGTAGTTGCGCCCTGATGGCCCTTGGCAACGGCCTCCTCACGCCCACCCTCAGTGGCATGGCTTCCCGCTTCGTTCACGGAGGCGCCCAGGGCCGTCTGATGGGCCTGATGACCTCCGCTGGGAGCCTTGGCAGGTTTCTGGGCCCCGCACTGGCCGTCGTGCCCTTGCCCGCAGCCTTCTCAACCCTGGCCCGTCCGTTGCAGGGCGAACTGTTTGACACCATTCAGGCGGGCTACCTCGCCTCGTTTTCGGCCGGTGCCTCGCTGGTTGCCGCCTCCCTTGTGTGTGTCCTGCTGCTACGCCTCCCCACCCAGCAGACCGCCCAAGGCTAGATCCGGACAGCCAATCACCCGCACACGGGGCAGCGGAGCGTGGAAAGCGGAACCGGGCGCGCCTGACACCACCTCTCAACGCTAACCGGAGTGTATTCGCCCCAGAGGGGCAGACGCCTCGCAGCCCATGGCGACGCCATGGGATCGAACCGTTAGACAGTCGCAAGCCCTACAGGGGCGCCCCCTGACAGCCGCCTTTTGGAAGGGCCCTGAAAGGTTGGGGTGCCCTTGCAGGGCGTGTTGTTTTTGGTGATGATTTCCCATGGCGTTGCCATGGGCTGGAAGAGAAGTGCCCCTTGCGGGGCGTCGGATTTGGGGAGCAGCCGCGCCGGTTTTCTGAACAAGGCGGAACGGTTGATCCACGGGGCTCATACCACCTCTCAATGCTAACCCTACTTCGCGGACTGGAGAGGTTAAAAAAAGCTAAACCTCTCAGTTTCAGTCTTTGTGTTTAAAAGGTCGGCACTACACGTTTTCTCAGTTCAAATTTGAGCGGAACCGGGCGCGCCTGACACCACCTCTCAACGCTAACCGGAGTGTATTCGCCCCAGAGGGGCAGACGCCTCGCAGCCCATGGCAACGCCATGGGATCGATCCGTTAGACAGTCGGAAGCCCTACAGGGGCGCCCCCTGATGATGCCGCCTTTTGGAAGGGCCCTGAAAGGTTGGGGTGCCCTTGCAAGGGCGTGTTGTTTTTGGTGATGATTTCCCATGGCGTTGCCATGGGCTGGAAGAGAAGTGCCCCTTGCGGGGCGTCGGATTTGGGGAGTAGTCGCGCCGGTTTTCTGAACAAGGCGGAACGGTTGATCCACGGGGCTCATACCACCTCTCAATGCTAACCCTAC
>JBILKV010000295.1:0-4379 GCA_044376515.1 Chthoniobacteraceae bacterium | reverse complement strand
ACCATGAAGCCCTGAAAGGGCGCCCCATGAGGAAGCCACGCTTTGGGATGGACCGGGCAGGTGAGGGTGCCCTTTCAGGGCGTATTCTTTTTTGGGGACGGTTTTCCCATGGCGTTGCCATGGGCTGGAAGAGAAGTGCCCCTTGCGGGGCGTCAGATTTGGCGAAAATCCGCGCGGCATTTCGCAACAAGGCGGAACGATTAATTCACGGGGTTCCCATCGCTCATAATCCAGAAAACTCAGATACGTGGGCTCAGAGGACGTCCCGGCACAAGAGTCAACCGCCCTCGTGTGCAACCTGACCACCGAGGCCGCCCGGGACAAATGGGCGTGACGCGGCGCCGCGGAGCGCGTGGGGCCTCTTTACCGCTCTGTCCAGCGGCCTGACCCGCCGCCGCACCGCGTCCCTCAGGACTCGAACTTCATCGACGTACCCTCCAGGTCCGCGCGGATGGTCGCCCCCTCGGAGAACCTGCCCTCGAGCAGCAACAGGGAGAGCGGGTCCAGCAGCCGGCGCTGGATGGTGCGCTTGAGAGGCCTGGCGCCATAGACTGGGTCGTATCCCTCATCGGCGAGGAGTTTCCGCACCTCGTCGCTGAGTTTGAGGGTGAGCTTTTGGGACTCCAACCGGCCTGCGAGGTGGCGTAGTTGGATTTCGACGATGCGCATCAGGTCCGCTTCGGAGAGACGGTCAAACAGAATGGTCTCGTCGATCCGGTTGAGGAACTCGGGCCGGAAATGTGCACGGAGCGCCTCCATCACCAGCGCCTCCCGTTGTTCGGCGTTTTCAGCTTCGAGGATGTGCTGGCTGCCGATGTTGGAGGTGAGGATGATGACGGTGTTTTTGAAGTCGACGGTGCGCCCCTGGCCGTCGGTGATGCGCCCGTCGTCGAGCACCTGCAGGAGGACGTTGAACACCTCCGGATGCGCCTTCTCGATTTCGTCGAACAGCACCACCGCATAAGGCCGGCGCCGGACCGCCTCGCTCAATTGGCCTCCCTCCTCGAAACCCACGTAGCCGGGAGGCGCCCCGAGCAATCGCGCCACGCTGTGTTTCTCGCCGTACTCGCTCATGTCGATGCGCACCAAGGCGGCCTCATCGTCAAAGAGAAATGCCGCCAGCGCTTTCGCCAGCTCCGTCTTGCCGACCCCGGTGGGGCCAAGAAAAATAAAGGACCCGATCGGACGATTGGGATCCTGCAGGCCCGCGCGCGCGCGCCGCACAGCGTTGGAGACGGCCTTGACCGCCTGTCTCTGGCCGATGACCCGCGCGCCGAGGCGCTCCTCCATGTGGACCAGACGCTCGCGCTCGCCCTCGCGCAGGTTGGTGACTGGGATACCCGTCCAGGCGGAGATGACCTGGGCGATGTTTTCCTCGGTGACCTCCTCGCGCAGGAGCGCGCGGCCCTCGGTCTGCGCGGCATGCAGGAGGGCGCTCTGTTCCTGCGCCTTGCGCTGAGCCTCGGGAATGGAGCCGTACTGGACTTCGCTGGCCTTGGCCAGATCGCCCTTGCGCTGGGCCTGTTCCAGTTCGAGTTTGAGCCGCTCCAGTTCCGCGTTGAGCTGGCGGACCTTTTCGATCTCTGCCTTTTCGTTGAGCCACTGGGATTTGAGGCGGCTGCCCTCCTCCTTGACCACGGCCAGCTCCTTTTCGAGTTTTTCCAGCCGCTCTCTGCTGGCCGCGTCCTTTTCCTTCTGGAGGGCCTGCCGCTCCATTTCAAGCTGCATGCTCTGGCGCTCGAGCTGGTCGATCTCGGCCGGCATGGATTCAAGCTCGATCTTAAGACGGGCCGCCGCCTCGTCCATGAGGTCCACCGCCTTGTCGGGCAGGAAGCGGTCGGCAATGTAGCGGTGCGACAGGGTGGCCGCCGCCACGATTGCCGAATCGGCGATGCGCACCCCGTGGTGGACCTCGTAGCGCTCTTTGAGGCCGCGCAAAATCGCGATGGAATCCTCCACGCTCGGCTCGTCCACGAACACCGGCTGGAACCGCCGCTCGAGGGCCGGGTCTTTCTCGATATGCTTGCGGTATTCGTTGAGCGTGGTGGCGCCGATGGTGCGCAGTTCCCCGCGAGCCAGGGCGGGCTTGAGCATGTTGGAGGCGTCCATGGAGCCTTCCGCAGCGCCTGCGCCCACGATCGTATGCAGCTCGTCGATAAACAGGATCACCTGGCCCTGAGAGGATTCCACGTCTTTCAAAAACGCCTTGAGCCGGTCCTCGAACTCACCGCGAAACTTCGCCCCCGCGACCATCGCCCCGATATCCATGGAAATGAGCCGCTTGTTTTTGAGGGACTCCGGCACGTCCCCGGAAACAATCCGGCGCGCCAGTCCCTCGGCAATCGCGGTTTTTCCGGTACCCGGTTCGCCAATGAGCACCGGGTTGTTTTTGGTCCGGCGCGAAAGCACCTGCATCACGCGGCGGATCTCCGAGTCGCGGCCAATGACTGGGTCTATCTTGCCCCGCTGCGCCATGGCGGTGAGGTCGCGACCGTATTTTTCAAGGGCCTGGTATTTTTCCTCCGGGTTCTGGTCGGAGATCCGGTGGGAGCCGCGCACCTTTTGGAGGGCGCCGAGCAAGCCCTGATGGGTGAGGCCTGTCTCCTGCAGCATCCGCGCGACAGGCAGACGGGCCTGAGCGATGGCGAGCAGGTAGTGTTCGGCGCTGAGGTACTCGTCCTTGAGCCGGTTCATTTCATCGGAGGCGGCCGTGATGACCGTCGCGAGGTCGCGGGCGGAGGCGACCGAGGCGGCGGCCGTTTGAAGGGTGGCGCGCCGGTCCAGCTCCGCGGAGAGCTTCTGCTGGAGTTCCGGCAGCGAAACGCCCGCGCGCTCCAGGAGCGGTTTGGCGACGCCCTCGGGTTGGGCGAGCAGGGCCTCGAGCAGGTGTTCGTTGTCCACCTCCGTGTGGCGGCGGCGGGTCGCGTTGGCAAGGGCGGCTTCCAGGGCTTGCTGGAACTTTTCGGTGAAGCGTTCTGGTTTCATATCGCGGCTACGGATGCAGAAGGTGACGTGGTTGTGTAGTGCAGGAAACCTGCCAAGGATCCTTCTCTGAAGGGCTGGACACTTTGACCCACAGAGGTGGGACCCTGCGGGACCCGCTCAGAGATTTAAGTGCCAAATTGGCGCATTCTGGGAAGTGGTGCGCGGCCGCGGTGCGCGGTGGAGCCAGGGGCTCTGTTCCCTTCCGGGCGTTCTCAAGTGGGGGGCCTCAGGGGCGAACCCACCGCGTTTCGCAGGGGCTGCGCAGACCCCTGCAGGCTTGCGAGTAAGGAAGCCCGGCGTGCCCGGAGGAAGCCCGGCGGGCCCGGGCCGCCCCCCGATGCCGCCGGCAGGGTTTCAATCCGAAGGTCGATCTCCCAGAAACACACCTTAGTGCGGGGGCAGCCGGGGCGTGTCTTTCTTGAGGGGGTTTTGATCATGTCGGCCGTGGATGTAAAGGGCGGTCCATTCAGCAAGGCGGCGGCCCAGAATACGGCAGGCCTCCCCGATCTCCGCCTCGCGGGGCTCCTTGGCGGCAACAGCCCCGTAGTGGAGGGTCATTTTGTTGCCCGAATAGTCGGTCACGCCAAACACAAGAAAGCCGAAGTTCATGAGAATGGTCAGGATCGACTGACAGGCCAGTTCCATCCCTCCCCCCCACCCGCCCGCGCTGCTGAAGGCGCATCCAATTTTCCCGTCAATTTTCATCCACTGCGTCCCGGCGATCTCGTCCCAGAAGCGCTTCATCTTCCAGGAAAGGATCCCCATGTTCGTGGGACTTCCCACTGCAATCCCGTGACACCACACCAAATCCTCCGCCGAGGCCTCCTCAACGCGCAGCATCCGCACCTCGGTCTGTGGGATCTGCAAGGCTCCCTCGCGGACCAACTCGGCCATTCTCGCCACGTTTCCTGTGTGTGAGTCAAAAAGGACAAGGATTCGGTTACTCGGAAGCATGGGCGCAGGATGCGATCTTCTCCCCTGAAATCCAAGGTTGCCGACGACGCCCCATTCAGGAAGGGCATCCACCGCCCGATTCTCCCACCCGGGTCGGAGCCCGCCATCCCTCTGCAGGTGGCGCTGGTTTCGAAGCGCCGGATCCGTCGCCCAGCGAGGAACCGCAACAAACACCCGCGCGGGCTCGGGAAAGCTTCCGTCCCCTCGCTCCCAAACATCGAGCACGGCATCCTGCAACACCTCACGGGCAAGACCGTTCGCGCCGGCTCTCTTGCCTTACAAAAAAGCATTAGCCTGAGACTGTTATCGGCCATCGCCCGGTTCTTCGCTGTTTTCGATGGGTGCACGGACACGTCTCGTTTTTGCGAGGTGAAGGGCTGTCCAACTCAAACCTGCCCGGAATGACAGGCACTGGGAGAGCGCTGAGACATCGGGTTGGA
>JBILKV010000294.1:0-4384 GCA_044376515.1 Chthoniobacteraceae bacterium | reverse complement strand
AGGGCACGCCGGTGACAATCACCCAGTCTCTCGGCGGCACTTTCACGGTACACGCCTCTCCCGGTGGGCTCTACCGGATCGCAGCGGAAGACGCCGACGCCCTCGGCAGGGAACCCGTCGAAAAGGCTGTTGCGGCGGAGGGGCCTTACTCGGAAGAGTCGCTCTGGGGGGCGCTCCGGGAAGTCTACGATCCCGAGATCCCAGTCAATATTGTGGATCTCGGGCTCATTTATGATTTGTCAGCCGAATCCGTGGGCGGCGGGGAGTTGCGGAAAGTGACCGTCCAGATGACGCTCACCGCTCCGGGTTGCGGGATGGGGCCTGCACTTGCGGCGGATGCCCGGCAGCGTCTGAGTGCCCTGCCGGGTGTGGCCGAGGCGGACGTGCAGTTGGTGTGGGATCCGCCCTGGGGGCCCGAGCGCATCTCGCCCGCTGGGCGAACCAAGTTGGGTATCGACTAGGCAAGTCGCTCCCGCACCTCCTGTTCCGACAAGCCCGTGATCGCGAGACGCTTTTCTCGGGAGGAAGCGCCCGTTGCCAGAGTGACCGCGCCCCTGGGTAGGGAAAGGGTCTCCGCCATGAAGGCGCACAGCCTCTCGTTGGCTTTCCCCTCGGTTGGAGGCGCATGAATGCGGACCTTGAGGGTCTCACCCAGCCAGCCCTGCACCTCGTCCCGCGGGGCGTTTGGCACCGCCTTGATGCGGAGCACGGATGATTTCATGGCGCTTTTGAAAAGGGGTCGGTTGTTTCGGTCCGCGTATTTTTCCGGCTAATAGGTGAACAAAAAAAGGGTGGAAACAATCGGAAGCTGGCGCATTCTAACAGGCGTTGGTCTCCAGCAAAACAAACCATCCCTGAACCCCCAAAGACGTCAAACATGAAGAAATTCCTCGCTACCCTGTTCGCACTTGCGATCGCTCCGATCGCGCTTCTTGCCGCCGAGTTCCCCGACATCAGCATCGCTGAGCTGAAAAAGGCGATCGCGGAGAAAAAGGTCACGGTGATCGATGTGAACGGCGGTGAATCCTACAAGAACGGTCACATCCCCACCGCGCTCAATTTCGCCTCCGTTCAGGGAGATCTCGCCTCGGCGCTGCCCAAAGAAAAGGACGCATTGATCGTCGCCTACTGCGGCGGTCCCTCCTGCAATGCCTACACCCGCGCGGCAAACGCTGCCACGAAGCTGGGCTACACCAACGTGAAGCACCTCTCCGCGGGAATTAGCGGATGGCTGCAGGCGAAGGAAGGCACCGAAAAGTAAGCCTTGCTCGAATGAGGCATTCGCAATGAGCGCCTCGAAAAAAGGGCTGCCAAGACCTTCGGTCGGGGCAGCCCCTTTTTATTTTGGCTGCAGTCGCTTCCACCTTCGTCTCATGTCCCCCCTCTTTTTTCGCCTCGGGATCGCTCTCGGCTTTGCGCAGGGGCTGGTGCTGAACACGGCCCGTGCTGAAATCCCGGTGCATCGGTTCTCGGAAGCACCGCATGACTACTGGAACCGTTCGCCCGCGGACGCCTTTGCCGCGTTGCTTGCCAAACAACAGGACGGCAGCCTGCCCCCTTTGGCCGGGGACGCCCGGGAACAGGTCGTATCGCTCCTGAGGGCCCTCAACGTTCCCAAGAGCTCGCAGATCCTCGCTTATTCCGCCACCAGTCTCCAAAGCGGCCTCATCCTGCCCTCAAACCCCCGGGCGATTTTTTTCAACGAGGAGGTTTACGTCGGGTACGTGCCCGGAGGTCGCTTGGAAATCGCGGCGATCGACCCTTCATTGGGGCCGGTGTTCTATCTGGCGCAGGCGGGTGCCTCCGGACGCTTGCAGCAACAACGGACGGAGCGGTGTATGAACTGCCATGCCGGCCGGACCAGCTGGGGCGTGCCCGGGTTGGTGGCCGAATCTGTGATTGCGACCGTGAACTCCGGGGCGAGCCTTGACGGGTTCCGCCGTGAGGTGGCTGGCCACACCATTCCGCTTGCGGAGCGTCTGGGGGGATGGCATGTCACCGGCGCGCACGAGCAGGGGCAGCATTTGGGAAACCTGCTTGGCACGGCGGTCGATGGTGGCTACTCCACCTATGGGAATCCGCCGGGAAAGCGATTCGACTGGGGACGGTATCCCGCCCAGACGAGTGACTTGTTCGCCCACCTCCTCCATGAGCACCAGATCGGGTTCCATAACCTTGTCACGCTCGGGCTTTACCGGACCCGGGATGCCCTTGCCGCGGGGGACGGATCAATCCGGCCCCAGGACCGTCTGGAGCTTGATGAAATCGCCTGGCGATTGGTGCGGTATGTTCTTTTTCAGGGAGAGGCGGCGCTTCCGGCGGGTGGACTGCAACCGGAGGAGGAACTGCGGAATACCTTTCTTTCCCGGCGGATTGCCGGCCCCTCGGGGCGCTCCCTGAGGGAGTTGGAGCTGGAGAGCAGGCTGTTCAAGAACCGTTGCAGCTATATGATTTATACAAAAGGCTTTAAGGCGCTGCCTCGCGAGTTTAGACAGCGCGTGCTGCGGGGCCTAACGCTCGCTCTCGCCGAGCAGGGGGCGCCCGTCGAATTCGATTACTTGCCGCCCGACGAGAAGCGCTCCATTCGCCTGATCCTGCGCGAGACAGGGATCCTCCAGTGAGGATACCGGCGGCTTTGATTCGGCACCCGGTCTGTGGTTTGTTTGTCTGGATATGGAAACTGAAACTGAAGCGGCGGTCGACGGGCAGGGGGGGCTCCCCTTCGTGCTCTCCGGGGTCGCCGCGCGCGCTCTGGGGTGCCTGATCGAAAAGGAATTCGCCACGCCAGACATCTATCCGCTGACCCTGAACGCCCTCACAAACGCCTGCAACCAGCGGAGCAACCGGGAACCGGTGATGGCGCTTTCGGAGTCCGACGTGCTGGCTGCTTTGGACGAGTTGCGGGTGCAGCGCCTAGCCGTGATCTTCTCTGGCGCCGATTCGCGCGTGCCCAAGTACAAACACAAGCTGGAACAGGTGTTTCCCGTGGATGACGTCGCCCGCGCCCTTCTGTGCGAACTGCTTTTGCGTGGTCCCCAGACAACCGCGGCACTGAGGGGCAACAGCGAACGTCTCCACCGCCAGCCCGATGTGGCCGAGGTCGAAAAGATTCTTCTGGAACTGGCCGCCCGCAATGCGGGTGCCCTCGTCCAAAAGTTGCCGCGGCAGATCGGACAGAAGGAGGCCCGCTGGACTCAGTTGCTCACGGGAACGCCCGCTGCGTCGACTGAACCCGAGGCTCCGGTGCGCGCGCTCCCGTCCGATTTGGAACGGCGCGTGCAGGCGCTTGAGGAGTTGGTGCACCGGCTCGCGGGTGATCTCAGCGCGCTGCGCGCCGAACTGGGGGTTTCCGGGGAATGAGCGCATTTCCTCGCGGGTCTACGAATCGACGGTATTTTTCAGCCGCACGCCGCTGTGCCCGAAACAAAGCGAGTGTCGTGTGAGCTCCTTTTTTCGGTTTTCAACTATGAGCACACTTTTCAAATGGACCCTGATCGGAATGCCGGCCGCAGTGGTGCTGTGTCTGGCGGGTTGTTCTCTCACGCGCGCGGGCTACAAATCGCCTAGCTACACGGTGAAGGAGCGGCTCGGCCCCGTGGAAGTGCGGGAATACCCCGAGTTGCTCCTTGCCCAGACGCACACGCGCCGGGAGATGGAGGGAAAGGACGGTAGCTTCATGCGTCTCTTCCGCTTCATCACCAAGGGCAACGCCTCCGCCCAGCCGATCCCGATGACCACACCGGTGCTTTACCGGGGGGAAGGCTCCTCCGAGGCGATGGCCTTCGTGCTACCTGCAACGATGAAGCCCGGGGAGGCGCCGGTTCCGTTGGATCCCGCCGTGCAGATTGCCTCCCGGCCGGCGGGCACCTATGCCGTGCTCCGGATGAAAGGACGCCGTCGCTCCGGCGGCCGGGAGAAGGCCGTCTCTGAGATCGAATCAGCACTCGCACAATCTGGCTGGAGGCTGGATGGGCCGCCGGAGTTTGCTTTCTACGATCCGCCTTGGATCCCGTGGTTTATGGAAAAAAACGAGGTATTGCGGCGGGTGCTCAGGCGGGAACCAACCCGCTGAGGTCCGAAGTTGTTCCCCGGCGATTGGCCGTGGGACAGACGAACGAGTCGGGGCCTGCACGCCCATTGTGGTGGGGTACTTGCCAAGCGTGTTTTGCTGGTTCAATCTGACGGTTCGGCCGTTAACGGAACGCCTGGGTGTCAAAACACTGGAGGTGGGACTGACAGACGGCTGCCAAAACGATAGTCGATTTCACTTCTCAAATCTCATGCACCAACTTCCCGAACTGCCCTACGCTACCGCCGCCCTCGAGCCCCACATCGACGCACGGACGATGGAGATTCACCATGGCAAGCACCACAAAGCCTACGT
>JBILKV010000021.1:0-37232 GCA_044376515.1 Chthoniobacteraceae bacterium | reverse complement strand
GTGTACGTCGGCGATGACGCCGGAATTGTCCATGCGCTTCGGTTGGATTCCGGCCGCGAAGAGTGGTCGTTCAAGACCGAGGGTCCCGTGGAGGCGACGCCGTTGCTGCTCGGCGGACTCGTGGTGGTAGGCTCCGGTGACGGCAAACTCTACGCATTGGATGCAACCACGGGTGCGAAGCGCTGGGAGTACGAGACCGGTGACAAAATCATGGGCGGCGCCAACACGGCCAAGGCGCCCGATGGCAAGGCGGACTGGGTGTTTTTGGGCAGTTACGATGCATTGCTACACTGCGTGGACGCTGCCACGGGAAAGGCGGTCTGGACGCTGTCGACGGACAACTACATCAACGGAACTCCGGCGCTGTTGCCCGGGGGCGAACTGATTTTCGGCGGGTGCGACGCGCAACTGCGGATCGTGTCGGGTGTCGATGGGAAGCAAGTGCGCGAGATCGAGGCGGAGGCCTACATTGCCTCGTCTGTGGCCGTTGCGCCCGATGGGGGCGCCTACGTGGGCCACTATGGAAACCTGGTGCTGGGACTGGACGCCAAAGAGGCCAAGATCGCGTGGAGATACAGGGACCGGAACTTTCCCTACCTTTCGAGCGCAGCGGTCGCCGGCGAACGCATCTTCATCGGCGGCGGAGACAAACGCCTCCACTGCATCGAGAGGCTGACGGGGAAGGGGATCTGGCAGTTTGCGACGCGGGGCAAGGTGGATGGTTCCCCGGTGGTCTGCGACCAGACGGTGGTCGTGGGCTCTGCCGACGGTCGCCTTTACGGGGTCGCAGTCGGGGATGGCAGCGAACGTTGGGCGCTCGATCTGGGTTCGCCCGTTGCGGCCTCTCCCGCCGTCTCGGAGGGCTGGATCATTATCGGCACGGAGGACGGGGTCGTCCACGGGCTGCGGCAGCCTGTGAAAAAATCATGAGCATACCCGTTACGGACAAGGACCAGGCAACCGCCGGCGCGACAACGGCGGGCAACTACTTTGTATCCAACTACCCTCCGTTTCATTTTTGGGACAAGGGTTCGGCGGCGTACCTTGGGGAGTTGCTTGAAAAACCCGCCTCGCCGGAGACCCCGCTTGGCGTGTACTTCCACATCCCTTTCTGCCGCAAACGTTGCCACTTTTGCTATTTCCGCGTGTACACCGACCGCGGCGCCAAGGAGATCCAGCGTTACCTTGACGCGGGAATGGCGGAGCTTGCGCGCTACGCCGCCTCACCGTTTGTGGCGGGACGCCGGCCCAAGTTCGTGTACTTCGGCGGGGGAACCCCGAGTTATCTCAGTGTCGCCCAACTGCGCTCGCTCACAGACCGGATGAAGGAACTCCTGCCATGGGACGAGGCAGAGGAGGTCACCTTCGAGGCGGAGCCCGGTACGCTCAATGAAGCGAAGTTGCAGGCCATCCGCGAACTCGGCGTGACCCGGCTGAGCCTCGGGGTGGAGAACTTTGACTCCCACATTTTGGAGATCAACGGAAGGGCGCACCGTGCTGACGAGATTCAGCGGGCCTACGCCGCGGCGCGCGCCGCGGGCTTTCCCCAAATCAATATCGACCTGATTGCCGGAATGGTGGAGGAGACGGAGGAAAACTGGCGTGAAAACGTGCGCAAACTCGTTGCGCTCGGCCCCGACTGCGTGACCATCTACCAGATGGAGGTCCCGTACAATACGGCCATTTTCAAGCAGATGAAAGCTGAGGGAAAGCTGGTGGCTCCGGTTGCCGACTGGGCGACGAAACGGGCCTGGACAGGCTACGCCTTCGCCGAACTTGAGAAGGCCGGCTACTCGGTGACCAGCGGCTACACCGCCGTGCGCGATCCACAGAGGACCCGCTTTGTGTACCGTGATTCGTTGTGGAAGGGCGCGGACCTCATCGGCGCGGGAGTCTCCGCCTTCTCCCACTTGGGCGGCGTGCACTTTCAAAACATCACTGAGATCGAACAGTACATCGAGACCGTCGAAGGCGGCGCCCTGCCGGTGTTGCGGGCGATGGCAACCACGCCCGAGGAGCGGATGATCCGCGAGTTGATTCTTCAGATGAAGCTCGGCCGAGTGGGCGCTCCGTATTTTCTGGAAAAGTTCGGGGTCGCCGTGGAACAGCGCTTTGAAAGGCAGTGGGGCGGTCTCGCGGAAAAGGGCTTGGGAGCGTGGAGCGGGGGAGTCTTCACGCTCACCCGCGACGCTTTACTGAAGGTGGACTCCCTGCTGCACGACTTCTTTTTGCCGCAACACCAGAACTCGCGTTACGTATGAAAACTCCCTTTCTCGAGTTGCTTGAGCCTCTGGTCCGTTTCAGGAACGAAGCTGGGGCGGAGTTCGAGGCGGTTGTCCCTGAGGCTATTCCGGAACCGGCCCGCACGCTGCTGGTGCACCAGGGAGACATGACCTCGCGTCTGCAGCGGTTTCACGAGAGCACGATCGGGCTGCGCGTGTTGCAGAGCCGCCGCGAGTCGGAGGAGGTGTGTTCGCGGGAGGTGCTGCTCCTTGCGGAGTCAACCGGCGCGCCGGTGGAGTACGGGGCGATCGAGATTTTCCTGGGGGCACTGCCCGGGCATGTCAGGGACCTGATTTTGGAGGGCAGGGTCCCACTGGGCGGAATACTGAATTCGAGCGGGGTACGTTATCGGAGCGATCCGCAGGAGTTCTTTAAACTGCGCCAGTCGACCTCTCTAGCCGCGCTGTTGGGAGCCGAGCCTGGAATCCCGCTCTACGGACGCTGCAACGTGTTGCGGACCGCAGAAGGCCTTCTGCTGGCGAGGATTGTCGAGGTGCTGCCCAACGGGAGCCTGACTCCCGCGACGAAAACCGTACTGCCTACGAAGGGGCAGTACGATGCGATCGTGATCGGCGGCGGGCCGGCTGGTGCGACGGCCTCGGCCATTCTCTCGCAAAAGGGGCGCAGCGTGCTGCTTTTGGAGAAGGAACAGTTTCCGCGCTACCACGTCGGTGAGTCCCTGATGCCGTTTTGTTGGTTCAGCCTTTCGCGTCTGGGTGTGCTGGAGGAGATGGAGAAGATCGCTTTCACCAAGAAATACAGTGTCCAGTTTGTGACTCCCGAGGGAAGGCGCTCGCAGCCGTTCTACTTCTTCCAGCATCTCGATCATCCGGCGGCCAAGACCTGGCAGGTGGAACGGTCCGCATTTGATTTGATGCTGCTTAACAACGCCCGCCGGCAGGGCGTGGAGGTTCACGAACTCACCCGGGTGGAGCGCGTGCTCAAGAATGACTCCGGCGCCGTCATTGGAGTGAGCGCAACCGGCTCCGACGGACGGCCCTTTGAAGCGTTTGCGCCCATCACCATTGACTGCTCGGGACGAGAGCAGGTGGCCACGCTGCGCGAAGGCTGGAGGGTGCGCGATCCGAAGCTCAACAAGATCGCAGTGTGGACCCTTTACCGCGGCGCCAAGCGCGACCCGGGTATCGACGAGGGAAACACCACGGTGGCCTATGTTCCGGAGCGGGGCTGGTTTTGGTATATCCCGCTGCGTGGAGACGTCGTAAGCGTTGGCATCGTCGCCGAGCAGAAATACCTCTTCAACGGGACCAAGGACCCCGCCGAGATCATGAAGCGCGAGATAGGCAACAACCGTTGGATCGCCGAATACCTCGCCGATGCGGAGCAGTTTGGCGAATACTGGGTCACCGGCGAATACTCCTACCGCTCCCGCAACTGCGCCTCGGACGGCCTCCTGCTTGCCGGCGATGCGTTCGCTTTCCTGGATCCGGTTTTTTCGAGCGGGGTGTTTCTCGCGCTCAAGAGCGGTGAGATGGCCGCAGACGCCGTCGATGCCGCGCTTTCAGCGGGAACGGTGAGCGGTTCCTTTTTCCGGGAATACGGGGAGCGTCTGTGCGAATCCATCGAGAACATGCGCAACCTTGTGTACGCCTTTTACGACAGAAACTTCAGCTTTGCCGACATGCTTAAAAAGTACCCCGAAATGCGAGGGAAACTCACCGACTGCCTCATCGGCGATGTCGACGGGAAGGATTACAGCGATCTCTTTGCAAGGGTTTCCGAGTTCGCCGATTTGCCCGAACCTCTCAGCCACGGGCGTGCCCCGTTGGAGGCGCTGTCCGCATGAAGCCGGCTGCTCCAGTGACGTCGCGGGTCCGCGGTTTCCTCCAAGTCGGGGCTGGCATTGCGGCGCTTCTTGCCGGAGCGCTGCGGGAAGTCCGTGCGGCGGACTGGCCGCGGTTTCTCGGCCCCGGCAACGATTGCAAGGTTGCGCCCGAGGACGTTGCGGGCTTCTGGCCCGAGGCGGGGTTGGAAAGGGAGTGGGAGTTTCCCAAGGGAAAAGGGTGGTCGTGTCCGGCGGTCGTGGGAGAACGGGTGGTGGTGTTTCACCGGGTGGGCAGCGAGGAGGTGCTTGATTGTGTTGATTTAAAGTCCGGCAAGCCGCTTTGGCGGACCGGTTACGACGCCCCCTACAGGGACCGATACGGCTCCGGGGACGGTACCAAATCCAATCCTGCGATTTCCGGAGGCAGGGTGTACGTGTTTGGAATCACGGGGTTGCTGCACTGCGTGGACCTGCAGACCGGCGCGGTCGTCTGGAAAAGAAACCTGCACGCGGACTACGCGATGCGGGACAACTTTTTCGGACACGGTTCCACACCGCTGGTGACGGAGGGAAAGGTGATCGTGCCTGTTGGCGGTGAGAACAACCGTTGCGTCGTGGCTCTGGATGCGGGGACCGGTCGCGAGGTATGGGTGGCGAAACACGAGTGGGGCGCTGGCTATGCCTCCGCCATCCCCGTCTCACTGGGGGGGAGTGCCGGCGGTAAAGCCGCGGTTTTGTTGTTTACCGGGGGGGAGAGTCGGCCCGCGACCGGCGGTCTGCTCTGCCTGGATGCGGCCAGCGGCGCGGTACTCGGGGAGATTTCCCACAGGGCGCGCATTGCAGAGTCGGTGAACGCGTCTTCGCCTGTGTTGGTCGGAGCCAACCGGGTGTTCACGACCGAGGCCTACGGGAGCGGCGGTATGCTGAGCGAGATCGCTTCGGACGGTTCGTTGCGGAAAGTGTGGGGCAGTTCGCGTCTGGGCGCGCAGTTTCACACGCCTGTGGCCAGGGACGGGTTGCTGCTGGGATTTGACGGGCAGAATCCGCGCCTTGCTGAACTGGTCTGTCTGGACGCGAAGAGCGGCGATGAAGTGTGGCACGAGGATTTCGGGGGCGCTTTTGGACGGGGGAGTTTGTTGGATCTGGGCGACGCAGGACTGCTGGCTTTCGGTGAGTTTGGAGAACTCGTCCGGTTCAAGCTGGGGAGGAACAAACCGGAGGTGCTGCAGCGCGCGCGTCTTTTGGATGCTCCCGAGACGTGGACTCCACCGGTGCTTGTCAACGGCAGGTTGCTCGTGTCCCAGAACGAACGGGGCCGCGACGGGACTGCCGCCCGTGTCATTTGTTTCCGATCGGGTTCCCGGGACAAATGAAACCTGCGGCGAAGAATCAGGACGCGCTGTCTCGGTGGAGGATGTATTTTTTCTGGTTCCGTCTAACGTCTTGATATGTCACCCAGCTTTCGTTCCTCTCTGATCGTCGCCTGCATCGCTGTGAGCGGAGTTGGCCTGAGCGTGTTTTGGGTTTCTAAGGAGGCGCGCCGGGTGGTGCGGCAACAGGAGACACGCCGTTCGCTCGCCAGCCCTCTGGGCGTGGACATGGCGTGGATCCCACCGGGTAAGTTCACCATGGGTGCCAACGACGGGATGCCTGACGAACGCCCGCTCCATGACGTTAAAGTGAAGGGCTTCTGGATGGACCGCACCGAGGTCACCAACGACCAGTTCGCGAGGTTTGTGGAGGCGACCGGTTACGTGACCACCGCGGAGCAGAAGCCTGATCCCGCGCTGTTTCCGGGGGCGCCGGCGGAAAATCTGGTTCCCGGCTCCGTAGTCTTTACCCCGCCCGAACGGGTGGAGACCCTCAACGACCACATGCAGTGGTGGAGTTACGTGCCGGGCGCCAACTGGCGGCACCCGGAGGGCCCGCATTCTGACATCAAGGGCAGGGGGGGCCATCCGGTGGTGCAGGTCTCCTGGTTTGATGCGGTCGAATATGCCAAATGGGCGGGAAAGCGCCTCCCCACCGAGGCGGAGTGGGAATTCGCCGCACGGGGCGGGCTCGAGCAAAACCCCTACCCCTGGGGACGCGAACTGTTCCCGAAGAACGGCTGGATGATGAACATCTGGCAGGGACAGTTTCCCAAACAAAACACCGCTTTGGACGGTTTTCCGACGACCGCCCCGGTTGGCTCCTTTCCTCCTAACAGCTATGGGTTGTTGGACATGGCTGGGAACGTATGGGAATGGGTGGCCGACTGGTATCGACCCGACTATTACAGCCGCAGCCCCCACGCGAATCCGCAGGGGCCACCGGACAGCGACGATCCGGCGGAGCCGGGCGTGGCAAAGCGGGTGGGAAGGGGAGGCTCCTTCCTCTGCAGCGACATGTATTGCAGGGGATACCGTCCTTCTGCCCGTCAGAAGACCTCCCCCGATACGGGCCTCAATCACACCGGTTTCCGTTGCGTCAAGGACGCGCCGGCCCCCTGACGGAGCGTAGTCATACGAGCCGGGAGAGGAAGGTTACGCTGAGGTGCCTGGACGCGGGACGGGGGGGCGGTCTGTTTCCCTGCCTTCCTCCGCGCTCTCCGGGAGCTTCGCGTGCCCGAGAGATAGCGTTGTGTCGCGGGTGCCTCGCCGGTGTACTCAAGGGCGGGGGAGGCCGGTTTGCGCGGAAGTCCGCCCTCTTCAGTTTCCGGTTAAAATCTTGGCAAGCGGGGATCCGGTGTTGCCTGAGGGGGCGGTGATGCGCAGCGCGGCGCTCAAGGTGGGGGCGATGTCGGTGATCGCGAATTTGTCCGCGTAGCGACCGGGCTTGAATGCCGCGCCGAAGAAGAGCACCGGCACATGCGTGTCATAAGAGTAGGGCGCCCCGTGGGTTGTGCCCACGGAAGCGGTTCCGGGCAGTTGGAAGGGCTTTTTCACGAGCACCACGTCGCCACCCCGCTCGGGATGGAAGCCGTTGAGCACAAGGCGGCCGAGCGCTCCGGGCGCGCGCCCGTCCAGCAACTGGGACCGGGTGTAGGCCGCTTGAAAGTGTCCCGACTCAAGCGCCCAGTTGCGAATGGCCGCCGCCAGCACCTCTGGATCGATCCGTCTTTCCTTGAGCGCTTGGTGGTCAAAATACAGCGCGCCATCGTGCATCTGGCGGGAGAGTAAGAATTTTCCTTCCCCAAACTGGTTTTCGATCGTGGAGAAGAGATCGCCCATCAGGGGAATCAGATCCAGGCGTTTTCCATCGAGTCCCTGCGAAACAGCAAACTCGGGCGCCGGCGCAACACCGTGATCCGCGGTCAGTACGATGGCCACTTGGGAAAGGCCGATTCTGCGGTCCAACGTAGAGAAAAGCGTCGCCAGTTGCTGGTCCAAACGCAACGTGACGTCCTGAACCTCCTGAGAATAGGGGCCGAAGATGTGTCCGGCGGCGTCGGACGAGGAGAAAGAGATGCAGAGCAGGTCTGGATTGGGCCCGCGGCCGAGTTGTTCGCCGTCAATGGCAGCCTGCGCGAACTCCGAAAGCAATTGGCCGCCGAAGGGGGTGGGAACGATGTTCTCAAACCCCTCCGCCGAGGAGAGGCGGATGGAGTGGTCGAAGGTCTTGGATCGGTCGCTGGAGGTGGCCCCCTCTCCGGGAAGTTCGTCGCCCCACTGATAGGCGCTTTCGGGAAGCAACCGTTTCCACGTCTGCCCGATGAAGCTGGTTGGAAGCTTTCGTTCGTTGAAGGCCTTAACCCACTTGGGGAGCTCGGAGGCGTAGTAGGTGCTCGTGACAAAGTTGCCCGAGTGGGAGTCGAACCAATAGGCGCCAGCGGGCTTTTTGCCGGCAGGGAGGATGGCCCCCCGATCCTTGAGGGAGATGCCCACCACCTTCGAGCGGTAACGCAGTCGCATTTCATCCGCCAGATTGGAGCCTATGAAGTTGCGCGGAGAGCGCTTGCCGGAGCTTCCCTGCGTCCCCACCCCTTCGACATCGGGGTCGGCCACACAGTTCAGGCTTTTGCCGGTCCGCTTGTCCAACCAGTCATTGCCGATGATGCCGTGCACCGCGGGTGGGGCGCCGCTGAGGATCGTGGCGTGTCCAGGACCGGTGACTGTCTGGGCGTAGTCGTAATGGGCGAAGGTCAGAAACGCCCCCTCTTCCATCAGCAACCGGAAGCCGCCCTTCCCGAACTGGTCCTTAAAGCGTTCCAAGTAGTCGTAGCGCAACTGGTCGACCACGATGGCGACCACCAACTTCGGAGGCTCTGCAGCCCGGGTCAGGGCGGTCGAAAGCAAAAGGAGTGCAGTCGTTAGGGAACGCATTTTCATGGAGTGCCGGGGGTGAGGGAGAGAGGGAGAGAGAGAGGGAGGCCTTCCCTAGGCGGGGAGTTGCGGAGAGTCAACGACCGATCGAAGAGAGGCCGAAGCGGATCCAAAGCGGAATCGTCAGGAGGCTGACGAAGGTGGTGAGCAGGATAATTTGAATGGAGAAGCGGCTGTCGGCATTGTAAAGTCGGCACATTACAATTGGCATCATGGCGCTGGGCATCGCCCCTTGGAGAACCAGGACGCTGCGCAGGGGTTCTGCCATGGGGAGCCAGCGCGCCGTTGCGATGAAGAGCAGCGGCAACAGCGCCATCCGGGCTCCAACCGCGAGCGCGAGGGCCAGATAGCGCGGTCTCTCGTCGTGTCGCACCTTCAACTGGTCGTACAGCGTGACGCCCGCTAGCAGAAGCGCCAGAGGAATGGCGGGCTGCCCCAGCATATGGAGGAATTTCTGCACAAAAAGGGGCATCCAAGCCTTGGCGCCGAGCAAGTTGAGTGTGCCTGCTCCGATAATCGCAAGGGTGGGACCGTTGATCAACCGCTTCCACACCGCATCGCGGCTTTGGCGGTTTAACAGCCAGAGGCCCACAGACCACATCGCCATGTCCACCCCCAAATTGTGCAGAAAAAGGATCCCGAGCGTGTCGCGTTCGTAAATCACCTCGGCGAGGGGGACCACCATGTAACCAAAGTTTTGCACGCCTGCGGAGAGGACCCCAGCGCTGGCGGTGGCTGGAGGCAGTCTGCAGGGCAGCAACAACAGACCGACCACGGCCATGCTCAGGACTATTAACCCAAATCCCACAACCGGTGGCAGCCAAAGCTCGTCCGCCCGGGCGAGAAGAGGGTTTCCGAGCACGGCATCGGCGATGAGTGCCGGCGTCAATACATTGGTGCTCAGGCGCAGGAGGGGCAGGTCTGCTTCGCGGGTCAGCCAACCCACGCGGCGCAGCAACCCGCCGAGAGCCACCAGCAGGAACACCGGCGTGACGATTCCCAGAATATGGAGAAAGTTCACGGCGCTTTGATGAAGGGCTTTGATGCAGGGCTCAACGGACGGAAGGTTTTCTGCAACAACATGACCTCCGCGTAACTCAACCCCTTGGGAATCGGCAGCATGCCATCGAGGATCATTTCGTCGATGAGAAGGTCTTCAGGTAACTGTCTGGCGACCTTGTGGTTGCCGACAAAAACTACAAAACTGCGCCCCCGGTTGGCGGAGCTGAGCTGGGTGAGGATTTTGCGGCCCGAGGTATCCAGACGGAAAAGGGCTCCCCAGCTGCCGTCCGCCGTGGGGAAGGTATAAACCGCATCAATCTGGCGTTCACTCAGGCCAGCGGAGCTTTCCACCCAAATCTCGCGCGGCGGGTTGAGCAACCGTACCGCACGTGCAAAGGGATTTGAGGCGGATGCATTTCCATCCACCTCCACGTGGAACCGGACTGCGCACGCGCTTTTGCGGGAAAACGCTTGGGAGGAAGGGGCGAACCCTAAAAACAGGGAAAGCAGGGTCAGCGTTTGGATGAGTCTGGGCATGCGCTCCGAACGTGCTCCTTTTGCGTCAGGTTTGCAAACCGGCAGGGCGCTTCCTACTATCGGCCCATGTCCTCACCCCGGCTGTTTTTGGCTCTTCTCTTGGCTTCAAGCCTTTCGCTTGGTGCCGCCACAGATGCTCCGCCCGCGCCCGAAAAATCCTCCCGAGGCATCTGGGGTTCGGTCGTGGGCGGTCTCAAGAGCGCGGCGGACGGAACGGTCTCCGTGGCGAAAACCGCCTCGAATGCGGTGGGGCGGGTGTTTGATTTTTCCAAACCGAAGCGCTCCGGGTTCAAACTTGAGATCATTTACGGATCCAATCCCATCCGTCTGGATTCCAGTGGGACGCTTCCAGTGAAACTGCAACTCTTTAACACTGGGAAGAAAACCCAGCTCCTCGAATTCTTCTCTGCGCAGCGAGCCGAGGCGGTCTTGCGCGACCCTACGGGCAAAATTGTGAGCCGCGCGTCGGTTTCGGCGGATTCCGTTGCCGGACTGGTGCCCTTGAATGCTGGCGAGCGGATGGAGTTTTTCCTCCGGTTGCCCACCAAGGAGTTGACGACGGGTAAGTCCTACCTACTCGAGGCTGCCATCACCGGGCACGCGGGACTGGTCGCAAGGGTGCCCGTCCGGATTGCCTCCTAGGCCGCGGGTCTCGGCTTTGGGAGTGGGCCGGTTCTGGGTTCGGGCCGCTTTCTCCTCGGAGCTGCCTGTGCGGGCTGATGCAGAAAAAAACCATGCCCAGCGGGTGCGAAACCTGCTGAGCGAACGTCTGTTTTTCCAATGACCTTCAAAAAGCTACTCCGCAAACTTAATTCCCACCTGCGTCAGGCTCGGAAGTTCCGCACTCCGCTCATTCTTATCATGGGGCTCGGGGCCTTTTGGGTCTTCCAGAACCCGAAGGTGAGTCAGTCGGATACCATGAAGAAGCTGGAGGGGCAGGCGATCGACCTCCGTTTCATGGCACGTTGGAATGATGCCAAGTTCCTCGACGACCAGGATGTGCTTCGGCAAACTGAGAAGCTCCAGAAAGAGCAGGGAATCGTCCCTCCCTCGAAGCCCTTTGACAAGGTGACACGGGCGCTCGCCGATTTCCGCGAGAAATACCTGACGTTCGGAACTCTTGATGAATACGGACAGCACCCCAAGGTGGAGTTGGTCGGGATTACAACGCAGTCATTGGACCAAGGCCTGCTCACGAAGCTGTTGGATGACCAACTGAAATACGAGGAAGAGCAGGAGGCAAAGTCAGGCAAGAAGACTGGGTCGGTCATGCCCCCCGCAGCTCAGGAGGCGGTTTTCGCGGCTCCGGGTGAGCCCCCGGCGCCTGCGCCCGCGGCTGAAAAGGCAGCACCCGCCCCGGCGCCTGCGCCTGCGGCTGAAAAGGCAGCACCCGCCCCGGCGCCTGCGCCCGCGGCTGAAAAGGTAGCACCCGCCCCGGCGCCTTTGCCCGCGGCTGAAAAGGCAGCACCCGCCCCGGCGCCTGCGCCCGCGGCTGAAAAGGCAGTACCCGCCCCGGCGCCTGCGCCCGCGGCTGAAAAGGCAGTACCCGCCCCGGCGCCTGCGCCCGCGGTTGAAAAGGCAGCACCCGCCCCGGCGCCTGCGCCCGCGGTCGAAAAGGCAGCACCCGCCCCGGCGCCTGCGCCCGCGGCTGAAAAGGCAGCACCCGCCCCGGCGCCTGCGCCCGCGGCTGAAAATACAGCACCCGCACCCGCTCCTGCTCCTGCTCCTGCTCCTGCTCCTGCTCCTGCTCCTGCTCCTGCTCCTGCTCCTGCTCCTGCTCCTGCCGTGACACCGGCGGCTCAAACTGCTCCCGCACCGGCGGATGGTTCTCCGGTGGAGGTGCCGGGCGATCGAAAGTACAGCGACGCGCTGAAGTTGATGGGCAAGGGGCGCTGGCCGCTGCCCCGCGCCGTGTATTCGTACGCATTGGAGCGTCTCTTCGAACTTGGCGCCAAAACCATCGTAATCGACATTCTTTATGTCTCGTCTCAGACGTCGCTTGATCCCCGTCTGAACGCGGCGCTCGACCGGATCGACGAGGCGAAGGGTGAGGTTGGGATTTCAGACGACCTGATCGGAGAGTTGGAGGCGGTTTTGGGCGACGAAGGGGTGCTCACTCCCGCAGTGTACCTGGGGTTGCAGCGGCTGGAAGCAGCCAAAAGCCAGCTCAAGCTCAGCGACTCCCAGATGGCCAGAATCCAGCAGATCCTCAAGCGCGAAGGCAAGCGGATCATGGACGGCGACGAACCGTTTGCCGAGACGCTCGAGCGCCACAAGGGCAAGGTGGTGCTCGCCTTTTCCAATAACAAGTCGACCGACGAAAACGGCAAGGTCACCATCCAGTTCCTCAAGCCCAACCCCGTGCTGACGGAGGCCCTCGGCACCGATGGTCTCGGCTACGCGTTCTTCCAACCCGACGTGGACGGCGTGGTCCGACGCGTCGAAACCTTCACCTCGCAGTTTAAGGAGAGCAACATGGGCCATCTGCAGTCCGGTGCGGACGACTGGCTCCGATTCTCACCCCTAGGCGTTCAAAAATTCACGGGGAAAGCCATCAAGCCGCAGAGCGAGATCATCAACTACCGCGGGGCAGCTGGCACCTTCGAGGTGCTTCCCATTGAGGAACTCTTCAGCGATACCATCCTCAAGAGCGACCCGCGTTACGACGGTGGAAACCGGTTCAAGGACAAGTTGATTTATCTCGGCCCGATTTCGGAAACCTTCCATGACGAACATCGGACTCCTCTGGGGACCCAGCCTGGGGTGGAAATTCATGCGCACTACGGGGCGGCCCTCATCGACGAGAATCCGATCAGCGAATTCCCCAAGAACAAGGAACTCTGGTTGCTGGTCGGCGCGCTGATTGTTTCGGCGCTCCTGCTCATGGCCCTCGAGCGCGTGCTGCTCCGCATGGGCATCGGGGTGGCGGTGATCTTCGGTTATGTCGCGGTGAGCTACATCATGTTCGCCACCAAACATGTGATGATGCCCGTGGTGGTGCCCCTGCTCGCTGTGCTGGCGGTGGGTGGCGTGATCACCATGTTTGACTTCGCCATCGAGCAGTTGGAGAAGGCGCACGTCCGCGGGGTGTTGGACAAGTATGTCTCCAGCAACGTGGCCAGCATGGTCATCAACCAGGGCGATTCGTTCGACCAGGCCCTCCGCGGTCAGAACAAGGCGGTGAGCGTGCTCTTCTCGGACATCCGCGGGTTCACAACCCTCTCGGAGTCGCGTACCCCGGAAAAGCTGGTTGAGCAGCTCAACGAATACTTCCTGCAGATGGTTGACCGCGTGCTCGGCCAGCAGGGAACGCTCCAGAAATTCATCGGTGACGCCATCATGGCCGTCTGGGGGGACACCCATTCCCTCGGCACCGATGTGGACTGCATGGGGGCGGTCAGGGCCGCCTTGAAGATGCGGGACGCCTTGAACGAATTGAACAGCGGCTGGACCGAAAACGCGGACCGGGAGCAGCTCAGCATCGGGATCGGGATCAACCATGGCCACGTCATCGTCGGCGAGTTGGGGCATCCGCAGCGCATGGAATTCACCTGTCTGGGCGACGGCGTCAACCTGGCAGCCCGTTTGGAGAGCGCCACCAAGCAGTTTGGGGTCGACATCCTGGTGGCCGAGGAGGCGGAGAAGCTCACGCGCGACAAGGTCGTTTACCGTCGGGTGGATCTGGCGGTCTTCAAGGGCAAGACTCAACCGATTGCGGTGTTTTCGCCTCTGGGCGAGGTTGGCATCGACGTGCCCGCGTGGCTGGGCAAGTACCATGCCGCGCTTGACCTGTTCCACGAGCGGAAATTCGACGAGGCTCGGACCGCTTTCGACGCGGTCAACGGAGAGATGGGCGGGGAGGACTACCTGTGCAAAATGTATCACAAGCGGTGTGACCACTACATCGCCAACCCGCCTCCGGAAGACTGGAACGGTTCCTGGGTCCTCACCGATAAGTAGCAGATGGCACTTCGCGCTCTCTGCAGCGGCTCTTCCGTCGCACCGTAACCCCCCTGGCCGAGGCAAAATCAGAGGCCACCCACCCACAATGAACAAGTACAGCAACTGGCGCAAATCTCGTGACTGCAGACTCAGTCGAACCCTGTCTTTTGGCGCAGTGGCCGCCGCAGGGTTCGCGTTGGGGGCGGAGTCGCTTTTGGCGCAGGCCCCTCCTCCCAACGCCCAGGCCATCCAGGCGACCCAGACCAACATCATCCGCCAGATGGAGACCTCGCAGCGGGAGCAGGCGGCCCGGGAGAAGCAGGCGGAGGCCGCCGCGAAAACGGAGGCGCCCCAGAGTGATGTGCCGGAAACCTATCCCGGCGAAAATGCCGACCTGGGTCCGCAGGTGCTCCTCAAACAGAAAGCCCCTCAGCGCAAGCCTCTGTTTGAGTTTAGCAGCGACACGATGTTCAGTTGGACTTCCAACGCACTGGGCACACCTCACAGGCGAGGCAACGAGCGACAGGACACCGGAACGACAGCGGAAACCCTCTCGCTGACGATCGCGCCGGAACCCCTCTCGCTCGGTTCTGGCAAGCTTGCTCTGCGTGCGGGCTACCGCCACCTCCTCTACGTCTACGACGTCTCTGATGGCTCCTCGCCGCTGAACCTGCAGAATTTTGAAATGAGTTCCGTCTTTCTGGGGGCAAATTTCAATTTCAAGGAGAACTGGAACGCCGGCCTGGGGCTCGATTACAACCGCCTCTTGTTTTCTAAACGCCCATGGAACCTGTTGCACCGGCCGATTGATCCGAGCAATTGGTCGGAGGGCTACACCGAACTGAAGCCAAACTGGTCGCTCTCCAGAAACATCGGCCTGTCCGAAAAGCTGAACCTCTCAGTCTCCTACAGCGGCGCCTATCATTTTTCGAATACCGATTCGATCGTAGGTGACGTGGAAGACTTCACTGGAACTGCTGACAACTGGGAAAACGGCGCGTCGGTTTCCTTGATATGGTCTCCCGTTGAGAAACTGCTGCTCATTCCAAGCTACCGCTTCACCCACTATCTCTATACCCGCGCCCAGCGCTTGGGCGGACGTCGTCAAGACCGCACGATGAGTCCCAATATTACTGCAATGTACGCATTGAGTCAGCGCTTGTCCTTTCGCGTTTCTTTCGGTGGTGACTTTCGGCACTCGAGCCAGGCCGAGAATTCCGGTGTTCGCAAGTACGACACAGGGGTGGGGGCGTCGCTGACACTCAAGTTTTAATCGTATCCACGGATTGTTGGTTTACTCCGTGTCCGTGGTTTCCACTGAAACTTCTCTCGTTTTTTTGCCCCGCCGCCCAAGAGCTTATGACAACGCTGAACCGCTTGTTTCTTCTGCTGGCCGCGGGTGCCGTTTCCCTCGACTGCACCTTGGACGCGGCTGACTGGACCCATTACCGCGGTCCGTCAGCAAATGGAACCGCGGCTGAGGGGCCTAGAATCACCGGTGCCTCCAATAGAAAGGTGCTTTGGACGGCGAAGGTGGGGATCGGCACTTCTTCGGTCGTCGTAAGCGGCGGAAAACTTTACACCCAAGGTCACTCCGCGGGTTCCGAGTACACACGCTGCTTAGACGCCTCCCGGGGAACGCAACTCTGGGAGTTTCACCATCCGGTTGCCTTGGATCCGAACCTTTTCGAGGGGGGATCTCGTGCGACCCCCACTCTCGCCGGGGACGCGCTGTACGTGCTCAGCCACGAGGGGCACGTGCATTGTCTGGACGCCGCCACCGGCGCCCTCCGGTGGGAACGCCACCTCCTTAAGGACTTCGCCGGACGCAAGCCGGAGTGGGGTTTCTCGGGTGCGCCACTGGTTGCAGGGGGAAAGGTCTACGTGGACTGTGGCGGAAGCGCGAGCTCGACCGTTTGTCTGGACGCAAAGTCGGGGCAGGTGGTTTGGAAAAAAGGGGCTGATCCTGCAGGTTACGCGGCCCCCCTCATTCTGAACATCGCGGGTCGCGCGACGCTGGTCCTCCTGAAGGCTTCTGCCCTCTTGGGATTGGATCCCGAGGACGGGCGCGAGCTGTGGCGTCACCCCTGGAGGACCAGTTACGATGTGAATGCCGCGACCCCCCTGCAGGTGGGGCCAGACCGCCTGTTAATCAGCTCCGGCTACAACGCGGGGGCAGCTCTCGTCGCCATCGGGGCTGGCGGTGCCAGGGAGGTGTGGCGCAACAAAAACCTTCGCTCCCACATTAACAGTCCCGTGGAGTGGGGTGGAGCTGTCTTCGGGGTCGACGGCAACACTGGAGGGGGAAATCTCGTATGTCTGGATTCCTCCACTGGGGAGAGGCGGTGGGAGGAAAAAAGCGTCAAGGGAGGCGCACTCATTGTCGCCGGCGGCGCCCTCATCATTGTCTCGGAGAAAGGCGATCTGGTAATCGCAGAAGCCAGCGACCGCGGGTTCAATCAACTGCTACGACAGACGGTTCTCAACCAGCGCACCTGGGCGCAACCCGTTCTCTCAAGTAACCGCATTTACCTCCGGGACAACCAGGGCAACCTTGCCTGTGTCGGCCTCTGACCCCGCCTCTTTCATGGGCCAGCTGTGTTGACCGCTCGGAAGAGACAGGACGGGCTGTCGAAGCCGGAGGGCTAACCCCAGCATGGGGCCTGAGGAGCGCCTAGGCGCAAAGCCAGAGAACAGAGCAACAAGACCGGTTGAGGAGGTAAAGGAGGTAAAGGAGGTAAAGTCCAGCCGCCCGGTTCGACGAGCGGGATGCGTGTCTGGCCAGGCGCTGAAAGTGGTCTCCTGTTCCGTCCTCTTCGAATTAAAACTCCTCGTGGCCGTTGTGCTCCTCGGCGATGGCGCGGGTGATGGCGTCTTCGAAAATACGGAAACGTTTGGCCACAAAAAGCGGATCTTTTTGTTCGGTCAGGTCCAGATAGTGGTCGAGGAATTCCTCAAGAGAGAGTTCCTCGTAATTGTCTATCGGAGTATGCACCAGGTCGTCCCGGAAGGCGAGCCGGTGGGTCGCCTCAAAACAGCAGAGCGCCATCTCAAAATCCACGTCGTCGAATTCCTCGCCGAAAAGCTCAGCGACCTTGGTGCTCGCGTCGCACTGCACCAGCGCGTCGCTGATGTAGTGGATGATTTCAACCAGCGAGGACGTGTAGTAGGTGCTCATCTGAAACCTTTCGGACATTACTGTTGCTTGGCCGCCTCCAGAAATTCCAGAAACTTCGGCTTGGCGGCCTGCACTGTCTCGCGGGGCCCTGTCATCTTCACAAACACGTTCCCAGCCTGGTCCTCCACAATTGCCCCAAGGAGCGCGTAGTTTTCCAGCGGGGTTGCCGGCTGTCCGGGCATGCCCGCGGAAAAGGTCCCCTCCGTCGTGACCAAGGTGGTCTTCCTTCCCCCGAGCGTTTTGGACTCCACCTTTTCGACGCCGGCAGGGCTCTGGAACTGGCGGAACCAACGCTGGATGTTTGAGTCCAAGTCTCCGCCGCCGGAGGGGCCAAAGTGAAAGAAGGTGATTTCAGCGCCCTTGCCAGCCCCAAGCCCGGGAACGGCGAGCTGCGCCTTCCGCATGGAGGACTGAAGCGGCACCCACGCCCACTCGGTCGGGCGCTTGAATTTGAGCCCGCCCACATCAAAGGAATCCGGCGCCGCATCTGCGGCCCGCACGGAGGGGGCGCAGAGGCTCGAGGCAAGGGCGAGGGCGAGGGCGGGCACGAGAACAAGGGAGAGGTGGCGAGGTGTCATGGCAGGATGTACGTTGGAGTTACGTTGGAGTTACGTTGGAGTTACGTTGGATGTTGTCGGAGAGGGGCGGAGAGGGGCGGAGAGGGGCGGAGAGGGGCGGAGAGGGGCGGATCGCAGGGATTGAGTGCCAGTTGGGTTAGAACTGGTCGATTGAAAGAGGGATGCGGCGGAGGTCTTGAGGCGCGAGCCCGGAGATGGACCGGAGATGGGGCTGGGGCTGGGGCTGGGTGGGGGAAAATGGCGGGAGGCCGCCGGGAGGCATGCCCGGCGAAACAGAACACGGAGATAGATTACGGCATGTCTCCGCGGGTAGATCAAGCCACGCGATCAAAACGCTCCATCACCGGCGAGGCCGCGGCCTCAGGTTGCGTGGGTATTGGGTGCTCGGAAAATGCTTCGGCTGAAGGGAAGGAAGTGTTCCAAAAGGGAGGCACGCTCCGCGTACACCAAATTTTTGGGAATGACTCCGAGCAGATGCTGCCGGAACCCCGCGGCCAGACTCTCCTTCAAATCGGAGTGAATGTCCGCGGGTGCCGACAGAATCCAGGTCTCGGGCTTTTCGCACGCGAGAACCTCCTCGATGGCCCGCGCAAGGTCCGCAATCGCCCTGCGGTCGGCCTCCAGCCTCCAGTGCGAATCCGAGGGCGAGGAACCGGACCGCCGCGGCGCTCCCCCGCCCGCGCTCGCAGAGGAGGCCGCCGCGGAGTAGGCGCCCGAGAGGTCGGTGACCTGCTCCACCAAATGTTGGCGCGGATGGACGAAATCAAGCTCCGCCACCCACCGGATCCTCGCCGGTCGGGGAACGGGCATCCGCCCGGGCGGGGGCATGTGCAGGCTGCCTTCGGCCCCAGCCTTGAGCAGCGATTCCATCGGATCGGGCTCGATCCAGCCCGCCCTGAATGCACTGCGATCGGTTACTACGATGAATTGTGGACTCATAAGATGTTTTGTTTACCTCCGAATCAACCGAGATCTGGGGGAACTGCGGGGCCGGGTGCAGGGGCCGCCGTGCACGCGTGGCGGATCAAAGCCCACCCCTGAAAGCCCAACCCCTGCAAGCCCACCCACGAAAACTGGGCCCGCTCTGGGGTGGCAGCCGACCGTGCGAGGTCCCAACCATTGCTACGGAGTTGGGCGGGGAAAGGTTTTATGAATCACACGGCCGCTTTTTGTTTGTCGCTCCTCGGCCGTTTCAGAGTCGGGTCCGAGCCGATTGTTCCCGTGCTTCGCGGAACCCGAACGTTCACCGCCCTGTTTTCTAATCGGGCTCCGGCTCGTTTGCGGGGAGCACCGGCAAATCCGGGACCGGGGCCGTTCCTGCAAGCACTTAAGAACCGCCGGTGAGGGCCAACCGGAAACAGGGGCGCACTCGGAATCACGGAGCCGGAGAGCAGTGGAAGTCATTCGGCCCGTCCTTTCTGTAAATCCACTCTGGATCTTCCGCGGGTCCACGTGAGACCTGGCTTCCTCCGGGATTGCTGCGCACGGGATCCATTTCCCCAATGCACCGAATGGCGTAACGTTTCCGAGGCGATTCGGCGGGACGGGAGACTTGCCTGCAGGTGCCGCTGCGGAAACGGTGCGGCCCGCGGAGGAGCTTTCCCTCGTCTGGGAGCGTGAACGATCCGAGTGGAATATCCGCCAGATCGGTCGCGAGTTTTCTCAGTGCAAGCTTCCAAGATAAGCTACCAGATCCAGCAGGTCCCGCTCGCCCAGAGCCTCGTCCAGTCCCGCTGGCATGAGGCTCTCGGTGAGCGTCGTGTTGGAGAGTATTTTCTCATGCGGAAGGGAGGTTTCCTGCCCGCTTGCGTCGACTACGAGGAGGCCTTCGGCGGAATGGCCGCGAACCACGCCAGTAAGAGGCGCTCCTCCGGCCACCTCGATAGAGTGGGCCTCATAATCGCGCGCAAGGGTGTTGCTGGGAAACAGGATGCTCTCCAGCAGGTCTCGTCCCGAGCGAATACCGCCGATGCGTGAGAGATCGGGCCCGATGGCGCGGCCCGCGTCGCCGATCTGGTGGCAGCCGCTGCAGGCCCCTTTGCCGGAGAGGAACACTTCCCTTCCCCGATCAGCGTTCGCGGTACGCAGGCGCTCTGCAAGCGGACCCAGCGAAAAACGTTTGGCCTCATACCGGGCGTTGGCCCGCTGCAGGGCGGGCAGGACGATTGATTCAAAAAGTGCGGGCTCCTGGTTGCTGAGCGCCGTCCGGTAGACGCTCTCCTGCTGGCTGCCTAGCGCCGGGTTGCGCGAGACCGCCTGCGCCAGAGTGCGCGCGGCCACAGGGTCGCGGGTTTTGCCCAGCAAACCTGTGAGGATTTTCAATTCGAGAGGCCCCGCCTTTTCCATCACGTGGCCGAGTCGCGCGATCTGCTCCCCGGAGGCGGAGCGGAGGAGGGAGGCCGCCTCTAGGCGCGCAGAGACTGGAGCGACTGTCCCGGAAAGGGTCGTGACGAGAAGCTCAAAGACCCCGTCACTGAGGCGGAGTGTTTTCATCGCGCCGAGGCTTCTGAGCCGCAGTGAAAGCGGTTGGGTGGGGTCGTCTGCAATCTCCCGGAGCGTCTCATCCAGAGCCGGGTCCTTCACCCGCCGGACCGCATCCAGCGTCAATGCGAGGGGCAGCGCCCCATCCTTCAGTGCGGCTTGCAGTGGGGCGGCCCAGATCGGTTCAGTGGCGACTGCGGTCTGCTCCGCGACGGCGTGGAGTCCCGCCATTCGGATCGATTTGTTCGCGTGTTTCAGCAAGCGCACGACAAGGCCACGCATGCCTGGGTCCGCCATGGTGTGGGCGGCGACAGATCGGAGCACCTCCAGCCTGGGCGCCGACACCGGATCCGATTCCATCCAACGCTCGAGCTGCGCGCGGATGGAGTCCGCCTTGTCTTTGCGTTTGGCGACGATGCCGAGCGCAATCCTCGCCAGGTCCGGGTCTGGGTCCTCGAGTCGGGCGAGCGCCGTTTCAAACGTGCGGGCTGCGGTTTCCTCACCGCTTCCAAACTGGTCGAGCACTTTGAGAAAACGTCTCAGCTGATGCGGAAAGGACGCCTGATCGAGTTGCCCGGGCAACACACTTTGCGTCATTCCCGCGGCGTGGATCGCGGCGTGTTCCAGGGGGGGATCCAGGGCGCTGGCCAATACCGTGCGGAGTGCCTCGGCAATCGGCATGGATCGTGCGTTGTGGAGCGCCACCCATTCGCACGCCCGCCGTTGGAGATGCGGATCAGCGGATCCCAGCCATTCCAGCACATTGCTGGCGTCTGGGGTTGGGACCACGCTTGCTGGTGGGTTGGAGCCAACGCGAGAAACGGCTGCCGCGGCCTGTTGAGGGGCGTTCTTTTGGGGGCCTGAGGGGGCGTTGCGGGTGATGCGGTAAACGGCGCCGGTGATGTCCGGCTTGGCCATCAGACTCGAGGGGCAACCGATTCGAAACCAGCCGCCTGTGTCCACCAAGAGCAGCGAGCCATCGCGGTCCTCGAGCACGTCGGTGAGGTGGACGTCCGGATCGTTCAGCATGGCGAAGGCATTTTCAGAGGCTGCGTAAGTCGAACCGGTGCGTGTGAGTTCCATCCGAACGAGGCGTCCCGTGTTGAAGTGGGTGACAAGCATCTGCAGGGCGGCGGATCCCCACGGGTTGGAGCGCCAAAGGGTGCAACCGCTCACCGCCACGTGGCCAAAGTTGTGGATGACCGGCATTCTCTCGAGCGTGCGCGGAAGCCCCTCGATTGCTTTGAGCATGTCGGGACGCTCGTACACGCCGCCCCGGAGAAAGTGGACCAGGGTGTCTCCCCGCGGGTTGGTGTGGTAGAGGTTCTGCACGCCGAGCACGTCGCCTTCGGGAGAGAAATCCACCTCCACCGGGTTGTCGCCGCAGCCGAGGGAATGCCAGCGCAGGTCGCCTCCGTCGGGGGTACAACTCCAGATCCCGCTGGCGAGTCCTTCGTGCACGACGACGCCCTCCTTGCCGACCGCCCGGTGTCCTTTGCGGCCGTGGCACCAGTAGAGACGTTGGTCCGAAGGGTTCCAGAAGGGTCCGTGTACGTCGGCTGCGTTTCCGGTGTAGTCAAAGCCGTCGACGATCTTTTCACGTGCATCGGCGACGCCGTCGCCGTCCCGGTCGGTGAGACGCCACAGGCCGGGCGGGGAACACACATAGAGTGCGCCGGCGAGCCAGCAGGCGCCTTGCGGGAAGGTGAGGCCCTCGGCGAACACCGTGCTCTTGTCAAACACGCCGTCCCCGTCACGGTCCTCCAACAGAAGCACGCGGTTGGGAGGGTTGGCTTCCAACTGGGCCTTGGTCCAGTTGACCCCGACGCAATCGGCGACGAACAGTCGGCCCCTGTCATCGAGGCAGGCCATGGTCGGGTGTGTCACAAGCGGGGAGGCGGCTGCGAGTGAAAGAGAGAAGCCGTCGGCCAGAACGGCGTGGGGCAACCGGATCCGCGCGGCCTGCCCGGTTTGGACCGCAATCACGCGGGGGCGCCACGCCGCTTCGGGAATACCCTCGATCCTCTGCGCTGCCAGAGGCTGGGCGAGAGCGAGAAGGCAACACCAGAGTTTTAGCGACGTGGCAATGCGGCGCGCGTTCTCTGGTTCGCGGGGAGAGAGGCTATTTTTTCTGGAGTGCACGGCTCAGGACGTTCCGGGTGATTTGCTGAACGCGCTCATCGGGTCCGTGCGGCCGGCTCCAATGCGACCAGGGCAACACGTGGCCGGGCGGTGTGGACAGGCCCTGCGCCCAAAAAATCGTGGCCGCGTTAAAGACGACGTTACCCTTGGGGCCAGCGTAGACGGTCGCCGCCCATTGTTGGGGGCGCGCGCCTCCCACCCAGGAGGTGCCTTCGCCGACGACCTCCAGTCCCGGGATCTCGGTGGCGGGCTTTCCATGGTACTCCCACCCGATCAGGCCGGGAATGACTTCGCCTTTTTTCATTCCGGTCCCCTCAAAAATCCAATGCCCGGGATTGGAGCAGACCCAGTCGCCGCCGCCATTGACCGGCTCCACATTGCGCGCCCCCATCAACAAGCCCTCGTCCGGCCCGTGCTCGGGAAACGGACCGTTGTCCCTCTGGCGGTTGGCCGCATATTCCTGCGATCCGCCGTAAGGTCCGCCCCGGAAAAAAATGCGGTTGGCAGCACCGGAGGATGCGGCGCGGAAGGGGCTCACCCAGCAGACTGAGTTGCCCGAGAGAAAAAGAAGGCTCACCCCCTCATCCCGCATTGTTTCGACACTCCGGAACTGGCGGATGTCCCAGTATTCGTCATGGCCAACGCTGAGGAACGCCTTGCAGCGCAGGCCGCGTGCCGGAGTGAGCATGTCACTATTGGAACAATAGGTGACATCGTACCCGTTTTGTTCCAGCCAGTAGGCGAGGGGAAATTCAAAGGGCAGGAATTCGCCGGAACCGACGGTGAGCGGATCATTGACGACGCTCTGATGTTGCGCCTCGCGTCCGTAGGGGCGGTCAAAACTCACAGCGGCCCACGGTCCCTGATTACCCTTGGGATGGGTGTAGACGGAGTAATTGTCGGGCCAGCGGTTGTAGGCCTGCCAAGTGTTGTCGCTGCACTGGAAGAGGATGTCCGCGGGCCGGTCGTCGCGCACGATGAGCACCACATAGCTCTGCCAGTAGGCTTCTGCGGCCGACTCGGGGACGGTGGTGAGGCGTCCCAGGTACACGCCGCTCAGCCAATCTGCTGGAACGGTCAGCTTCGCGGTCGCGCTCCAGAGGCACTCATGCACGTTTTTCTCGCCCTGCTTCGGAGTTTCCTGCGGAGATACGTTCCAAGGGCCTTGTTCGAGCATTTTCCGGGCGCCCTTTCCCCCGTAGTATCCAAGCCGGAACCATTCCAGACGCACAGGGCGGGCGGGTTTGGCGGAGACAAAAATTTCGACCTCCTCCCCGGCCTTGGCGCTTTGTCGGGAGCAGTAGCCTTCCACCAGAGTAGAGCGGAACCCTGCGCTGTCGACTCGGACGCGGGTGAGTTGCCAGTCGCTGCTGCCGACACGTGTGTTTTCCTCACGGATGCGGTTGGGTTCGGCCGCCGCGAGTCGAGTCGCAAGCAAAGGCGATGCTGCAGCGCAGGCGAGGAGGCAGGCTGCGAACCGGGCGAGGGGGTGGGGGGATTTTGGCATGCTGACGGGGGTGGGGTGGGGGGAGGGCCGGGTGCCGCTCGACTGCGACGGGCTGTCCCGCCTAAGTCACTGGAGCGGATCTTTCAAGCTGGAAACCTTGCCGCTCTGGCTGCGCGTGGGACTGAAGTGTCGGCACTTTTCTTCTGGATCACCGTGCACGGAGGCACTTCGCCTGGAGAACCCCAGCGGGTTGTGGGCTCAATCACCGATGGGGATCCACCGACATGTCGACCCGCCGGCACTGGATTTTGCCGTTGGCTGGAGTGAATACCAGCAGGGTTTGAGCGTTCAGGGCGACCCTGTTGGTGCCACCGCCGGAGACGGCTGTGATCAGCTGTGAGTTTTGCCAGCGTTTCCCGGTTCCGTCCGGAGACAGATGCAAGCGGCAGCCAAATTTGCTGTGGGCGGAAAGAAGGGCCAGCGTTCCGTTTGGAAGGAGCAGGAGGTTCGGGAGCTTTCCGGTGACCGGCGCCTGATCGTCCTCAGCTACGATTGTTTGCGGTTCGGACCAACTCGGTCCGTCGTCCACCGATCGTGAAATTTCCTGCCGGCAGGGTTTGGTCAGCGGTGGATGCAGTTGCCCGGACGCATACGCTCGTGCTTGTTTTCGGGACGCTCAGTAAGTGAAGGCCATCGGGGTCGAACACGTAAAAAAACGCTTGGTAATTCGACATCGCCCCCCCCGATGCCAAGTGCTTCGTCGCAACGGCGCTGAAGACGGCGTCACGTGGCAAGGCCGCACTGAGTTGTCCCCCCTATTCGGCGGCGTCCTCCGCAAGCGGCCCTTTCACTGAACGGTGCCGGTTCATGGCGTGTCGCCCCGCCCGGGCCGATTGCTGTGGCTGCTATTTTGAGATTTTTGGTTAACCTTCGTCGCTTGCCCGGCATTTAAGGGCGAACATGGATGACAGCTCTCAGGCAACCGACTTCGTTGCGCAGTTGACGAAAATTCAACCTTCCCTCCGGCTATACGTTTACTCGTTGATGCCGGGAGATGCCGCGGCGCACGATGTGGTGCAGCAGGCGAATGCGACCCTTTGGCGGAAGCGCAGTGAGTTTGTTTCGGGCACAAACTTCAAGGCTTGGACATTCAGTGTGGCGCGGTTTGAGGTGCTGAATCACCGCAAGCAACAGGCGCGGAACTCGTGGATTCTGTTTGGCGAAGAATTGGAGCAGGTCTTGGCCGAGGATCTGCTGGAGCGTGCAGAGGGCACCCAGCGTCGGTATGAGGCGCTCCAATGGTGTTTGAAAAAGCTCCGGCAACAGGATCGCGAGCTGTTGATGCACCGTTACGGAGCTACGGCAGGGACTTTGAAAAATTTCGCGCAGCGCATGGGCCGCAGTGTGGGTGGACTGAAGGTAACCTTGCACCGCCTGCGCAATGCGCTGCTGGGCTGCATTGAGAAACAACTGGCCACTACGGAGGCCGAATCGTGAATCAGAAGGAACGAAACGAGCTCATCGACGCCTTGCTCGAGGGCGACATCTCCGAGGCGGATTTTCTCCGACTGGAAGCTGAGTTGTCCGCCAATCCTGCGGCAAGGAAGGCCTACTTTGATCGGATTTCGCTGTCGCAGGCACTCGCAGAGGAAGCGAAGTCTTTTCCGGCAGAACAAGCTACTGAGGCGACGACGCACCGGCGTCTCCCTCTACAATGGCGTCCGATGGCTGCGGTTGCGGTCGTGCTCCTTGGCTTGGTGAGTTGGTGGAGGGGCTCGTCCTTCATCCATCGGGGCGGAATTGAAGCGCATTTCGGTGCCTTGGAAGAGTGCCGGTGGGTGGACTCGAAGACGATGCATGTGCCGGGAGGTGAAGTGCATCGCGGACAGCGACTGGAGCTCTCGTCCGGGCGTGTTGAGCTGGTGTTCGGTAGTGGGGCGGTCGCGACGCTGGTGGGGCCGTGTATCTTTGAGGTGGAGTCGGCGAACGGTGGTTTCCTTTTGCTGGGCCAGATGAAGACGGTGGCGGCCACGTCGGCGTCGAAGGGCTTCACGGTGCGCACTCGCACGGCGCGTGTGGTGGATCTGGGCACGGAGTTTGTGACCTCGGCTTCGGCGGATGGGCAGAGTCGCGTGGAGGTGAGCTCTGGGGAAGTGGACGTGCATCTTGCCGGCGTGCGTGCACCGCAGCGCCTGCGAAAAGGCGAAGCGCTCTCAGTCGAAGCCGGCAGCTCGCAGGTAATGGCGCGCATTGAGGGCGGAGATGAAACCCCGGCGTTTCGTTTTCCGACCATTGAACCGCCGTCGGACCGCGATGCCGCCGACCGATCGCAAGGCAGGGCAAGCATCCGCGTGGTAAATGGTGTACTGGCGGTGACGAAGGTGGGTGGAAGCGCGCCGCCGCAGGCGCTGCTCGATGGCCACGCGCAGACCCGACCGGACTCGCCCGAGGAATCGGTCTACTTCGCCAACAACGAGGATGGGATGCTGCTTCTCGATTTGAGCCGTGCCATTTCCATTGGTCGCATCAACAGTTACTCGTGGCATCAAAACGGAACGTATCCCGACCAGCGGGTGCGGGCGGTGCAGAAGTTTACCCTCTACGGCTTCGCGGGCGACCAGCCGCCGCCCACGGATGGCCGATTGACGGAGTCGGGCTGGACGCTCATTGCGCGGGTGAATTCGGACGAGTTTTTTCGCGTTTCCGCCCCCGGCGACCGTCCCGCGCAGCAGGCTTGCTCGATTACCGCGGCGCACGGGCGGGTTGGCCGTTACCGCTTTCTGCTTTGGGAATTTGAAGGAACGCAAGGCCCCAACAACAAGGATACCAACCCGACATTCTACGGCGAGATAGACGTCCATGAACACCGCTAGCCGCTTCCCTCTTCTCAGACTCTTGACAGCCTCCTTGGCACTGCTGTTCGGCCCTACTGGCCCCTCAAGAGCACAGCTTCCGCACCAAGTCCAAACGCTGTTCGAGAGTCGCTGTCTGGACTGCCATGACTCCGACACGAAGAAGGGCGATCTCGACCTCTCCGCGCTGAAGCCGGACTTCTCCAATGCGGAGAATTTTGTGCGGTGGTCGAAGGTGCATGATCGAATCGCCTCGGGCGAGATGCCGCCGAAGAAGAGGGCGAGGCCGGAGGCGGGTGAGGTGAAGGCGGTGACGGGGTGGTTGGCGGAGTCGCTTATCGCGGCGGAACGTGGGCGTCGCGATGCAGAGAGCCGCACGGGCGTGCGGCGGCTCACTCGGGCGGAGTATGAGAACACGGTACGTGACCTTTTCGACCTGCCCGGGCTCGCACTGCAAAACGGACTGCCATCCGATGGCTCGGCGCATGGGTTCGACAAGAACAGCGACGCGCTCGACATCTCGCACGTGAATCTGGCGAAGTATCTTGAAGCGGCGGACAGGGCGCTTGACCTCGCCATTGCCACGCAGCCACAGGCACCGGAGCGGCAGACGCACCGCATCTCGCTCGCTCGCCATGTTTATCTCATCCTCATGAATGGCGATGCGGTGATGCTGAAGAATCAGAAGCGGGACACGATCTTTCCGGCCTCTGGGGAGCATTACCATGTGGGGCCGGCCGAACACGTTTCACTGGCACGTGAGAGCGTCAGGAGTGGGGCGAGCGTGGGGGTGTTCCGCCACGAAGACGAGTCGTTCAAGCCGTACTTCTACGATTTTGCGGCCGTCTACCCCGGGCGCTACCGTCTGCAGGCCTCTTTCTGGAGTTTCCAGTGGGATAAGGGCGAGGTGCTGCCTGCACGCGGCACTGAAGCGGCGAGGCTTGATGTGGTGCATTTGGAGGAAGGTGGGCGTGGTGGCGGTCATCCGAGCGATGTGCTCGGCTACTTCGATGCGCCCTCTCTGAACCCCCGGGTGCACGAGTTTGAAACCTGGCTGAATTTCAAGGACACCATCGGCTTCAACACGGCATCGCTCGCCCCGGTGGTCAACTACACGCGCAAAGGCCGGGCGATGGCCTTTACCGGTCCCGGTATCGCCAGCGACTGGCTCGAGATCGACGGACCGATTCACGAGGTATGGCCGCCGCAGGCGCACCGGATGCTCTTTGGCGACCTGCCACTCACCGAGTTCAAGCCGGAGGAAAACCGGGGCGTCCGCAAGCCGGTGAGAAAGCAGCTCAGACAGGAAACGCTTGCGCCCAACCGCCCGGATACCAGCAAGGGCATCTGGAGCGTGCATAGCGAGCGCCCATTGGCCGATGCCGACAGACTGCTCGCGGCCTTCCTTCCCAGAGCCTTCCGCCGTGAGGTTGAAGAGAGCGTGCGCAAGGATTATCTCGCTCAGGTGGAGGCACGTCTGAAGGCTGGCGACTGTTTTGAGACGGCGATGCGATCCGGATATCGGATGGCGTTGTGCTCGCCGGATTTTCTGTATCACATTGAACCGGCGGGTCGGCTGGATGACGCTGCGCTGGCGTCGCGACTGTCGTATTTCCTCTGGAATTCCATGCCGGATGTCGCGCTGATGCAACTTGCCGCCGAAGGCAGGCTGCGCGAGCGAGCCGTGCTTGATGCGCAAATTAAGCGCCTCCTCGCCGACAGCAGATCGGACCGTTTCATCGAGGACTTTCTGGGCCAGTGGCTCAAGCTTCGCGCAATTGCGGCGAATGATCCCGACAAGAAGCTCTATCCCGAGTTTAGCGCGTATCTGCAGGGTTCCATGGTCGCCGAGACGCGCGCCTACTTCCGCGAGTTGATCGAGCGAGATCTGAATGCCAGCCACCTCGTGAAATCCGACTTTGCCATGCTCAATGAGAAGCTCGCAGTGCATTACGGCATCCCTGGCGTAAGCGGGCCGAAAATTCGGCGCGTCAGGCTTCCCTCTGGGTCGCCACGCGGCGGCTTTCTCACGCAGGCTTCCATTTTGAAAGTCACGGCCAATGGCACCACCACGTCCCCTGTGGTGCGCGGCGCATTTGTGATGGGCCGACTGCTCGGGAAACCGCCTGAGCCTCCGCCTCCGAACATACCTGCCGTGGAGCCCGACGTGCAGGGCACCACCACCATCCGCGCGCTGCTCGACAAGCACCGCGCCGATTCCACGTGCGGTTCCTGCCACGCGAAGATCGACCCGCCGGGCTTCGCGCTGGAGGCATTCGATGTCATCGGCGGGTTCCGCGATCGCTACCGCACCATTGGCACCGGCGACTCCGCGCCGCGCGGCAGTATCGATCCATTTATCGGTATCAGCTTCAAGCTCGGTCCGCAGGTGGATCCGAGCGCTCAGTTACCCGACGAGCGCAAGTTTGTCGACATCATCGAGCTGCAAGACCTGCTCGTGAGCGACACGCGCGCCCTCCTACAGAATCTTGCCAAACAATTTCTCATTTATGCCACAGGCCGCGACATCGCCTTTGGCGATCGCGCGGCGCTGGAGGACATCGTGGCACGCACAGAAAAGCGCGGCGGAGGGATCCGCACGCTGATTCATGAAATCGTCCAGAGCGAATTGTTCCAAACCCACTGATCCCGCATGAAGTTCCTCCTCGTCCTCCTCTGCCTCATCACCTCAGCCGCGCTGGCTGAAGAAAGCAGGCATCGAATCCTCGGCCTCAGCGCACCCGAGCGTGAGCCTGATCTGCGCGAGGCCATGAAGGCGATTCCCGAAGTGCAACTGGCGGACCTTGATCACAACAAAGCGGAGGTCACCTTGCGTTACGACTGCATCGCGTTGTTTCCCAACCACAATCCCGAGAGACCGCTGAAACCGGAAGACATCGAGAAACGCCTTGATGAAAAGCTGCGTGCCGCCACGCAGGGCAGCTTCAGCCTCAGACCGCTCTGCACCCTTTCTCCCGACAAACTCGAGCAGCTGAGCATCAAAATCGTCATCCCAGACTGCAAAGGCTGTCGCCTCGGCACCTGCAACTCCATCGCCAAAATCGACGGCGTCGAGTTGGTGCGTTTGAGCGCTGATTTCAGCGAGGTCATTGCCTGGATCGACCCAGACAAGACCAACCGCGAGAAACTGATCGAGAAGATGAAGAAAGACCGCATCGAACTTCCCACCCCGTAGCATTCACCAACGAATTCGCGTCATGAACATCAGCACCCACCGCGCACTTAGCCGCCGTACCTTCCTCAAAGCCGCCGGCACCACGCTCGCGCTCCCTTGGCTCGAAGCGATGCTCCCCGCTTTCGCAAAAGCCGAGGCCGCTAGGAAAGTTCCGAGGCGCCTGGTCGCCATCGAGACGAACATGGGCATCATGCCGCAGTTCTTCTTTCCGGACAAAGCCGGCCGTGACTACGCCCTGACGCCGTATCTGGAAAAGCTCGCCGCGCATCGCGATCAGATGACGATCTTCTCGGGCACCAGCCATCCCGGCGTCACCGGAGCCCACGCTGCAGAACGCTGTTTTCTCACCGCCACACCGCATCCCGAACGAGGCGGCTTCCGCAATGGAGTGTCTCTCGATCAGGTTGCCGCTGAGCAACTCGGTCATGAAACGCGCTTTCCGTCGCTCACCCTTGCGATGTCGAATGAAGGGGGGCCCACACTTAGCTACACGCGCAGCGGCGCACCCATCCCGCCGGACAAAAGCCCTCGCAAACTTTTTGAAAAGCTCTTCGTACAGGGCAGGCCCGAGGAGGTCGCTGCCAATGTCGAGGGCCTGCGCCAGGGCCGCAGTCTGCTTGACTTCGTTGGCAGCCAGACAAAGCGGCTCAACCGCAGCCTTTCCAAGGCCGACCAACAGCGGATGGAGCAATACTTCACCTCTGTGCGCGAGTTGGAACTGCGGTTGCACAGCTCTGAAGCTTGGGAATACAAGCCCAAGCCCGTGGTTGGGGCGCAAGTGCCCACTGACATTGACGACGCCCGTGAGTTCGTCCGCCGCACCCAACTCACCCTTGACGTCGTCAACCTCGCGCTGGAGACCGATTCCACGCGGTTCATCACCTTCTTCATCGACACCACCGTCATCCACAACATCACCCACCACGGCAACCGCCCCGAAACCATCCAGGAACTCCGCAACCACGAGGAAGCCCAGTTTGGTGCACTCAACAACTTCCTCACCAGACTCGCCGCCGCAAAAGAGGACGGCGACACACTGCTCGACCGTACCATGGTCCTCTACGGCACGCCGATGGGCAGTGCGAACTCGCACAGCAACAGCAACCTCCCCGTACTTCTTGCCGGCGGCGGCTTCAAGCACGGCCAGCACCTTGTTTTCGACAGCAAGAACAACTATCCGCTCCCTAAGCTTTTCATCTCGATGCTTCAACGCCTTGGGCTTGAGACGGACGAGTTCAGCACGGGCAAAGGCTGCATGACCGGCCTGAACCTGGCGTGAGACAATTGAGGCAATGCAGCCTCCCTCCCCATACGTACTTAGAAAGGGAATGCCTGTCAGGGAACGCTCTTGCGAGGCAGCGGCTCCCCGTTGCTGTACCTTGCCACTCCGGCGGCCACGACGGAAGGCCTGCAGCGGCGCAGTCTGGATCTTTTGAAATCACTGAAATGCGTACGAATTGCTCGTCGCTCAAACCAAACTCAATCTCCCGGGGAAATTTGACGGGCTCCCTGAAGCACGCCGCCATCAATCCAAAGTGCGACACCGATAGGCACTGGTGATTTGCGTTTTCCCAGAGTGTTTTCAGCCGCCGCACCCCGCTTTGCTTCCGGAGCCGAGGGGGTGAGTCGCCGGCACGAATTACCCCTTTGTTGCACGAACGCCTTTTTTTTGTCACATACCTCGCCAAATGTTGAAGAGAGTTTTGAATTTCATTCGACGAATCGCGGGCCGGAGTGTTCCGGCGCATCGGCGTTTCAATCCTCGACACCAGTTAGCCAAAAACACTGTCTCATGTTGAACAAACCCTCTCTCGACCTGTTGAGTCTCGGACTCTTTATCGCTTTTGCCGCATCCGGAACGGCCCGTGCAGATAAGATCGTGATCAAGGGATCCGACACTCTCGGCGCGAAGCTTGTGCCCCAGTTGGCCGAGGCCTACCGGGCGGCCAATCCCGGGACTGAGTTCTCTATCGCAGCAGAGGGGTCCACCACCGGGATCACCGCCGTCATCGACGGGACCGCGGACATTGGAATGTCCTCGCGCCCTGCCAAAGTGACCGAACAGTCCGCGGCCGGGGCAAAGGGCGTGACGCTCACTCCCACGGTCGTGGCCTACGACGGGATGGCCGTCGTGGTGAACGAGAAAAATCCGCTCAAGGGCCTGACTAAAGATCAGGTGGAGGCCATTTTCACTGGAGACACTCAGGATTGGTCGGCGGTGGGAGGTGCTGCCGGCAAGATTTCGCTCTACACGCGCAACACTTCCTCGGGTACTTACTCAGACTGGAAGGAACTTGCGATGAGCAAGCGTGATTATGCAAGCAGTGCCCAGAAGCTCGCTGGGAACGAACAGATCATTGCCGAGGTTTCCAAAAACCCCAATGGGATTGGCTACGTCGGTCTTGCCTACGTAAAGAGCCCCGGGATCCGGGTGGTCGCCGTGGATGGAAAGACGCCAGACAAGGCCTCCGTCCTGTCGAAAGCCTATCCTTATAGCCGGCCTACGTTCTACTTCACCAACGGCGCTCCTGCCGGCAAGGCCAAGGCTTTTGCGGACTTTTCGCTGAGCGACAAGGGTCAGGCGATCGTTGAGCAGGTCGGCTTCATGCCGGTCAAGTGATGACGTTCCGGCGGCCCCATACGGACTGCAGAGTCCCGCCCCCAGGCTCGGGACAACCGGATAGAACCGGCGGTCTGTAGGGTGTCGTGTGAGCCGGTCAGGGTGGAGCGCGATCGAAGCGACGACCGACACAGGATACCAAACAACGGAGCGGAACCAAAATTATGGAGGCCACCAAGCAGGAGAATGCGCTGGGAAACGCGCTACGCGGCAGTGCGCGGGCGCGCGTGCTGGGGCTGACGTTTGACGACGTCATGCGTTATTTTTTCGGCGGGAACGCGAGCGCCGCTCTCGTGGTTCTGGTGCTGATCCTGACGTTTTTGCTCAAAGAGGGAGCGGGCTTCTTCGGTCAGAACCAGACAAGTCTCCGCCTCTACCGGCAGGCGGGAGTGGAGTTCGTGGATCTGATGCGGGTGCCCATGGACGACTTTTCGGCGCTGACCCGGGCGGTGAGCACCGCGCGGGTGAGCCGTTTCAAACGATTGACGGCAGAGGGGAAGGACAGCGCCGCGGCGAGCGAGGCTCTTGCAGAGTTTGATGCCTTCGCCACGGCCCTTAAGCGGTCGGTGTCCGAACCGCGGGGGCTCGTGAGTGAACTGACGGAGGTTGCGACGGCCGTGAAGACCCGGGCGCAGGTGGCGGCCGACATGCAGGAGAAGCGGGCGATGTTGGAGCGGGCGGGCAGGCCGGAGGAAGCGGCGGCCGTTAAAGTGGAAGTTCCAGACTTTGCGGCGGAGGCCAAACTTCTGCGCGGGGCGGCGGCCGGTTGGGTACCCGCGGTGGAGAAGGTGCGCTCCAAGTTAGGCGAGATCGTGGCCGCCGCGCGGGGGGCAGCGTGGGCGAAGGGGGACGTGGAGTTGGAGCGCGTATTCAAACGGATCGAGGCATTCGCCTTCGATTTGGGCCGGGTAGCGCCAAAGTTGGAGGCTTGGCGTTGGGATGCTGCCGTCCCCGTCAGCGGGGCGCTGATCTCTTTTCTCACTGGTCGTGAATGGCTGACGGCGAGTTTTTGGCAGGATTGGTATGGGATGCTGCCGTTGGTGGCGGGCTCCCTGCTTGTGTCGTTGATCGCTATGGTGGTTGCGGTGCCTCTGGCGATCTCCGCGGCGATCTACATCTCCGAGGTGGCTTCACCCCGCGAAAGAGCGTTGGTCAAGCCCTACATCGAATTCATCTCGGCGATTCCTTCGGTGGTGCTCGGCTTTTTCGGCATCGCCGTGCTGGGAACGGCGCTTCGGAGCCTTTCCCAGATCGAGGCGCTCAGCTGGGTGCCGGGTTTCCCAATGCCGGAGCGGCTCAATGCCATGACGGCTGGTTTGCTGCTGGCTTTCACCTCCATCCCGACAATTTTCTCGCTCTCTGAGGACGCCCTCAACAACGTGCCCAAACACCTCAAGGAGGCTAGTTTTGCGCTTGGAGCGACCCGCTTTCAAACGCTGGTTCGAGTGCTGGTCCCGGCATCACTCTCGGGAATCATTTCCGCGGTGTTGCTGGGTTTCGGCCGGGTGATTGGCGAGACGATGGTGGTGCTACTGTGTGCAGGAAACCGGATCGCGATTCCTGATTTCACCGTGGGGCTCGCGGTCGTCTATCAGCCAGTCCACACCATGACCGGAATCATCGCTCAGGAAATGGGGGAGGTCGCGCAGGGGTCCATTCATTACCGCGCGCTCTTCATGGTGGGAATCGTCCTGTTTTCGCTCTCCCTGCTGATCAACTACATTGCCCAGCGAGTGGTACGCAGGTACCGGATTTCCATCGGCTAGCCCGGGGGAACCAAAGCGACAAAATCTTTATGATGCAAGGAACCTCCCCAAACCACCCGTTTACGGCGCTTCCCAGCGGTGCGGCCAGAGTCGAAAAGGCTGCCTTTCAGGTCTTCCGTATGGCGACCTATGCGATCCTTTTGGCGGCCACGGTCGTGTTCGGGATCATCTTCGTGAAGGGGGCGGGCACGGTGTTCACCAGTTCGTTCCCCTTTGTGAATGTTCCGTTTTTGACCCAGTCGCCCGAGACCCTGCATGTGTTCGAGCACGAAGGGCAGCGGCATGAAATGGGCGACAAAATGTTCCGCGCCTATCTGGAGGAGCGGGGCAATCCGGTCGTTAAGGACGAGAACTATGTCTACAGTGCGGGCGGTATCTTTCCGTGCATAGTCGGCACGTTTTTTCTGGTGGTAGGGTCGATGGTGATTGCGCTTGTGGTGGGCATCAGCGCGGCGGTCTTTCTCAACGAGTACAGCCGCGGGGGGCGGGTGGTGGAACTGCTGCGGTTGGCGATCCTCAATCTTGCCGGGGTACCGTCCATCGTGTTCGGTCTGTTCGGTTTTGGGCTGTTTGTGCTGTTCGCGCCCGTATTTGCGGCGGCGCCCGAAGGCGCTTCTCTCTCGATCCCCCTGGGAATTGGCTACCTGAATTTCACGGGTTGGGGGGTTTCGCTGCTTTCGGGTTGGTTCACGCTAGCGTTCATGGTGTTGCCGGTGGTCATCACGGCGAGTGAGGAGTCGCTGAAGGCTGTTCCAAGGGGGTTTCGCGACGGGTCTTTGGCGCTTGGTGCGACCCAGTGGGAGGCGATCCGCACCAATGTGCTTCCCTACGCGCTGCCCGGGATTCTGACCTCGTCGATTCTGGGCATTGCGCGCGTCGCGGGTGAAACCGCACCCATCATGTTTACCGCCGCATATGTGGTGCGGGACCGCCTGCCGTGGCAGGTGGACAAACCGCTGGACGTCCTTTTCCAAGGCGTGATGGCGCTTCCCTATCACATCTACGTGGTCTCCTCCAAGATTCCGCAGAACGAGTTCACGGAACGTGTTCAGTTCGGAACCGCCTTTGTGTTTCTGGCCGTGGTGCTCGCCATCGCGCTGACCTCGGTGATTTTGCGCAACCGGATGCGCGCCCGCTACCAATGGTAAAATGAGTGTCGTGCTGCCCAACCCCACCCACCTTGTGAACACCGATTCAACCGTTGCAGGGCACCATTCCGTCCCTCCCGCGTCTCAAGCGCCGCCGGTGATAGAGGTGGATTCGCTGGATTTTTATTACGGCAAATCCAAAGCGCTCCACAGCATCTCGCTCAGAATCCCGGCGAGGCAGGTGACTGCCTTCATCGGGCCGTCCGGGTGCGGAAAATCAACGCTGTTGCGCTGTTTCAACCGGATGAACGACCTGATCGATGGGGCCCGGATTGGTGCGGGCGAGGTGCGCATTCAGGGGGTTAACATCTACGACCCCAAGGTCGACGTGATCGCGCTGCGGCGGCAGGTGGGGATGGTCTTTCAAAAATCCAATCCCTTCCCAAAAAGTATTTACCAGAACGTCTCCTACGGGCTTGAACTGCAGGGAGTGTCCGACAAGAAGCGACTGGACGCGGTAGTGGAGAAAAGTCTGCGGGGTGCGGCATTGTGGGAGGAGGTCAAGGACCGCCTGCACGGCAGCGCCCTGGGGCTTTCGGGAGGGCAGCAACAGCGGCTCTGTATCGCTCGGGCGATCGCTGTGGAGCCTTCGGTGATCCTGATGGACGAGCCTTGTTCGGCTCTGGACCCGATCGCCACGGGCAAGGTCGAGGAGCTCATCCAAGAACTAAAGAAGGAGTACACCATCGTGATCGTCACCCACAGCATGCAGCAGGCGGGCCGCTGTTCCGATCAGACCGCCTTCTTCTACATTGGCAACCTGGTCGAGGTGGACCAAACCCAGAAGATCTTCACCAAACCGGCCCATCAGCAAACAGAGGACTACATCACGGGCCGGTTTGGCTAGGCCGTTGGAAGAGCCGTGCTTGCGAATTCTGATCGTCAAACATTCTTCAAATCATGAGCGTCTACTGGGAACAGCATCTAAACGAAATCCGCGAAGAACTCCTCATGATGAGCGGTTTAACGGAGCGTAACCTTAGCCAGAGCGTGCGGGCCCTTTTGGAGCGGGACAGCGCACTGGCCGATCTGGTCGAGGACGAGGACAGTGAAATCGACGAACTCGAGAAGCGGATCGATGAAAAGGTGATCACTTACATCTCGACCCACGGTCCTATGGCGCGGGACTGCCGCTTTTTGATCACCGCCTCCAAGATCGCCAGCGAACTCGAACGGATCGCCGACCAGGCCACCACCATCGCCCGCCGGACGCGGGACCTCAACAAACATGCCCCCCTGCAGTCGATGGCGGGCATTCCCGTAATGGCGGCCGAGGTGCAAAGCATGCTGCGCCAGAGCATCCGTTCCTTTGTGGAGCGCGAGACCGCGATGGCACTGGAGGTCATTGGCCGCGATAAGTTGGTGGATGCGGAGTATAAGGAGGCTGCGGCCGACGTGGAGGCCGCGATCGTTGCGGATCCCTCCACCACCGCGCGTGAACTGCATCTTCTGACTGTGGCGAAAGCCTTGGAGCGTGCAGGCGACCACGCCACCAATATCGCCGAGGAGGTGTTCTACCTCTACAAGGGGGAGGATATCCGCCACTCCAAAATCAAAAGCAAGCAGCAGGGCTGAACTGCCTCTTGTCTGAATTTTCAGGAAGGACGATGGTGGGGCCGACCTGGATGGGTTTCCGCATTTCCGGTAAAGAGGTCCGGATCGTCGTTCCCATCCCAGCCCACCAACTTTGCGCCGTGCGGACGGAGACTGCATGGGCATGCCGTCCCGTAGAAACGGGTGTCGGGCGGGGAGGGGGTAGGGTAGGGGAACGGGGAGCGACGAAAAGGGAGCGACGAAAAGGGAGCGACGAAAGGTGACAGGCAATTCTGCGGTCATTCGAGCCTGATACCACGTATCTGAGTTTTCTGGATGATGAGCGATGTGAACCCGTGAATGAATTGTTCCGCCTTGTTAAGAAAAGCGGCGCGGATTTTCGCCAAATCTGACGCCCCGCAAGGGGCATTTCTCTT
>JBILKV010000114.1:0-13245 GCA_044376515.1 Chthoniobacteraceae bacterium | reverse complement strand
TGGGGGGATGGGCGGGGTGCATTGACCGATCGGGACGGACCCGGTGGGCCGCCAAAATCATGGAACCGAGGCGGCATACGCGAACATGGTGGAGGGCCGAGGAATTTGGTGGCAAGGTCGTAAAAAAACCGATGCGATTTTCCCCCACCCTCTTCCGGATCGCTTTGCTCACCGGCGCGGTAATGACCTCGTGTTTGCACACGGGTCTTACCGGGGCCACAACCGCAGTGGAACTGCCTTGGAGAGCAGGCGCAGCCTCCATCAACATCACTCCCGAAAAGCCGATGTTTATGGCCGGTTACGCGGGCCGCACCAAACCATCAGAGGGGGTGGACCTGGACCTCCACGCCAAGGCGCTGGTTTTGGAGGATTCTCAAGGCGCGAAGTTTGTATGGGTCACACTCGATTTGATCGGCGTGCCCCGCACCATGCGCCGCCGCTTGGCGGAGGAGGTCTTCAAAAAGTACGGGGTCCCTCCGGAACGCCTGGTGCTCAACGCCTCCCACACCCACTGCGGTCCGGGTCTCCGGAGTCGCGAAGGTTCTCCGGTGGATGAGCTTGCGCAATCAGAGGACGAGGCTGTCCGCTATACGGCCACTCTGGAAAAACGGGTACTCGAACTCGTGGGAGAAGCGGTGGCGGGCGCATTCCCTGCCGCGGTGGAGTACGGCACTTCCAGTTGCGGATTCGCGATGAACCGGCGCACTCCCGACGGCAAGGGCGGCTGGAAGAACTTTCCGAACCCCGAAGGCCCGGTGGATCACCGTGTGCCGGTGCTGAAGGTCACTGCAGAAGGTGGGAGAGAGGTGGCTGTGATGTTTGGATACGCTTGCCACTGCACAACGCTTGGGTACCAAAACATCAATGCGGACTACGCGGGCTACGCCCAGCGACAGCTCGAGCAAAAGCATCCGGGAGCGGTCGCCCTGTTCGTGAACGGGTGCAGCGGCGACCAGAACCCCTACCCGCGCAGAAGCGTAGAACTGGCCCAGACGCACGGCCAAACGCTCGCAACGGCGGTCGACGCAGCCTTGGAAACCACGCTCAAAAGCGTGACCGGTGGGATCTCGGCCGCCTACCGGGAGATTCCTCTCGCCTACGAGGGCCCGGTCAACCGGGAGACTTTGCAGGAAGAGCAGAAATCGACCGACAAACTGAAGGCGGCGAAGGCCACGCGACTGCTCGCACAGTTGGAACGCGACGGTTCCCTGCCCGAGACCTACCCTTACCCCGTTCAAGTGTTGCGCCTCGGCAACACGCTGACGTGGGTGTTTCTCGGCGGCGAGACCGTTGTGGACTATTCATTGAGGCTCCAGAGGGAGTTGAGTGCTCCGCTCCTCTGGGTGAGCGGCTACTCCAACGACGTGATGGCCTACATTCCGAGCCTGAGGATCTGGAAGGAAGGCGGTTATGAGGGTGGCGGAGCCATGGTATACGGTTCCCACCCCGCACGCTGGAGCGCCAACGCGGAAGAACACATCGTCGGCACAGTCAAGGAACTCCTCGGTGGCTTGCCCAACCAACCGTGAGGCGGGGACTTTGCCCAGGCGCACATGGTGTTGAATACAACAGCCCCAAAGAATTGAAGGCCCTGTTTTTCCGGAAACAGGATTCCACGCGGCGCCGCCGAGGAAAATGAAGGTTTTGCGCCACCGGTTTATGGAATCGTGTTCAGCGTCCTACGCGTCCTCTTGGGACCGGTTTTCTCCCGATTTCGCGCCGTTCGGCCACAGCAAAGCGGTATGGACTGCCCAAGCGGAAAGCGCGGCGCACCTTTCCAAGTGGCATCCGGGGCCGGGTTGACGTAGGTTCCAAAAGGCCGAAGCGGGCGCTTTGTTTAGAATGGTGCAACGCCGCCCGGTCCCCGCCCCACTCATGCACCCCAACGCACTCGAATGCCGCCTCATCTCAAAACGGTATGATTCGCGTCCCGTGCTCAAGGAGGTTTCACTCGTGGTCGCCCCTGGCGAACGACTGGCTTTGACCGGCCCCTCCGGCAGCGGAAAGACCACCCTGCTCAACTGCCTCGGGGGAATCGACCGGCCTGATTCAGGAGAAATCCTCGTCGGCGGCGAATCCATCACCCGCATGCAGGCCACCGAACTAGCCCTGCTCCGCCGCCGGAAACTTGGAAATATCTTCCAGTTTTTCCACCTGCTCCCCACCCTGAGCGTGCGGGAAAACGTGGAGTTTCCCCTCGTCCTCCTCGGAGTCGATGCGGCCGAACGGAAGCGAAAGGCTGACTCGCTTTTGGAACGGGTCCAGGTCGCCCACAGGGCGGACGCCTTCCCCTCACAACTCTCCGGCGGTGAAATGCAGCGCACCGCCATTGCCCGCGCCCTGATCCACAGTCCGGCCGTCCTTTTAGCCGACGAGCCCACGGGCAACCTGGACTCCGCCAACGGCGCCATTATCCTCGCCCTGCTGCGCGAACTCACCGACGAAACCACGACGGCCCTCGTCCTGGTCACCCACAGCGCCGAGGCCACCGCCATCTGCCACCGCAGCGTCCAAATGCGCGACGGAAGCCTGCAATCCGCCGAACCATGACCTCTCCCGCGGCGCATGTTGTGGAACAAACCTCGCCGGGATCAACGCCCTGCGAAGTCCCGTCCCGGGCGAGGGTGGTGGCCACGCTCCTGCGCCAGGGCACACTCCGTCACTGGAGACACCAGCCGCGACGCACTGCGCTTCTGGTGTTGCTCGTCTCCATCGGGGTTTCGGTTTTCCTTTCCATGCGACTGGCCAACCGGGCCGCGGTGGCGAGCTTCACTCAGTTTGCCGAGGTTCTCACCCAGCAAACGGATGCCGTCCTCATTCCGCGAGCGGGAAGGCTTCCCGAATCCGTTCTGGAAAGAATCAGGGAGGCCAGGCGGTCGGACGAAGCTCTTGCGGGCTTGGAAGAGATCATTCCCATTGTTGAGACAAGTGCCGCCCTGCCCCGCACGGCTGCGGAACGCGAACAGGGCATCGGTTCAAGAACCGCCTTCACGCTGCTGGGAGTTGATCTCATTGCGCTCCAGAACCTCGCAACCTCCAAAAACCTCGACCGGTCCTGGTTCAGCCAGGGCAGCACCGACAGTCAGAACGCGCCGGAGGACGGCGGTTTGTGGTCTCTTTTGCAACGGCCCACCGCTGTCTTCTGTGCCGAAACACTGGCCAAGGAGGAGGGGTTGAGGGTCGGGTCGAAGTGGTCGCTAATCGTTGGCGAACGCACCTTGGAGTTTGAGATCGCGGGAATCATTCCCAGCCGGCCCGATCAGCCGGCGGCCCCCAAAAACCTGCTGGTGATGGATTTGCCGGCGCTCCAAAAGCTTTCCGAAAAAGATGGCCGGCTCGACCGTGTCGAATTCCTGCTCGACCGCGAAACCCGCCTCGCTCCGGCGCGGGCCCAGCGAACACTGGCGGCGCTTGTCCGAGCCCTCGGACCATTCGGAGACGTGCGGACACCCGAGTCGCGCCGTGCGGCGGCGGAAGTCATGACACGTGGGTTCCGGCTGAACCTGACCATCCTCTCCCTGATCGCACTGCTGGTGGGACTGTACCTGATTTTTCAGGCGCTCGACGCGGCCGTGGTAAAGCGCAGGACCGAGATCGGCATCCTGCGCGCCATGGGAGTCAGCGCGGAGGAGGTGCGGTGGGCCTGGCTCTGGGAGGCAGTTGTGTTGGGGATGGCCGGGGGCGTCGTCGGGGTCCTCGGGGGCTGGGCGTTGGCGCAGGGAACCGTCCGGGCGGTTTCCCAAACGGTCAACACGCTCTACTACGCCAGCAACACCACGGCGGCGGCGCTGCATCCGGACGAGGCCCTCGGGGCGCTGCTGCTCGCGTTGACCTCCAGCCTCGCCGCAGGATGGCTTCCCGCGAAGCGCGCCGCAGCCACACCGCCGGCCCAACTTTGGGCACAGGGCAACGACGGCGCACCGCCCCCCGGGCACCGCGCCGCGTCCCGCTGGATTTGGGGCTTGGGTCTGTCTGTGGGCGCGGCGGCGCTGGCTTTTTGCCCGCCCCTGATTTTGAAGGGAGGGACGCCTTTTTCGCTGGCGGGCTACGCCAGCGCCTTCCTCGGGGTGCTGGGCGCGGGGATTTTGGCGGGCGAATGCCTCCCGGTCGCCGGTTGGCTCGCCTCTCTGAGGAGGAACGTCTCCCCGGCGCTGCGCCTGTCCGGCAGCCACCTGCGCCGGCCGTCGAGCCGGCACCGCTGGGCGGTGGCGGGCCTCGTCTGCGCAATTGCGATGACGGGCGGCATGGCGATTTTGGTGGGCAGCTTCGAAACCTCTGTGAACGGCTGGATCCGCCACGCGCTGCAGTCGGACATCTACATCACCAGCGACGCCAACCAGAACGCGAGCGCCGACAGCCACATGGCCGCACCGGCCTGGAAACACATCACTTCCGACCCCCTTGTGACCGACTGGGACGGACTGCTCATCGCCCGGATCGAACTACCTGACGGCCCGATCCGCCTCAACGGGACGGACATGTCTTTTACCAAACGCCACAGCCCACTGCTCTGGCTGGATCCCCCGCAGGAGGACACGGTGTTCTCTAGTGAACAAAACGAAACCCTATGTCTGGTGAGCGAAAGCTTCACCGCGCGCCACCGTGTCCACCGCGGCGGAACCGTCCGCGTGCCCACACCGACCGGGGAACGCACCCTCCGGATCGCCGGGGTCCACACCGACTACGGCGATGACAAGGGGATCATCCTCGTGGAACGCAGTCACATGCAGCGCTGGTTTGAAACCGACCAAATCAGCACCCTGGCCTTGGTGCTCAAGCCCGGAACCGACGCGGAAGCCTTTCGCGCAAGAACGCGGGCGGCCTATCCCGGGCTGGCCGTCTACACCAACGCGCATCTGCGCGCGGAGGTGATCCGGATCTTCCAGCAGACCTTTGCGATCACCTACGCGCTCGAGGGGATCGGCGTCCTGGTCGCCCTCGCCGGGCTGGGCACCACCCTCGCGAGCGTGCTGGCCGAACGGCGTGCGGAGTTGACCACCTTGCGCGCGCTGGGCATGACCCACGCCGAAATCGCCCGGGTGGCGGCCTGGGAAGGTATCCTCCTCTCGGTGATCGGGACCATCGCCGGGCTGCTGGCCAGCGGCGGTCTGGGGGCGTTGCTCGTGTACGTCATCAACAAACAGACCTTTGGCTGGACCCTGCAGCTGACGCTTCCCACTCCACCCCTGCTGTTTCTGGCGCTCCTCATTCCCACCTCGGGAGCCGTTGTTGCCTGGCTCGCCGGGCGCTGGGGGGCGGACCTGCCGGCGGACCGTGCGGACTGATTTCCATGAACAACGGCTCCTCCATTTCCCTCTTTAAACCGGCGCTTCTCTTGGCGTTTTCGCTTTCCCTGGGGGGTTCGCAACTGCAGGCGGAGCCCAACGCAAAAGCGCCCCCGCTGGCGGAACGCACAGCCGAAGGATTCCATGTCCCCCAGCCGGGTCACCCCTTCGCATTTCCCAAGGATCACGGGAGCCATCCGGGATTCAAGGTGGAGTGGTGGTACGTCACCGGTCACCTGTTTGAGGCGGAAACCCGCGAGCGCTTCGGCTTCCAAGCCACCTTTTTCCGACGCGCTGGCGCACCGCCGGACAAAACAGCGAAGCGCTCGGGTGCGTTTCGCTCCGACCAACTGTATTTGTTTCATGCCGCGCTGCTGGAGGTGCGCTCGGGCAGGTTCCTCCACACGGAGAGGCTCTGCCGGGCGGGCTGGGAAGCTTCCAGCTCCGAGGATACCCTCGACGTTCAACTCGGTGACAACCGCCTTTTCTTCGACCCGGCTCAGCCGGAAACGCTGCGCCTGGAAAGCCGCATCCGTTCCGAGGCCAACCTCCAACTGACGCTCCACCCCTCCAAACCGCTGGTGGTCTTCGGCGAGGACGGCGTCTCCAGAAAAGGCGACTCTCCAACCGCCGCCAGCTGGTACCTCACCTACCCGAGGCTTGCAGCCAAGGGCCAACTCACCCTGAGAGGAAAATCCTTTGCCGTGAATGGCGAGGCCTGGATGGACCACGAAATCAGCAGCAGCCAGCTGACGCCGGATCAGGCTGGCTGGGACTGGGCCGGGATCCAGTTTGAAGACGGCCGCGAAATCATGGTCTACCGGTTGCGGCGCAAGGACGGGTCCACCGACCCTGCCTCCGCTCTTTTCTGGGTCGATGCCGAGGGAAGAACCACGCGAATCGGGCCAGAGGCATTTCGATGGGAGGGCGCCTCACGATGGCACAGCTCGCGTTCCGGAGCCGATTACCCCCTGCCCGTCCGCCTGAGCGTTCCGGAGCCGTCCTCGGGCGAACCGGCTGAGTTTTTGTTGGAACCGCTCGGTGCGGATCAGGAACTTGGAGACAGCGGGAGCGGGATCCCCTACTGGGAGGGGGCCTGCCGCGTAAGGCGAAACGGAAAGGTCGTCGGCTCAGCCTATGTCGAATTGACCGGCTACGCCGGTTCACTCAACCGGGCGCTGAAATAGAGGCTCGCGTTTTTGGGAGAGGGAAGGTTCTCAGCCTGAATTCCGTTCCCCGCCATCGGGTTCGCCAGTTGACACTCCCCGTTCTCCACTTCAAACACTGGATCTAGACTTTATGAAAACCTATCACCTCGCCCTAGCCACCCTCGCATTCGCCGCCGCTCCCGCCTTCGTCAGCGCCGCTGACACCCCCTCCGCAGCGGAGATCCGGAAAACCTATGGCGCCCTGTTCCAACCGCTGCCGGACAAGATGCCCGGAGCCGAGGCGGATACTCCAGCCCTCGTGGACCTGGGCAAACAGCTTTACTTCGAAAAGCGACTTTCCGCGAACAACACCCAGTCCTGCAACTCGTGCCACATGGTGGAAGGCTCCAAAGGAGGGGTCGATAATGAGCCCACCTCCCCGGGTGCCTTCGGAAAACGCGGCGGCCGTAACTCGCCGACAACATTAAACGCCGGGTTCCACTTCGCCCAATTCTGGGATGGTCGCGCCTCGGATCTGGCCGCCCAGGCGAAGGGACCCGTGCTCAACCCCATCGAAATGGCGATGGCCTCCGAAGCCGAGGTGGTCAAGAAACTCGGCGCGATTCCGGAATACACCAAGGGGTTCGCCTCGGCCTTTCCAGGGGATAAATCTCCCCTGACCTACGATAACATCGCGAAAGCCATCGCCGCGTTTGAGCGCACGCTCGTGACGAAGGACCGTTTTGACGACTTCCTCAAAGGTGACGACAAAGCGCTCACCTCCGGGGAATTGGAAGGCTTCACCAAATTTGTATCCACCGGGTGCACGGCCTGTCACAACGGTCCCCTGTTCGGAGCCAATTCCTACCAGAAGATGGGTGCGGTTAATCCCTATTCCAACACCGAGGACATCGGGCGCGAAGCGGTGACCAAAGACCCTCAGGACAAGTTCAAGTTCAAGGTGCCCTCTCTCCGAAACGTGGCCCTCACCGCTCCGTACTTCCACGACGGCAAGTCCGCCTCGCTCGAGGACGCCGTCAAACAGATGGCTTGGCTCCAGCTCGGCCGGAAAGCCGAGGATTCAGACGTGAAATCGATCGCAACGTTTCTGAACGCGCTGACTGACAAGTCACGCGCCTCCGGCAAGTCCAGCATCCATTAAGGCGTTCGCCACCAAGCGAGGTTAAACACCAAGCAAGCCCCTGAGCGACGAAGCTTAGGGGCTTTTGCTTGCCCCGAGCCCCCACTCGACAAGCAATTTTTCACGGAGAGAGACGATCCCCCGAGGGCACCAGCAACACTTCGGACACTTCCGGAACACTTCCCATTCGGATCGGCGCCCCAGTTGTGCCCAGTCCGCGGCTGGTGTGCAGGAAAAGTCCGTCCAACCGGTAACTCCCAAACGGGTACCTCTTCGCTCCCAGCGGCAGACCATAATTCTTCATCCCGGGCAGACGCACCTGCCCACCGTGGCTGTGGCCGGAAAGTTGCACGGCAACCCCCCCGTGTTGCATCGCGGCGTCTGCCACATCGGGTTCGTGTGCCAGAAGGATGGTCGGCACTTTCTCTCGGACGCCGCTCAGCGCGGAGCGAAGATCGTAACGCCCCGAGATAGAATCCACCCCGGCCAGATGGAACGGCGCACCTCCGCGCTCCAAAAAGACTCCGCGGTTGGAGAGCACGTCAATCCCCTCCGCGGCCAACCGCTGCCGAACCCGTGCAGCGCCCTTGCGATGGTCATGGTTGCCAAGAATCGCGAATACCCCCAGGTTTGCCTGTAAGGTTCCCAGCAGCGGCCCCAGCTCATCCATGGCCTCCACCGTCTGGTCCACAAAATCCCCAAGCAAGACGGTCAGGTCCGGAGCCAATCCGTTGGCCACCTCGACTGCGCGCCGGAGAAAAGCCAGCTGAGTGAACGGGTAAAGGTGAAAATCGCTCAGCACCGCGACACGCAATCCCTCCAACCGCGGGTCAATCGCGACAACGGGTGCCAGAACACGCTCGACCCGGAGCATGTTGGACTCTTCGGCGTAGGCTCCCACTCCACCAAAGCCCAGTCCGGCCACGGCCGTTTTGAAAAAATTACGACGGGTGATCATCGGCGGTTAATCGATGTTTCTAACATTTGAATGAGGGAACGCAAAAGAGCATCCCAGCGGCTTTGCCAAAACCCCGGGGGGGAGATTGTGAAACATTTCACAAATTCGGCTTGCTGGCCCGTTCCGGACGTCTCTACGGTCAAAAGTAGGCGTTCACTGCGCCCCATTTATGGCTCACACTACCCAGCCGTTCGAACAGCCCGACGCTTTGGCGAAAACCGAAATCGGCCTCCAGAAACTTTCTTCTGGATCGCTCGCCGCGGGCGGGGCGCTCTCCCCTGACCTGCTTGGGGAAAAGCTCGTCCTTAATATGGGGCCTTCCCACCCGGCCACCCACGGGGTGCTGCGACTGGTGTTGGAGATGGACGGTGAACTCATCACAAAAGCCACTCCGGACTTAGGTTACCTCCACCGCGGCGACGAGAAAATCGCCGAGAACATGACCTACAACCAGTTTGTCCCTTACACGGACCGGTTGGATTATCTGGCGCCTCTGGCCAACAACGTCGCCTACGCCATGGCCGTTGAGAAGCTGATGGGCTGGGAACTCCCGCCCCGCGGGCAGGCCATCCGCGTGATCTGCTGCGAACTGGCGCGCATCTCCTCCCACCTCCTCGGACTGGGGGCGTTTGCGATGGATACGGGCGCACTGACGGTGTTCATGTACACCTTCACCGAGCGCGAGAAGGTATACAACTTGTGCGAGTTGATCTCAGGGGCGCGGTTCACGACCAGCTACACCCGGATCGGAGGCATGACGCGGGACCTGCCCGAAGCATTTTTCCCGATGGTACGCAAGTTTTTGGAGGAACTCCCACCCTGCCTTGACGAGGTGGACGGACTCCTCTCGAGAAACCGGATCTTTGTCGACCGGACCAAGGACATCGGCAGCATCTCCAAGGAGGATGCGATCGCCTTCGGGCTCAGCGGTCCGAACCTTCGGGGCTCCGGCGTCGAGCACGATCTCCGCAAACGCCATCCCTACCTCGGATACGAAAAGTATGACTTCGATATTCCCGTCGGCTCCGCGGGCGACTGCTACGACCGCTACCTCTGTCGCGTGGAGGAGATGCGCCAGTCGGTGAATATTCTGCGCCAAGCCATCGACAAGCTGCCCTCTGGCCCGATCACCGTTTCGGACCCCAAAAACCTGCCACCGCCCAAGACCTCGGTGATGACAAAAATGGAGGAGTTAATCCATCATTTCATCCTGCACACCGAAGGCCTCAAGGCACCTCCGGGCGAGGTGTATTTCGGGGCGGAAAATCCCAAGGGCGAACTTGGCTTCTACATCCAGTCCAAAGGCGGCGGCGTCCCCCACCGACTCAAGATCCGCGCCCCCTCGTTTGTAAACCTCAGCATCCTGCCCAAGCTGCTGCCCGGACATTTCATGAGCGACGTGGTGGCGATCCTCGGTTCACTGGACTTTGTAATGGGGGAATGCGACCGGTAAGTGGACGGCCTGATGCACCTATGCACCTCTCCGTTCTGGCATTGCTTCTGTGCCTCTCCCTCGCGGGGACGAGCGGCTGCAAACCGGAGATCTCCCAGTCCAATATAGATGCAGTCAACACCCGCTTCGAAAAACTAGAGAAAACCGGCAAAAAACCCCTCTCCCCTAAGGAAGTGGAAAGCATCCTGGGGCAGCCCGACCACATCGAAAACGCCACTATCGAACTCGAAACCCAAAAGAAGGAAGTCGGTCTGACGCGCTACTACTACAAGCAGGACGGCAAAACCATTGAGCTGCATTTCTTCGACAACAAGCTGATTAACCGAGTCCCCGGTTGGAACCAACAACCGGAACAGGAACCCAAAAAACCATGACCATCCCGGCAGAACTCCTGGCGCAGATTGACGAAGCAATCACGCACTACCCGGTTTCCAAACGGAGCGCGTCCCTCCCCCTGCTGCACCTCTGGCAGGAACATTTTGGGTATGTGTCCGACGAGGCAGTCGCCTGGATTGCCTCCAAGCTGGATCTCCAGCCGATCAACGTGCTGGAACTGGTCACCTTCTACCCGATGTTCCGGAGAGAACCAGCGGGCAAAACCCACATCCGTGTATGCCGCACCCTCTCCTGCGCGATGGCCGGCAGCTACGCCCTCCGCGACGCGCTCGCCAAGGAAGGCGGCATCGACATCGCCGCATGGAGTGACGCAGTGAATGGTCACGGCCACGGCGACGACGGTCACTCCAACTCCCCCTCCAAACTCACAGGTCACGCGGTGCACAATCCGGGTCATGGCAACCCCATCGCGACCAGTCCGGACGGAAATTGTTCGATTGAGTTCGTCGAGTGCCTCGCCTCTTGTGGTTCAGCACCCGTGGTGATGGTTAACGATCACTTTGTGGAGGATGTGCGCCTTCAGGATGCCGCGGCCTTGTGGAAAACCACCACATCCCAGGCGACGCGGGCCCGGAAAGCCCCCCCTCATCCCAAGGAGCACCGGTTGATCTTCAAGACCATCGACGTTCCCGGGCGCGGAAACGATCTGGAAACCTACGTGTCCGAAGGCGGCTACGGGGATTTGAAGAAGGCGCTGGGGATGAAACCGGAGGAGATTCTCGAGGAGGTCAAAAAGAGCGGCCTGCGCGGACGAGGCGGCGCTGGTTTCCCCTGCGGTACCAAGTGGAGCTTCATCAAACGGGGCGGCCCGAAACCCACTTATCTAGTCTGCAATGCGGATGAATCCGAGCCCGGGACCTTCAAGGACCGCTACATCATTCATCAGGACCCGCACCAACTGATCGAGGGGATGGTCATCTCCTGCTTCACCGTAGGGGCGCATCTGGCCTACCTTTACATCCGCGGCGAGTTTCCCGAGGGCGCGACCATCCTCGAGAGGGCGATTGCCGAGGCGAAGGCCAACGGCTTACTGGGCAAGAACATCCTAGGTTCTGGTTTTGATCTGGAAATTTACGTACACCGCGGTGCGGGTGCCTATATCTGCGGGGAAGAGACCGGCCTGATCGAATCGCTTGAAGGCAAGCGGCCCTATCCCCGGATCAAGCCTCCCTATTTCCCCGCGGTGCTCGGCCTCTACCAGTGCCCGACCATCGTCAACAACGTAGAGACCCTCTGCCACGTCAAGCACATCGTCCGCATGGGCGGCGAAGAGTACGCGAAAATCGGGCGCCCTAACAACACGGGCACCCGGATCCTCTGTGTGTCGGGCGACGTCCAGCGCCCCGGTTATTACGAGGTTGCCGTCGGGAGCGTCACCCTCGGCGAGCTCATCAACGACATTTGTGGCGGAATGAAGCCAGGGCGGACCCTCAAGGGCGTGATTCCAGGTGGGAGCTCCGCCAAGGTCCTGCGCGCGGGGGAAAAGTACAAAATCAAGGACAAGGAGGTCGCCCTCGAAGACCTGCCAATGGATTTTGACTCGCTGGCGGCCGCCGGGTCTATGGCCGGTTCGGGCGGAGTGATCGTCATGGACGACACCCGCAACATGGTGGAGATCCTCAACAACATCAACGAGTTTTACGCACACGAATCGTGCGGCCAGTGTACCCCCTGTCGCGAGGGCGCTCAGTGGATGAAGAAGATCACCGACCGCATTGTGGCCGGCGGCGGTGTGGAAAAGGACCCGGAAACCCTTAAGAATGTCGCCGACAACATCGCCGGAAAAACGATCTGCGCGTTTGGCGAGGCCTGCTCCTGGCCGACTCAGAGTTTCCTCGCAAAGTTCAAGGAGGAATTCGCCTCCAAGTCGCGCAAGCACGTACCCCCGCCCATGCCGCCAGAGTACACGCGGGACGAATTGATCGCACACGAGGCGATTCCCGAGGTCCCTGCGCCGCGCGGCAACGGCCACGAAATCATGGCCCCCGCCGCCACCCGCTAACCCCTTCTACGTCGCACCATGAGCACTGAAGTACCGCTCGTTAATGTCCAGATAGACGGTGTCTGGATGCAGTTCCCCAAGGGAACCAAGGTGATCGACGCCTGTTCGCAGGCGGGCAAGTTCATCCCCCGCTACTGCTACCACCCCAAGCTCTCCATCCCGGGGAACTGCCGCATGTGCCTTATCGAGATGGGCATGCCCAAGATGACGCCCGACCGCAAGCCGGTATTGGGCCCAGACGGCAGGCCGGAAATCGCCTGGATCCCCCGCCCCCAGATCTCCTGCGCGCAGGATGTTTCTGAGGGACTGGGCGTCCGCACCGACTCCCCGATGGTTCAGGAGTGCCGCAAGGGGGTCATGGAGTTTCTCCTCATCAACCACCCACTGGACTGCCCGATCTGCGACCAGGCCGGGGAGTGCCGCCTCCAGGAGTTCTCCGTCGAATACGGCAGCGCCCAGTCGCGCTTTTTGGAGCGTAAGGTCAAGAAGCCCAAAAACGTCGAACTCGGACCTCGGGTGACGCTGGATGCGGAGCGGTGCGTGCTCTGTTCGCGGTGCATCCGCTTCATGAAAGAGGTGGCCAATGACGATGTACTCGGGTTCGTGGACCGAGGCGGGTTTTCGACCATCGCCTGCCACCCAGACAAGACGCTCGAAAGCAACTATTCGCTCAACACCGTCGACATCTGTCCGGTGGGCGCCCTGACCTCGACGGATTTCCGCTTTAAGATGCGGGTGTGGTTCCTCAAGGAAACCAAGTCCATCGACGTCAACGACGGGCTCGGCTGCAACATTCTCATCGGATCGCGCGAGAACCACATCTACAGGGTCACCCCGCGTGAAAACAACGATGTCAACGGCA
>JBILKV010000020.1:0-37639 GCA_044376515.1 Chthoniobacteraceae bacterium | reverse complement strand
CCTGGAGCAGGTCGGTCTTTGCGACCTCAGCGCCTTCACCCTCCTGACCGGACTCCTGCGAATGATCGCGGTCGGCAGCGTGGCTGTGTGGCTCCAAGTCTGATTTCGAGAGCGAGGAGAAACTCCGCTTGGCGAAAAACGGGAAGCCATACACGGGGCGCTGCGGCTCGGAAACCAGTGAGGATTTGGAGCAACCCGATGCCAACGGAGCACCCTCGGAGGGCAGGCGTCTGTTCGAGTCGGTTGAAACAAACTGGGACCAAGGAAGGTTTTTGAGGCTCTCACCCCAATTGCTCAGATCCCCCAAGGCAAGGCCGGGGAGATCGGCAAAAGCCGACATGTCAGAGGAGTTTTCATGGTTCTGCCCACTTTCTTGCGGAGGAATTGCGGCCACTCCGATGTAGAGGCGGTGGCGCGGGCGTGTGAGCGCGACGTACAGCTTGCGGTGCTCTTCCTCGTCTTCCTGCTCGAGGGCGATTTCGAGATTTTGTTCGAAGCGACGCGAACCGGCATCCAGTCCCCAACCCTGTTCCTCCCGAAAAAGGGCCACTTTCGCCTTCTTTCGGTGCACACGGCTCCGGACCGACCACACGTAGGGGCAGAACACCACGGGGTACTCCAAGCCCTTGGAGCTGTGAATGGTTACCAACTGTACGGCGGGTGCGTCGGTTTCGAGGCGCATGAGGGTGGTTTCCTCGGAGTCTTCTGCGGATTGCTCGTCCGGTGTGGCGATCTTTCTCGAGAGCCAAACAGCGAGGGTCTTCGGGGAACGGCGTCCCCGTGCAAACTCCGCTTGAAGAAGCGCCCCCAGTTGCCGCCAGTTGGTGAAAAGCCGCTCTCCCTCACTGCTCGCCAGAAAATGCTGGGACCATTCCGGGCGGGCAAGACCGCGCAACAAGACGGGCAACGGGCCGGAACGCTGCAACTCCGTCAACTCCCTCTGAAATTCCGCGCAAAGGACCGCCTGATCGCTGGCGTTTTGGCGAAGGCCCACAATTTCGGGTGGCGTCTTGGCCCCGAGGGGAGTGCCCAGAAACGTGCAGAGTTTCCCCAAAATCTCCCCGCCTTCCTGAAGCGCGGAAAGAAGCTCCAGCCAGGAAAGCACATCCTGCGCTTCATCGCTTTCGTACACACTTCCCAGTCCGTTTCCTGAGGACTGGCACGGAATTCCGACGGAGTTGAGTTTTTGTCTGCACATGCGCAGTTCGCGATGGCCCGGAGCCAGCACGGCAATGTCTCCGGCGAGCAGCGGACGGTGCAGTCCGGAATGCCGGTCCAGAATCGTTACCCCGCCCTGCAGCAGCCTGTGACACTCGGCCGCCACCCAATTCGCGATCTGCCCCCCCGCCTCGTCCCGCTTCTTGCTGGGGCTGAAAAAGAAGACCAGTGGCTTTTGATACAACGGGTCGGCGATCCGTGAATCACGGGCATTGGCAGTGACCGGCACGTAATGGGTTTTCGCCCCGAAGTTGCGAGAGTCTGGAAATTCGAAGTCCGGTTGGTAGAGCGCGTTCAGGCACGCCACCAGGGCATCGTCGGAGCGGTAGTTCACCGTCATCTGCGGGGCCTGGTCGGCGCTGGAGGCGAGGTTCTTGTAACTGGCAAGGTCGGCTCCCCGAAACCGGTAGATGCTTTGCTTGGGGTCTCCGATGACAATGAAAGAGGTCGTGGAGGGATGGCTGAAGAGCGTTTTGAAAACCTCAATCTGCAACAGATCGCTGTCCTGACATTCGTCGATGATTGCCGCTTGGATCCGTTTTCTCACCGCACGGGCGAGGGGGGTCTCCCGCTCCTCATGGCCGGCACCCACCGCATGCAGGGCCTCATATACGTCGAAGACCAGATCGTTCATGCTGCGGCTGCCCTGCAAGTTTTTGCGACCTTGTAGGATCTGGCGGAATTCGGCGCAAAGCCTGAACGTCTCGATTTGTCGCTTTAAAACGCCAGCCTCCTCGTAAAGGTCAGCGAGTTCGGAGCCGCCGGGTTCCCTCGCCAACGATTTCATCTCCTCTTTATCCAGCGGTTTCAGCCAGATCTGGCAGTCTGCGAGACACTGGAGCTTCTCCCGCGCGCTTCGGATCTTCTTGCTTCTGGATCTTGGCTGAAAGGTCTGCATCCGATTTTCAACGACTCGGACCGCGTGGAGCCAGGCGGTTGTGAGTTGCTCCAGCGTTTGTTCGGGGGAATGAACCTTGGCGGAGGGATGGCTTTCGAGCAGTCGCGTGGTTTCAGAAAGGAGTTTCGGGTCCGGATTGAACAACTCGGTCAGAGGCAGGAGGGAATCGTCCCGGATTTCCTCCAGAGTTTCGGAGTTGTCTTGAGAAACCTTGAGCTGGGAATCGCTTCCGAGTTCGAGAGCGTGACGGCTCAGAAGCGACTGACAAAAGCTGTGAATGGTCGAGATTGGAGCCAGATCGAAGGTGCTCAGCGCCAACGAGAGGCGGTCCAACACTTTTCGGGGGGGCTCGTTGGTTGCCCGCCGATGCCGCTCAATGATGTTCAATTCCTCGCACGCCTCGGCGGCGCTCTCCCTCTCGAGAGCCTCGGCCGAACGCACCGCGCGGCGCAGCGAAGCCAACAGGCGCTCCTTGAGCTCGGCGGTTGCCGCTCGTGTAAAGGTGCAGACCAGCACCTGGTCCACCGTCAGGTGTTCCTCCACCAGAAGTCTGAGCCAGAGTAGGGTAATCGAGTACGTTTTCCCCGTTCCCGCACTCGCCTCGATGGAATGGCGGCCCTTCAGGGGCTGTGTGCGCGCGTCGAAGTGCTTCATGATTTTGGGGTGTCGGGGGCAAATCCCGGCAGTGCTTCTCTCCAGTGGTCGATAAAGCGGCCGACTCTGGCCGCAAAGGGCGCGCCATCTCCGGGTAGCCAGGCGGGAAGGTCGGAAGGGCTCCATTCAAACGGATCCCAACAGCCTCGAAACGCGTAACGTGTGGCCGGGGAAAGGCAGGGGGGCGGCGCATCCGAACCGAAACTGGCCTCGCTCCACTTTTGGAAATCTCCCACGCCGGGCCAGAAGGGGAGGGGGTATTGCCGCGCGAGGCGCATCAATGGAATCAATTCCTCCAACATCTGCAGCGCAAGGGAAGGGCTGGGCAGCGATGCCTCGAAGGATTCATCAAAAAAATGGGCCTCCAACCGGTCCGGCGGCTTGGCGCCGTCGGTCTCGAGGGCGATCACAATCCCCAAGGACTCGACAAGCAGGCTCAACTTTCTTTTGTCGGGCGACTGTTTGTATCCGGAGGGCGATGCGTACAGAAGCGTGGCCTTGCCCGGCACCCGATACCAACCGGGCCGGGGAACCCCCTCTACCGAAAAGGTCCGTCCCGGTGCGGAAGGGTCCTGCAGCAGGATGCGGATCCCCTGAACCACACGCGACTCGGGACCGAGGGGGACCTTCCCTCCGAGTTTTTCCATGAGCCCACCGAGTTTTGAATTGGATTCAATCAAGAGCGATTCCCCGAGCTTTCCACGGGGGATTTTGCCGGAGGCCGCCAACCGCTTTTTCACAGCCTCCGCGTCCCTCCCCTCCAGAAAAGCGGCGAGCAGGTCGTCCTTGAGTCCCCACTTTTCCAACGTCCCGCTTTCAACCAAATCCCCGGTCGAAAGCTCCGGCGCCTCCTCGGGAAGACGGATGCCAAGGCGCTCAAGGAGAAGCGCGGCCGGCTCGGAGAGGAGCTTTCGAAACATCTGAAACGTTGCCGGAAAATCTGCCTCAGCGGGGAGCTCAAAGGCCCACGGTCCCTTGAGGGGGTGAAGGGACTCGCGCCCTGCAAGCACCGCCGCGGCCCGATGATCCGCCGGGCTTCTGCCGAGTTGCTGCGGATGTTTCCCGGCCAGGAAGGCGTCCGGACTGAAGCCGTTGAGTGGGTGCGTGAACACGATCTGCTTGTGGGGGGCACCCCCGCCTGGATCTGCAGGAAGGGTTTGGTCAATGACTCCCAATAAATCTGCCAACGCCGTGGAGGGAGGCCGCTCCTTGGAGTCTTGGTCGGAGCCGCCACGGTAACACAGCACCAGCCGCTCCTCGCAGGAAAGCAGCGCAAGGAGCAGGGCATGACGGTCCGCATCGCGCAGGGAGGGGTCGCCCGGTTGTGGCTTTTTCACAAACGGATGCCAGTCCGGCCGCTCGTCGCGTTTGGGAAACACACCGTCGTCCAAACCCACGATCAGGATCATTCGCGCAGGGACACCAGCGTACTGGCGCAGATCCGCGACTTGCACACCCCCGGTGCCCCTGTGGGTGGACTCCGTGAGCAGGGCAAGCTTTTCGGAGAGCAACCGGCGGTAAGCGGCGGCCTCCACCTCTATGTTGCACGCTCCCGCGCGCTCAAGACCGGGCAGGATCTTGTTTTCAAAATCAGTCGCATGCTGCCCGTTGAGGCTGTCCCGGGTGGAGATGAAGGTTTTCGCGATCGAGGCCGCGATTTGATTCCACTCGGCGATGGAGCGGGCCGGCTTCCGGGCCCACTGCTCGCGGACCTCCAGCAGGCGCCGTATAAAGCCCGCCAACTTCGCGAGCAGCCGCAGGCCGAGGCCCGAGGCCCGCTCCAAGGGGAGCGTTTCAAAAGGGGAATCACCCAGCTGCATGGGCACGTCCCGCCTGCCTTCCTCCACCACCGCCCCAAGGCCGAGTCGCCCCAGCGCCCAAAGCAGGTTCCAGCGGTTTTCCGGGACGTCTTGAAACTGCCGCCGGTGCTCCGGATTGAGCCCCCATCTGAACTGCGCATCCCCCAGCCAGGTGACAAGCGTCTGTCCCTCATCGTCCGCCTGGTTCAAGCCGAACTGTTCGGCGACCAAGGGGCTCTCAAGCAGGGTCTGGAGCGTTTCAAGGGTGAACCGGCCGCTGAGGGTTTCCAAAAAAAACTCGATGCTTGAGGCAAAACTCGAGGGAACCGCCTGACCAAACCCGAGGATCCGGAACGGCACTCGGCTTTCGGAACTCCCCTGAAACGCGGCATCGATGAAGGGGGCCTGTTCCTTGGGACTGGCCAGAAGCAGTAGAATGTCCTCGTACCGGAGCCCTTTGATCTCCCCAAGCGCCTGTAAAATCCGGTCGCGGCAGACCTCCATTTCACGCATGCGGGTGTGCGTCGAATGGACGGTGAGGGAACAATCTCCCGGGCTCAACGGGGCGCGCAAGCCGGGTTCAACGGGCGCAGCCTCCCGGCAGGAAGCCTGCAACCTGCCCAATAACGAGTTCTTGAGCGGCGTGCTCTCCAAATCAGTCCCACCGTCCCCCGTGGCCTGCAAGGTTTCGGAGAGTTGCTTTTGAAGGTCCTGGCTACAGCGGCCAAAGGCCCACAGCAGGCCGCCGGGATGCAGCTCGGGATCCCGCTCCAGAGCGCCTGTCTTCCGGGAAGCCGAACGCAACTTCAAATCGGACCAGTAGTGTTTGCTCGGGGCGAGGGCAAACAGATGCACGTGGCCGGGCACCGCCTTGCCGAGGGTTTCCAACAGATGCAAAAGCCGCCGGAACTGGAGGGACGGCAGGCCTGAATCCAACTGAATCCACAGATGAGGAACGCCACCCTTGGCCGTCCATCCCTGAATCCATGCATGAATGGAGGTTTCAAAATGGTCCTCGGAAAGCATTCCGGGGTGCGTTGCAAAGGCGGCGCCCACTCCGCTGTCCTCGGCAATGTGCCTGAGAAAGCCACTGTCCCCCCAACGGGCGGCCCCGTCTCGACACTGCATGGCCTCGTCCAAAACCTTCGCGAGCGTCGAGGCCCAGCTCAACACCGAGGCGCTGACGGGACTCAAGGGAAGCGACTCGGGAACAGGCAGTCCCTCGACACCGGCCGCCGCAACCCGCGGAAGGCTCCCGCAGACAGCGAGACGCAGCCTGTCAAAATCGAAGTGGGGCCGATCGGTGGCGGCGATCTGCTCCAGCAGTACCCGCAATTCAATTTCCTGAGAGTGGGAGGCAATACCTGCCGTGGACGCCCATTTTTGAAGCAGATATTCCGACCTGCCCCGCCCTGCACAGATGAGCCAGTGGCGGGCCCGCACGTCGCGGACACCGGCCAGACGCTCGCACGCATGGTCGAGCAGCGCTTTCGGAGTTTCTGCCAGAAAAAACATAATCATTTGCGGTTCCCGAATCGCCTGTTTTCGTCACCAACGCTTCGTTGCAGGCTTCTCAAACTTCCGCGCCGCCGGTTGGACGACCACCCGTTGTAACATAACAAATGGGAATCCCATGCCGCCCTCGAACCGAGTACAGTCTTGGGAGGCCGAAATCCGGGCCGGGGCGATAAATGCACTGACGGCGTAGCGATAAGCACGGGGCGGGCGGGTTGAGCAATCGGGAAGTCGTGCCGCAAGGCGGGGCAACTTTGTTATTATTGCACAACCTATTTTCTTCAGTGAGCTCAAAGAGGGGATTGAATTGGATCAGCACCGGGTTCGGTTTTCTTGGAGGGTGTCCGCGGCTTTCCCCTGCGGTTATTCCTGCCGCACTCCCGCGCAGATTGAACAGGTGGTCTGCAGGCTGCGGTCCGATGAGAACCAAGGCGCAGCGCGGTCGCACTCTGTATGAGCACCTCTTAACGGAAGAGAGAGCTGGAAAGTGCCAGTCCCGCTTCTCCCGGTTGTGGTCCGCCTCGGCGCACCAAAAAAGAACGGGAACCTTAAAAAATCCTGCGCGCAAATCCCCGCGTCTGGGCTTTAAGTGTCGGGCATGACCGGGTCCTCCTCCACTCCGCCACGCACGCTACACACCTGTCCGTTGAGCCAGGAACAGGTGGAAAAGTTGAGGAGGGTGCTTCTCGGACAGGGATGGGAGTTGGAGAGGCGCCCTTACATGCACTTCTTTGGGCAGCGTGAAAAGCTGACGGTGAGTGTGTACGAGAAGGGGCCGAAGGTGGTGTTGCAGGGAAGGGGTGTGGAGGAGTTCATGGAGTTTACGATGGCGCCGGAGGTGTTGGGGCACGCGGTCTGGGGGGCGTCGGGGGCGGGGGCGGAGGCGAACGGGGCGGGGGCGAACGGGGCGGGGGCGCAAGCGTCGCAGCCCGAGTGGTTTGAGCCGCATTTTGGAATAGACGAAAGCGGAAAGGGGGATGTATTCGGGCCGCTGGTGATTGCGGGCGCGTATGTGGATGCGGCCATCGCGCGGCACTGGCGGGCTGCGGGCGTGCAGGACAGCAAGGCCATCGGCACGGACGCGCGGATTCGCGAGTTGGCGCGACTGATTCTGGCGACACCGGGGGTGGTGACCAGCGTGGTGGTGATCGGGCCGGAGCGTTACAATGAGTTGTACCAAAAGTTCAGGAACTTGAACCGCCTGCTCGCGTGGGGGCACGCGCGGGTGATCGAAAACCTGCTCGAGCTCAAGCCGGAGTGTCCCCGCGCGCTGAGTGACCAGTTTGCAAATCCACGTTTGGTCAAAAGCGCTTTGATGGAAAAGGGTCGGGGCATTCATTTGGAGCAAAGAACAAAAGCGGAAAGCGATCCCGCAGTGGCGGCCGCTTCTATTTTGGCGCGGGCGCAGTTTGTGGATTGGCTTTCCAAGGAAAGCCGCGCGCTGGGGGTGACGCTCCCAAAGGGCGCTTCGCCCGCAGTGAAGGCTACTGGCGGCGATTTGGTCCGGCGTGACGGCCCGGAAATATTAGGGAAAGTTGCGAAGCTGCACTTTAAAACTGTGCACGAAATCTTGTCTCAAACTTCTTGCACACAACGCTTGCCCGGAACTGACAAATACGATTAAGTCCCCGCACCTTATGGGGACACTAACTAAAAGAGACCTTGTTGTTCAGATCAGTCAAGATACGGGCGAAGTGCAGCAGAAAGTATTCAAGGTGGTACAACTCACCTTGGACCACATCACTGAAGCCTTGGCCCGCGGAGAAAATGTGGAGTTGCGCAATTTCGGCGTTTTGGAGGTTCGCCTCACCAAGCCCCGCGTCGGACGCAACCCGAACAAGCCAGGAAGTTCGTTTGTCATCCCTTCACGGGCAACCGTGAAGTTCAAGCCGGGCAAGGTGATGCGCGAGCGCGTGCTGAAGCTTTCGGATGGCATGAAGAAGAAAGAGGGCGGAGGAAAGAAAGTCGCCGCCAAGGCCGCCGCAAAACCGGCGAAGGTGGCCGCAAAACCTGCGAAGGCCGCCGCAAAGCCGGCGAAGGCCGCCGCGAAACCTGCGAAGGCCACCGGCAAGTCCAAGAAGTAGGGGCACACTGTTTATGCCAAGTCAAAGGCGGGGTTCCTTACGGAATCCCGCCTCTTTTTTGTCTGTTCTCCTCGACGGTCGGTCTCGGAGGTTTCCTCAGGCACCAACTTTCTGGATACGCTCTATTTTTTTGCGGAAGATGTTTCGGTCCCGGGCTGCGAGCGAGGCGGGGGGCGGCGGTTTTACGGCGATTTCTGCAAGTTTTTCTTTCTGGAGTCGGATGGAGGCTTCCAGATTTCTACCATGGAGTGCGGCTTCCGCGGATTGGTTGGAGCGCAGTGCCTGCTCGTGGAGGTTTGAGAAGATGGCGCGGGCATCTGAGGCCTCCCTCCGCCAGAGGGCGGGTTGGTAATTGTCCAACCGGAGGGCATAGGCTGCGTAGTACAGTCCGAGCGCACAAGTGGCATTCGCCTCGGCGCGTAGGGCTTTTGGGAGGGATTTCCCCGCGTTTGACGCCAGCAGGCGTTCCATCCTTCCGACGCCTTCGAAGACCTCCCCCTGAAGGATGGCCACTCTGGCGGTGTCAACCTTGAGCCGACTCCTCAGCAGAACATCATCGGCAAGGGCGTTCTCCTCCGCTGCCTTGTAACACTGGGCGGCTTCGGGAAAACGGCCCGCCCGCTCGAGGGTGATTCCTTGATCCCGCAGGGCAACCGCCCGCTCTGCAGCGCGCCATCGCTCTCCCCGCGTGAAATGGATCAGGAGGATCGAAAGCGGGTAGAGACACCAAAGCAGCAGGAGTGCGGTGGATTTTCGGTTCATGACTGGCCTCAGGGGGCTGCCGGTTCCTTCACCGGGGAGGAAATTTCAGTGGTGATTGGCAGATCCATGTAGGGTTTGAGGACTGCGTTGATATCTTCCATGGGTATCTTGGATTCCGGCTGATAAAGCCATTGCTCAACGCTTCGAAGCAGCGCGCCCGCTTCCCCGTGTGCCAGGATGCGGCGCAGTTGTTCGACGCTGTTGAGGTGGTCGAGTTTCAATAGGGCGCCCCAGTAACTGAACAGAATCTGTTCCATGCGGGCCTTTTCCTCGGTCGTGATGGTTTTGTGTGCGGCTTTTTCAACGAGCGGACGCAGCAGATCCTCAAGGGTCTGGTCCTGAGGGGGCTGTGGTAGGGGCTGTGGCGGAGGGGTGGCGGGTGGCCTTCTTCTCCGCGGCAAAAACATCCAACAGCCGAGCGCCAGCCACGCCGCGCCGGATCCGTACAGCGCGGCGGTGTAGGGGGGAGGGGCCGGGTGGCTGGGGATCGGCAGGTTTTGGATCGCGTGCTCGGCCGATTCAGGAATACAGCTTTCGACCTGTACTTGGGTGATGGGTTCCCTGAGGCGCTCGCCGTTCGGAGTGGAAAGGTAGTCGGTGAGGTTGAAAGTTCCCTTTTCTGTTCCAAAGTAGGAAATCAGATAGGAAAACTTTTGGTTTCCGATGGGCAGGACGGATTTGATGTTTGCTGTCAGTGGTGCGTTGTCGGCCGGTGGGGAGGCAATCACATCCCCACGGTTGAGGATGAGTGTGTGCAGCCCCTCGGCACCCACGCTTGGATTCGAGGCGCCCTCCTGATGGAGGGGCTCCTTGGGTGTGCTGCGGGGGGTGAGGATCAGGGCGGTTGCGGCCGCCAGAGCGAGTCCCCCCAAAGTCAATGCCACCAGTTTGTTGCCCTCGGGGTGAGGGGCCGATTCCCGGAGAAAATCGGAAACTTGTTCGTGGTGTTTCATGGAAGGCTACGGTTTTTGGGTGCCTGGGGCCTTCGAAAGTGAGCTCCAAAACTCTTGGGCCGTCTGCGCGGGGGAACCGTAATTTTCCTGAGGAGAAATGCGTTGGAGGGAGGAAAGGGACTTGAGAAGCTCAACGTTGTGTGCGGGTTCGGGGAGCACGATTTGCTCAAGTTTCTGGCAGGCTGCCAGGGGGGTGAGGTCGGGTGTCTGGGTGCGGGAAAGGTTCAGTTGTCGCAACGGCAAGCCCTGCAGGGGGGTGAGGTCCGAGACGGGGTTGTCCGAAAGGTCGAGTCGCTCCAGTTGGGTGCCCGCGAGGAAGCGCACGTCAGCGAGTTTGCAGGAGCGGACCGAAAGAAACTTCAGGGGGAGTTTCGGGAGGGTTTCGAGCCACTCTGTTTCCGCCGGAAGGGCGAGGGATTCGAGTTTCAGGTCCGAGATGGGGAGCCGCTCGAGTGTGGCGGGGGACTCGATTTTGAGGTTCACCGCATTGAGGCTGAAGGTGCCATCGGGAAGGCCCCGCAGGCGGGAGGGGTTCCAGCCGGGCATTTTGGAGAGCAACTCCTCGATTCGGCGCGCGTTGTCCGAGGCGCTCTTGATGAGGTCGGCGGTGAGATCCCCTGCGTCCTTTGAACGGCCCTGCTGTTCGAGCGCGATCATCAGGGTGGCCTTCGCAGAGAGCGGCAGATCCGCATTGCCAAACAGGCTGATCAGACGTTCGCAGAGTCCCAGATTTTCCTCCGCGAGCAGGTCTTTTCGGACCTGAGTCACTGTTCTGAATGCGGCCGCCGCCTCCTCCAGACGTCCCTGTCCCTGCAGGATGCGCGCGGCGAAGAGTTGGTAGTCTCCGTTTTTCGGGTCGACCTCGGTGGCGAACTGGAGTTTCTCGAGGGCGTCCTGCAGAAGCCCCGCATCCAACTTGGCCGCAGCCTGTTCAGCGAGAGCAGGGGCCGCTTTGCGCAGGCGTGCCAGCGCCCGTTCGGAACGGTAGGACTGGACGGCGAAGGCCACTGCAAAGCAGGCCGACACCAGCGCAACGCCTGAGACGGTCCGGTTGCGTTTGAGAAAGAGATAGAGCAGCTTGAGCTGACCAGCGTGCTCAGCGGTGGTGGCGTATCCGTGCTGGTAAGCAGCGATTTCTTCCTGGAGTTCGTCGACGCTGGCGTAACGGTCTTCAGGTTGTGTGGCCAGCGCTTTAAGCGCCACCGCCTCAAGTGATTGGGGGATGTGTCCGGCGGGCAGGTGCGGCAGATGGATTAATGCGTCCTCCTGGCCGGCGTCGTTGGGAACGGCGACGCTTTGGGTCTCTGCGTCCGGGCCGGTCTCGGGGTCGGATTTGTGGGAGGACTTGCGGGAGCGTCCGGAGTGGCGTTTGTGAACGGCTTCGGTGGGCGGGGTGATCTGGCCGGCGCGCACCTGTTGAAGCATCTGTTCCTTGGAGGCGGCCCGCACCGGGGGTTCGAGGGTGAGGATGTGGTAGAGAATCGCGCCTAGAGAGTAGATGTCGGCGCGTGCATTCAGGAGGTCAATGTCCCCGCGGGCCTGTTCGGGTGGCATATACTGCGGCGTGCCGAGGATGTCTCCCATGAGGGTGCCGGCCTCGTTTGGTTCGTCGGAGTCAGAGTGGGACGCCCCCATGGTGGCTCCGTCCTCTGGGGAGGAAGCCGCGCCATGCGGGGTGTTTCCCGCGGTGCTAATGTCCTTCGCAAGGCCCCAGTCCATCACGAGCACCTCGCCGTAGCTGCCGATCATGATGTTGTCCGGCTTGAGGTCGCGGTGGATGATGTTCTGGGAATGGGCAAAGCGGATGCCGTCGCAGACCTTTTGGTAGATGGTCAGCAGGTTGGTGAGGGGATAGGTGCGGACCGCCTCTTCCTCCCCGAAGGCCAGCGCGTTGAGGACCTCCTTGAGGGTGGAGCCCCGCACCAGTTTCATGGTGTAGAAGGGGAGGCCGTGTTCGTCCGCGCCCAAGGTGTGTACCGGCACGATGTGGGGATGTTCCAGCCGGCCGGTGATGCGCGCCTCGTTGATGAAGCGGAGCACGTCCCCGGACGAATCGCCCTGGGGCAGCACCTTCATCGCGACCTTCCTTTGGAGCGAGGCGTCTTCGGCCTCTAGCACCGCCCCCATGCCACCCCGCCCAATCAACTGGCCGATCTCGTAGCCGCTGTGGTTGAAACAAACGTCCTCCGGGAGGACTTCCATCACAACGCTTTGAGCCGGGGCAAGTGACTCCCCCTCTTCAGTGTCCGCGACAATCTTGCGCAGCTTGAGCGCAACGTGTCCCAGTTGAATCCTCTGGCCGTGCCAGATTTGGGTTTTGCCGCTGATCTTTCCAGAATTGACGGTCGTTCCGTTGAAGCTGCCCAGGTCCTCCAGAAACAGGTTGCTGTAGTTGACCGTTAACCGGGCGTGTTTCCGCGAGACCGTTGTGGATTCAACGCACAGGTCGCAGGAAGGCGCCCTGCCGATGACGTACTCACCGGGACGCACTACGCGCCGGAGCAGTTCCTGGCCGTCGAAACTGAAGACGATCTCTGTCTCCGGAATAAGCATGGCGCAAAAAGGGAGGGCGGACGGTGGCGGTTGGGAGCCCCAGGCGTGCTTGATCGGGGGCAAGTACTAGGATAGCCGAGGTATCGGAGAAAATCACCGGCCCGATTCTTTTTTCCAGTCGAGGCAAAGGAGTAGCGCCTCATCCCTGAGATACAGCTTTTTCTGCGCGAGCACCGGGCCGGTCCACGCCGGATACTGCATGCCGGGCACCTGCCAGAAGCCGAGTTCGCGGGGCTTTTCCGCATCGGTGGTGAAAAGTCCCAGTCGCCCGCATTCGCCCAGAGCGATCAGCATGCCCTCGGCCCAGATGAGGGAACCGCGCCCGTAGAATTCCGGAGGTTTTTCGCCGGGGGCGAGTTTGGAGTGGCTGCTGTTGGGCCAGCCTTCCATCCGGTCCCAACGGAGGCGTCCGTCGGCCCAGTCCACGCAGCGGAAGCGCCCGTCGGGTTCATTGCGCCCACTGAAGCCGAAGAGGTGGCCCTGATCGAGGACGGGGCGGCTCCAGTGCATCTCCAACTGCGTGCCGCGCCAGACTTCAACGAAACTCTTGCCGCCGGGCAGGACCCTGAGCAGCACCGAACCGTTGCGGAAGTACGCCGAGGAAACCAAGATGCAATCTCCCTCCACCACGGGTGACATCGCGTTCACCGAGGAGTCTTGCCGCGCGCGGAACCAGAACGCGAACCGCTTTTCACCGCTGACCGGGTCAAGCGAAAGCAACCCCTGGCGCGTGCAGCACAGCAGGTGCCTCTGGCCGTGGATCGTGGCAAGGACGGGCGAACAGTAGCTGGCCTGCTTTTGAAAGGCCGGGTCGGCCGGGTTCCACTGGATGGTCCGCTCCCCGGGCCAACCGATCATCGGTTCGCCGTTCCAGGTTGCTTCGCCGCCGTTTTCCCAGAGCGTCTTTCCCGTCGCCGCATCAAAGGCGACGACCGCCGAGTTGGGCTGGCCGCCGAGCATCACCAGCAGGCGGCCGTCCTCGAGCACCGGAGTGCTCCCGACGCCGAAGAACGCCTCGGGGACGTTGAACTCCCTCTGGGTGTCGCGCCTCCAGACGGGTTTGCCGTCGCTGAGTCGGAGACACAAAAGAACGCCCTCGGCGCCGAGGGTGTAACACAAATCCGCGGTCAAAAGGGGCGAGCACCGAGGCCCGTTGTTGTACCCAAACGGGTCGATGAAACGGGTCGGATACGATTGCTTCCATACCGTCTCTCCCGTGGCCGAGTCCATCGCCTCAACGATTTCCTCGTTTCCGAGGCGGTGGTGCAGTACCAGACGCCCGTCGCGAACGCTGGGCGCGCTATAGCCGGTGCCCACGCTTTTTTTCCAAAGGACCGGAACGCCCTGTTCGGAAAGCGTTTCGCGCAGGCCTGTTTCCGGGGAGCGGTTGTCCCTTGTGGGGCCGAGGAATTCGGGCCAATCCGCGCTCTGGGCGGGGACGGCGGACAGCAATAGGGCAAGACCGAGCAGGGGTGAACAACGCGGTTTCATTGTGGGGTTACTCAATGAAAGCCGATGCCGTGCCCAAACAGGAGCATTCTCTTGAGCTCGGAAACGGAAATTAGAACGGAAATGCGTGCGGTCTCTTCTGCCGTTGTTCTCTGTTGAATGTGAAGTCGTGCGCCGGCGCACCGTGGGAGCGCCGCCGGCGTACGCCGGCTTATTCCGAGGGGGGCTCCAGGTTGGGGGCGTCCTCGCCTCCGGCGGCGTCCGGTTCGCTGCTGATCACGGGGGCGATGGCCTGTAGTTTGGAGCCGGCGCGGAGTTCTATCAGCTTGACTCCCATTGCGTTGCGGCCGGTCATGCGGATGTCGCGAACGCGTGTCCGCACCATCTTGCCCTTGGTGGTGATGAGCATCAGTTCATCGGAGTCGCGTACGGCCAGCGCGCCGACGACGCCGCCGGTTTTCTCGCCGGTGTTCATGGTGATGATCCCCTTGCCGCCGCGCGACTGGCAGCGGTATTCCTCAAATTCGGTGCGCTTGCCCAGACCGTTTTCGCCGGCGACCAGCAGGGTGCAGTCGTTGTTGACCAAGAGGGCGGCGACGACCTCGTCCCCGGACTCTAGCCGGATCCCCCAGACGCCAATGGTGTCGCGAGACTGCGGTTTGACGCCTTCTTCGTGGAAGCGGATGCTCATCCCCTCGCGGGTGACCAGCACCATTTCGTTGTCGCCTTCGGTGAGGTTGGCGGCGATGAGGCCGTCGCCTTCCTCGATCTGGATGGCGATCAATCCCCCCTTGCGCATGTTCTTGAAATCGCTCAGACGCGACTTTTTGACGATCCCCGCCTTTGTGGAGAAGACGATGTTCAGTTTCTCCGAAAAGGTGTCTTCGTTGGTTTTGCGGCCCGGAATCCGGATGGTTGCGGCGATCTTTTCATCGGGGCGCAACTGGAGGAAGTTGGCGATGGAACGGCCCTTGGCGTTGCGGCTCATTTCCGGCAGTTCGAAGACGCGTTCCACGTAGCAGCGTCCGCACTGGGTGAAGAACATCAGGTAGTCGTGGGTGGTCGCCGTGAAGAGGTGTTGGACGAAGTCGTCCTCGTCCTGCTCGTTGACGGCCTCGCGCATCTGCATGCCCTTCATCCCGGTGCCGCCCCGGTTGCGGGTGGGGAAGTTGGAGATAGCCGTGCGCTTGAGGAAGCCCTTGTGGGTCATGGTGATGACCGTGCTTTCGTTGGCGATGAGGTCCTCGATGGAAATCTCGCCCTCGTCCGGGAGAATTTGCGTCAGGCGCGGGGTGCCGTACTTGGATTTGATCTCGCGCAGCTCCTTTTTGATGATGTCGAGCACGCGCGACTCGCGTGCCAGAATGTCGATCAGGTCGCGGATGGTGAGGAGGAGGTCGTTGTATTCCTTCTGGATGCTGGCGCGCTCGAGGCCGGTGAGTTGGTAGAGGCGCAGGTCGAGGATGGAATTCACCTGGCGTTCCGTGAAGCGGTAGTTGCCGTTGACCAGGCGTGCCTCCGAGCGGATCAGAATGCCGATCTGTTCGACCGTATTGCGCGGCCACGAAAGCGCCATGAGTTTGCTGCGCGCGTCGTCTCTGTCCTTGGAATCCCGGATGATCCGGATGAAATCGTCCAGGTTGGCAAGCGCGATCAGGAAGCCTTCGAGCTTTTCGGCCAGATCCTCCGCCTGGCGCAGCAGGAACTTGGTGCGGCGCAGGACCACCTCGCGGCGGTGTTCGATGTAACAGGCGATTGCCTCCTTGAGGGAGAGCAGCTTTGGCCGCCCGTGGTCGATGGCGAGCATCGCCGCGGCAAAGGTCGTCTCCAGCGAGGTGTGCTTGTAAAGGTTGTTGATGACCACCTTCGGGTTACCGTCGCGCTTGAGTTCGATGACCACCCGGGTTTCCTCGGTGGACTCGTCCCGCACGGCGCTGATGTCGGTGAGCACCTTTTCGTTGACCAGATCGGCGATGCGCTTGATGAGCTCGGCCCGGTTTACGTTGTAGGGGATTTCGGTGATGATGATGGCCTCGCGGTTGCCCTTCATCTCCTCGACACCTGCTCGTCCGCGCACCCGCAGGGACCCCTTGCCGGTCTCAAAATACTGGCGGACCGATTTGGTGCCCAGCAGGATACAGCCCGTGGGAAAATCCGGCCCCTTCACGAACTCCATCAGTCCGTCGATGGTGATTTCCGGGTCGTCAATCTGGGCGCAGATGGCGTCGATCACCTCGGAGAGGTTGTGCGGAGGGATGTTGGTGGCCATCCCGACTGCGATGCCGGTGCCGCCGTTGACCAGCAGGTTGGGCCAGGCGGCGGGCAGCACGGTGGGTTCCTCGCGCGTCTCGTCGTAGTTGGGCACGAAATCCACCGTGTCCTTTTCCATGTCGTCCATCAGGGCGGCGCCGAGGTGGCGCAGCCGCGCCTCGGTGTACCGCATGGACGCCGGCGGGTCGCCCTCGACAGAGCCGAAGTTGCCCTGCCCCTCGATGAGCATGTCCCGCATCGCCCAGGACTGCGCCATGTGGACGAGGGTCGGGTAGATGGCTTGGTCGCCGTGGGGATGGTAGTTGCCCATGGTTTCCCCGACGATCTTCGCGCACTTCAGGTGCTTGCGGTTTGGAAGCACGCCCAGTTCGCTCATGGCAAACAGGATGCGGCGCTGGGAGGGCTTCAATCCGTCGCGGGCGTCCGGAAGGGCGCGGGACACAATCACCGACATCGAGTACGCCAGGAAGGACTGGGACATCTCGTCGGCTACGTTGATTTTCTCGATCTTCTCGTTCTGCGAATACATCGGTTTTTCTTAAAAAAAGGGTGGCGAAACTCGGGCGGGCGGCGTGCCCTCCGCGCGCTTGCGGCGGGCCCGGTTTAGATGTCCAAATTGCGGACGTTGAGCGCGTTGTCTTCGATGAATTGGCGGCGGGGCTCGACAATGTCGCCCATGAGGATGGTGAACATCCGGTCGGCGTCCACCGCGTTGTTCTCGTTGAGGTCCACCCGCAGGAGCCTGCGCTTCTCGGGGGCCATGGTCGTCTCAAACAGTTCCTTGGCGTTCATCTCACCCAAGCCCTTGAAGCGCTGGACGCTCATCCCTTTGCGCCCGATCTCGAGCACCTTCGCCAGAATGTCCGGGATCGCGAAGAGCGCGTGGACCGTCGCCTTTTCCCCGTCGCCCTCGATGACCTCGAACAACGGCTTGTCGCTGTTGGAGTAGTGCTCGATCTTGAGGCCCTTGCGCCCCAGTTCCGCGATGAGCTTTCCAACAGCGCTGGACTCGTGCAGTTCCACACGGATTCCACGCCGGCGCGGGCCGTCCCCTTTTTTGACGGGGGCGGCGGTAGGGACAGGGGGCAATTGCCCCTGTGCGTCCGGGTCTGGTACGGGGGCCTCGATGGCAAACAGGTTGAGGTCCGGATTGGCCAGATGGAACCCGTGGAGATCGGTCTCCTTGGTGAAGTAATGGACGGCTTCGTTGTTTCCTTCGCGAACCCGCACCAGATGCGTGGGCAGGGCGCCGGCGGCGTCCCGGGCGGTGAGGTAGGCCTCGAAGTCTCCGCCGTGGCGGCGCAGGGCGTCGGCGTACTTGGCCAGTCGCTCGAGGAGCGATAGAAGCTCGGTCAAGCCGGAGGCGTTGAAGGTTTTGCCATCGGAGAGATTGCGCAGCTTGACCTCCTCGGCGCCGAAGGTGATGAGCATCCGGTTGAGCTGGGCGTCGTCGTCAACGTACTTCTCGCTCTTCTTGCGCTTGATTTTGTAGAGGGGCGGGCAGGCGATGTAGATCTTGCCGGCCCGGACCAACTCCGCCATCTGACGGTAGAAGAACGTGAGCAGCAGGGTGCGGATGTGGGAGCCGTCCACATCGGCGTCGGTCATGATGATGATCTTGCCGTAGCGGAGCTTCTCCATGTTGAAGGAGCCCTCCTGGTCGCCGCCGCCGATGCCCGTGCCGATGGCGGTGATCATGGTCTGGATTTCCGTGTTCTGTAACACCTTGTCGAGGCGTGCCTTTTCCACGTTGATCAGCTTCCCGCGGATGGGGAGGATCGCCTGGAAGCGCCGGTCGCGGCCCTGCTTGGCCGAGCCGCCTGCGGAGTCACCTTCGACGATGTAGAGTTCGGTCAGTTCGGGATCCCGTTCTGAACAGTCCGCGAGCTTGCCGGGCAGGCCGCCGCCGGTGAGCGCGCTCTTGCGGACGGTTTCCTTCGCCTTCCGGGCGGCCTCGCGGGCGCGCGCTGCCATGAGCCCCTTTTCAACGATCTTTTTGGCCACCGCCGGGAACTCTTCGAAGTGGGACATGATCCCCTCGTAGGTGATGGAACTCACTATCCCCTCCACTTCCGGCGTGACCAGCTTGACCTTGGTCTGAGACTCGAAACTCGGGTTGGGGTGCTTGATCGAGATGACGCAGGTGAGCCCCTCGCGGACGTCGTCCCCGCTGATGGAGGGGTCCTTGTCCTTGAGCAGGTTGTTCGCCTTGGAGTACTGGTTGACCGCGCGGGTGAGTGCGGTCCGGAAACCGGTGCTGTGGGTGCCCCCGTCCGGATTCGGAATGGCGTTGGTGTAGCAGAGGATCTGGTCGGAGTAGGAGTCGTTGTACTGCAGGACGATCTCTACGAGCATGTCGTCCTCGATCTCGACCTGGTCCTTGCTCTTGAACTTCACCTTGCGTTTGCCGTTGATAAGCATCGGTTTGGGATGGAGAAGCGCCTTGTTCTCTCCCAGCTGCCTGACGAATTCGGCGCAGCCATCCCGATAGAAAAAGGTTTCGCGCTTCAAATCCTCGCCCCGCTCGTCGGTCAGGGTGATCTCGAGTCCCGGATTGAGGAACGCCAGTTCCCGCAGACGCGAAGCCAGCTTGGCGTACTGAAACTCCACGGTGACGGTAAAGATGGTTGGATCCGGCAGAAAGGTGATCAGCGTCCCGGTTTGTTTGACGTTTTTAACCTCCCCGATGACCGTGAGTTTCTGGGTGGTTACACCGCGCTCAAAAGCCATGTGGTGGACCTTGCCGTCGCGGGTGACCTCCACCTTGAACCAGTCGGAAAGGGCGTTGACACACTTTGCGCCGACGCCGTGCAGCCCCCCTGAATATTTGTAGGCCCCCTGGCCGAATTTGCCCCCTGCGTGCAGGTTGGTCAGCACCAGTTCAAGGGCCGGGATCTTGAAGCGGGGGTGGATGTCCACCGGAATTCCGCGGCCGTTGTCGCGCAACGAGCAGGAACCGTCGACGTGGAGGGTGATCTCGATCCGGCTGCAGTGGCCGGCGAGGTGTTCGTCGATGGAATTGTCTAGCACCTCGAACACGCAGTGGTGCAGGCCCCGCTCGTCCGTTGGGCCGATGTACATCCCGGGCCGCTGGCGTACTCCGGCCAACCCCTCGAGTTTGTCGATTTTAGAGGCGTCGTACAGTTGATCCTTGGCAACGGCAGTTTGGGATTCGGCGATGTCTGACATGGGCGGTAGCCTGAAAGGGTTGGGAGCGTTAAAAACTCCACTCTAGTGAGGGCCGGAGGTTCGACAACTAGAATTTGGTGCACCCACAACCTGTTGTGGGTCTAAATTTGGGCACACCCAATATCCTGCGGTGCACCCGCTCTGGCACGGCGCTTTCCGCACGCGGCTTCAGTCCACTGGACACCATACGGCCCCCCCTTTCCCGCGGTGAACAGCTGGGGAAAAGCGAGCCGGCGCGTGCCTGTTTCGCAAATGATACTTCGGTAAATCCTGCTTTTCCTGAACCAGTCCGCCGCCTACGTGTTGCGGCTTAGCCCCGGCCGGGTTTCCACCGGGCTTGCCGGACGATCCTAGGCAGGGCGTCCTACCGAAAATAGTTGTGAGCCCTGTACTCACGGGGATGATTAAACTCTCGGCGAAAAGGCCGGAAGTCCCCACAAGCACCTAAAATGGATCCGATCATAGACCTCCAGAGTGACGACTACTTTATGGGCGAGGCCCTGCGGCAGGCGATGGCCGCAGGCAGACTGGAGGAGGTCCCCGTGGGTGCGGTGGTGGTGCGGGAAGGGCGCATTGTGGCGCGTGCTTACAATCAGGTCGAGCAACTGCAGGACGCCACGGCCCACGCAGAGATGCTGGCCATCACGCAGGCGGAGGCAGCGATGGGAAGTTGGCGCCTGACCGATTGCGACCTTTACGTCACCAAGGAGCCCTGCCCCATGTGCGCGGGGGCGATTGTCCACGCGAGGCTGAGGCGGGTCATCTTCGGCTGCGCCTCACCCAAGGATGGGGCGGCCGGGAGCCTGATGAACCTGCTCCAGCACCCGGGGCTCAACCACCGCTGCCAGATCACTGGCGGTGTCCGCCACCTCGAATGTGGCTCGCTGTTGCAAACGTTTTTCCGGGGGCGGCGCCTGGCCGGGGGGGCGGCGCCGGAAGACGGCGTCTAGGCCGGGGTTCTCAACCGCATGGAGATCATGGTGAACCACAGAGAACGCAAACAGCACAAGGAAAGGAGGTAGAGAGGCATTCCAGCCTACGATCCTCCTCGGGATTTCGTCCTCGTTTGTGCCGTTTCACGTGTTTGTGTGTTCTTTGTTTTCCTTGCGGCAAAACTTCGTGGGGCCACCTATGGACGGCGCCTTGAAGTTCGGCTGCATTCACGGCCGTGTTCGGCCCTCCCTGTGTGGCCCTAGCCTGCTCCGGAGAATGGCACGACTGCTCGGACGCCGTTTATCCGGCGAGGATTTCGGCCGTGACACCCATTGTGAGGAGTTTCGCCCGGACATCCCGGGGACTCCAACCCGTCTCCCGCAGGGTGCGCAGGGACAGAGAGTGGTCGCGCTTGGCAAGGCGGTTTCCGGCGGCGTCGGTGAGCAGAGGGCAGTGGTAGAATGCCGGGGGCGCGCGGTTTAAGGCGCGCCAGAGAAGCAGTTGTCGGAAGGTGCTCGTGATGAGGTCGGCGCCGCGCACCACCTCGGTGACCCCCATCAGGGCGTCATCCAAGGCCGAAGCCAGTTGGTAGGAGGGGACCCCGTCTTTGCGCCAGACCAGGAAGTCACCGAAGTCGTCGGCTGCAGTCGCTGACTGGGCGCCCTGCAACCCGTCAGTAAAGGAGAGGCGCTCCGTTGCGGGAATGCGAAAGCGCCAGTTGAGGTCCGGATTGAAATCGGCATTGCGCGGCAGGGGTGTTTTGGGGCGGCAGAAGCCCGGGTAGACGGGTTCTTCCTCCGACGCGTGGGGGGCGCTCACGGCGCGGGCGAGGTCCCGCCGTGAACAGGAGCAGGGGTACACCCAACCGCCGCGCATCAGACCGTCCATGGCGTCCTTGTAGAGACCAAGCCGTTCGCTCTGGGAGTAGGGACCGCACGGCCCCCCTGCGTCTGGTCCCTCCTGCCAGTGGATCCCAAGCCACCTGAGGTCTGTGAGGGCGGATTCGGTGAAAAGCGGGCGGACGCGGTCTGCGTCCAAATCGTCGTTGCGAAACAGAAGGTTGCCGTTGTGGAGTTTGCACCGGTGGGCGGCCGCCAGAAAGGTGGCCGCGTGGCCGAGGTGGAGGAACCCGGTGGGGGAGGGGGCGATGCGGCCGCGGTAGGCGATGGCGGAAGATTTCACGCGGATACGGCAGGGTCGGGTGCCCGCTACGATGTAATGGGCGTTCCCCTTAAGATAAATCAAAGTCTATGTTCGCCAGCGCCAAAGCCGAAAAGTCCCCCCGTCGCATTCTTCTGGTCGATGACCATCCCTTCATGCGGATGGGGCTCGCCCAGTTCCTCAACAGCCAGTCCGACCTGATGGTGTGCGGGGAGGCCGGAGACCCTAGGGACGCCATGCTGCAGGTCGAAAAGTCCAAACCCGACCTGGTGTTGCTGGACCTGAACCTGCCGGGAAAGGGCGGCCTTGAACTGATCAAAGACATCCGCGCCCTGCATCCCGAACTGCCGGTCCTCGTCCTCTCGATGCATGACGAACCCCAGTACGCGCCCCGCGTGCTCCGGGCGGGTGCCCGCGGCTACATCATGAAGAGCGAGCCGGTGACCCGCATGGCGGAGGGCATTCGCGAGGTTTTCCGCGGAAAAATGGTGGTCAGCGAGCGGATGGCCTCCCTGATTCTCGAAATCTTCGCCGGCTCGGGTTCGGGGGAGAACAGCCTTCCAGAGGCGAGGCTCTCAGACCGGGAGTTGGAGGTGTTGGCGCTCGTCGGCAGCGCGCAAAGCACCCGTGCGGTGGCGCAGCGCCTCCACATCAGCATGAAGACGGTGGAAGCCCACCGGGCCAACATCAAACAGAAACTGGGCCTGTCCTCCTCGCAGGAACTGGTCCGCTATGCGGTCTGCTGGGTGGAAGAAGGGGACCGCGCATCAGGCGGCCTCGCGGGCTGACGCCGGGGAGGTACCACACCACGAGCCGGATTCGGGCGCCCCGGCCCGATTTAACCGCGCCGGGGAAAGGTCCCGCCTGTCACTGTATCAATCCATCCCTCCGGTCGGAAACTTCCGCTGCGCGGACAATTCCAGACTAGGGGATGAGGGATACGGGCTTCGCGCCCTGCGGCGGGGGAGCCGGCTTGACAACCAGAGAGGTGATCTTTTCGGGTAGCGCCAGTTTGGTCTGCTGTGGTTTGCCAAAGGCGTAGACCTGAATGTTTTCGCCCAACTGCAGGTAGCGGGGGGTCTTGGTTGACTCCTCTATGGCGGCAACGCGGATCCCCGGTTTCAGAGGGATGCCACCGAGGGGGCCCGCGGGGTACTTGGGTGCGGCCTGACCCGGCGCCGGCGCACGCCCCTTGCCGCCGGCAGCCCCGGCCCCTGATCCAGGGGGCGGCGTCTGGTCCTCCGATTCCAGCTCCGCGTACACGAGCAGCTTTTCGCCGCCGATCTCAATCTTTCCCCGGAGCAGTTCGGCCGTCACCCAGTTGAACTCCTTGAATTCCACCCAGTCGGGCTCTTCGAGGGCCACGCTGGTTGTAAGCACCACCCCGTTGAGCGTCTCAGTGATCTGACCATTCTTGCCACGCGTGGCGTCCGCGGCCTGCTCGGCGTTGATTCCCAAACCCCCGAGGTTCTCCACACTCTGGCCCACCCGAATGCTCGCATGTTCGCTGCCCGTTTCGGAAAGAAACACGTGACCTTCGGCCCGCCAAACCTCCGTTATCCGCTCCGGGTAGTGAATGGTCTCCAATCCCTCCTTTTCCAAAAGGGTCACCTTCACCAGGTTGGGCCGGTGGGCCGCCTGCTCCGGAGCCACCTTGCTGCCGTATCTGAAGGTCACCGTCCACTCAGCGGGTGCCGCAGGGCGGTTCAACAGTTTTTGACCGTTAACGGCCGCAGCGGGGGAACTTCCACCCGGTGCAGCGGGCGCGGCGGTCCGGGTTGGAGGCAAGCCTTGCGCGACAACCGGCGGCGCAGCAACCAGAATCGAGGCGCCGACCACGGCTGCTCTGAACAAAACGAGTATGGAGATGCCGTCAGGGAGGAGGGGAGCGGTCGCTGCCCGCAAGGGTTCGACTAATCCTGAGGGCTGATTTGCCGGCGAGGGGTTGTGCGGCAACCTCTCCGCCGAATTCGATGGGTTCTTGGGGAAACTAAGAATAGCCATGGGCTGTAGTTTATGTTAGCCCTCGTGTGTGCACCAGCATTTTGAGGCTGAAGCTGCTGGCACAGTCCAGTTCACCCCCACCACAACGCACCCCCAGGCAATTCCGGTCCTCCGGTTTCCCGGTCTTATGGCCCTCAGAGATCAACCCCGATCCCGGCGCAGTGGCGCTGCCCTGATTATCGTTCTGAGTGTCGTCGCTCTCCTGTCCGTCATGGTGATTGCCTATCTGGGCAGATCCTCGAGGCAGATGAATTTATCGCAGAATGCTGCGGTTAACCTCAAGGGAGCAGAGGTAGCTTCACTGGCCTCGGGCCAAGTCATTTACGATTTGCTTCAGGAAATCCGTGCCGGCTCCGTGGAAGTGCTTCCCCGAGGCGCCACCACCCCGGTTCTCTATCCGGCAAACGCGCTCGGGGCGGCTCCTGATCGGAGTTCGGTGTCGACCAGTTCAACGGTTCCGCCGCCCAACTTGGTCAAGCAGAGCTCAAGCGGTAAACCCGCTTATGATGCCGCGGCACTGCTGGGCGCGGAAGCCGGCTATCCGCAGTCAAATGTCTATCCGGTGGTGGCGCGGGCCAGCAGCGTTGCATCCGACACGGGACCGGGGGCGGTGTCGCCGCTGCGGTGGAACCGCCCCTTGCTTCTGCCTCGGGAAAAGCCGACGGACGTCTCCGACTTTAAGCCGGCGCTCGCGGGCAAGACTCGTTTTGCCGGCAGTTCCAACCAAGCGTTTCAATGGCGGGCACCGGACTGGATTTACCTGCAACGAACCGGAACCAATCCAGTGACCCACGACCGCTCCCTGAATGCGAACGGCACCGACCCCGTCATCGCCCGCTACGCCTACCAGATGTACGACGTGGGCGGCCTTCTGGACCTGAACGTGGCGGGCTATGATCCGGACACCTCATCGGTTGCTCCGGACGTCGCCGCCCGTCGGGGTTCCATCGGTCTGGCTGACTTGACCCAGTTGGGGCTGGCCCCAGCCCACCTGAAACGGATCGTCGCCCAACGCAACCCCGCCACGCTTCAGGACATCGACAACCCAACCGGGCAGTTGTCTTTCGGAAACCGTTACGTCAACTACCTGCTCAACGGTCAGAAGAATCTGGGCTTCCTCCGGGTGGCGGGTGGCACGAGTACCACGGGGGTGACCAACCGCGCCTTCTCCAGTCGGCAAAGTTTGCTCTCCTACCTCCCGCAACTTGGGAGGTCCGACGCCGAAAAGGCTGCCCTTGTCGAAGGACTCCAGAGCTTGACCCATTTTTCACGCAGCCTGGAGCAACCTTCCTTTAAGCCCGGCTTCTACGATCCGAAAGCCTCCGGATCCACCCCAAAGTCGCCCGTCTTCGCGCGTCCCACCATTGTTCCCCCCGCAGGAAAGATGGATGACGCGGCGTACTCGATCAGCGTGGTTCCGATCGGCAGCGGCCTAGGGGCGGGCGACATCCGCCGGAGCGCGACCTTGGGAGGGCCGCTGCCCTGGGACATGGGGCTGGCAAACAACCGGGGAGGAAACGACGCGTGGGGAACGATCAAGGACCGGGTGCCCAGTCTATCTGACACCCGGCCCCTCCAAGACGTCATTAACCCGGGCTTCTTGGAGGTCCGCGTCAAGAAGTCGTTCCGAAGAGGAGATGGGACGGACGCGGTTACGGGTGAGCCTCTGGTGAAAAAACGCTTCCCCTTGGAGCGGTTGGTCTGGCTGACCTACAAGGGGCCAAGCGCCCTGCTCAAAACCTCCGACGAACTCTACAACCCCGGCGGAACCGAGTTGGCTATCTTTGATGCCTTCGGGCTGGTTTGGACCAGGGACCCGTCCGGATTTTGGTTTTGGGCTTACAATCACGGGAAAACCGGTTCCGTGTACAAGCTTGAGGACCTTGTTGAAGACGAACCCTCCGGCGCCGGCGCGCCTCCCCCGTTGCCCACCAACGCTCCGAAGAACGCCAAAATCCGGCCCCGTGAACCCGATTTTTTCGAACTGCTCAAGGCGGGTATCGGCTCAGGATCTTTGGGCAAACCTGCAACGAGCACCCACCGCACGGGTCAGTCCTGGGACCCCGCCACCTATCAGCAGGCGCGTGACCGCAATTCCACCTATCAGTTGCTGGAAATAGCCGCAAACATCATTGACCAGTACGATGCGGATAGCTTCCCCACTTTGATCCGTTTGCCGAATCCGGACCCGTCTCTGGCGGCCTCCGCCAACCGGTACGCCCCACCCCTTTTCACTGCCCGGGGCACCGAGGACCTTCCGTACTTTTACCGGTTCCACTGGCGGGGCATTCAGGATGCAAACGACGCGCCCAACAAAAGCCTTCCCCAAAATGCTCCTGTCGAGTTGACCGGAAATCTGGCGGCCTACGCAGGGCCGGGATTCAAGTGTGGCACCACCTTTCTCATGGGCTTCCCGGAATTGTGGAACCCGCACGCACTCAACGGAAACGGCGTGCCTGCAAAGCTTGTTCCAACTCAGTTCCGTGTCGTGGCGGTCAATGAAACCCCGTCGGATTTGATTGTCCCGCCGCTGGATCCGGGGGACCCGCTGGACAAGGGTTTTTCCAACCTCCCAAAGCAGGGGAATCTCCCAACCTCAGACAGTACCAATCGTCTGTGGAGGCAGTTCCTCAACAACGGATCGTATGACTTTTGCATCCGGCCTGCTGGTTGCTTCGCATACATGCACCCGACTGCCGCACCCAATCAGGCGACGTTAACGTGGCTTCAGGGAAGGGGGGATCAAGACTCTTTTACGACGCAGAATTCTTCCATGGGGCTCAACGAAACGAGTTGGACTTGGAACTGGCCTTGGGACAACTTCCAGACGACGGGGGCGACTGCAGGTTTCGGTTACGACAACCGTGCTGTCAGTTTGTTCTGGTCTTTCGGTTCGCAGTCGCCTGACCCGCCGGGCCGGCCCGTGCTGGGGAGCCGGCGGTCAAGTTTCTTTCTTTCGCTGACGCCCATGTGGAGGATTCCCGATGGCGTCTCGTCTGAGGCTGACTTCATGAATCGCTTCATGTTGCCCCAACCCGTGGGCTGGCCGAATGGAACCGGACGGTTTGCGGGGAAGCAACCCCCCCCCGTGGCAACGATTAATGATTTACCCAACCCCGGGGATTCTTTGACGCTCTACCGGCTTCTAAGCGGGAAATCTTATACGTGGGATCTCCTGGACAACAGGTATCAGGAGGTTCTCTGGCCGCTCACCCCCGATCCCTTCAAACTTTTCTACACTGCGAGTTATGCGGTGGGCGACGGCATTCGGGGTCCTGGTCCGCTGACACTTCACACTGGGGGGCGCGTGCAGAGGGTCAACGCGCCCGCTTCGGCCTTCACGCCGTCCTACGTTCCCGGCCCTGAGCCTACCTTCCCTGCCTACCGGGTCTACCTGTTCTCCATGACTGACAGACCCGGGCTCTCACGGTCCATCATCGAGAGCAACCCCGCCGCGACCGTTCCGCCGATGAGCCCTTCCGCATGGAACCAGGGAAATCAAAGAGACAACCGGGTGGTGGACATACGCGGGACCGAACTGACGTTCAACCTCGGCAACGCCAACGTTTTCCGGGAGCCTTCAGTGCTCTGTCAGCCTGGGCTTCCCGCAGGCAGCAATCTGGAGGCCGGCGCTGACAATTTTTTCAGCAGAGACCCGTTTAAAGGCTCGGTTCAGGGAACTGACGGCAACAAATGGGTGGGCTTCTCGATGGGAGAAACGCCCTCCCATTTCATTGCGATGTCAAAGATGTTCAAGCGCGACAAGGGCACCGGCCTGGACAAGTGGGGCAATGTCGGCTGGGGGTTGGACGGGAACGACCCGGCTCTGGACGTGTTTCAGAACAAGCGCGGCGTGGAGTTAACGGACCCTTCCCCGAACTACATGATCACCGGGCCGGGGTTTCCTTCCGAATATTACAAGCTCAGGTTCTTCCAGATTCCGACCAACGTGGTGGGTTTCCGCAATGCTTCCAAATTCACCATCCGTCTTCAGTACCGGGATCCTATCGCTCAGCAGTGGGTGACCTACGATGAGCGTTATATGGAGGTTGACCCGGCTGAGAATGGTCGGTGGACTTACATGCCGACAGTGGGCAGTTCCGAAATTTCGCCCATCTCCAATCCCCCGCAGAATGCCTCTGGCGGCATCGCGTGGAGGGACATGCGCCGTCCCATCGGCTGGAATGCCCCCCTAATCACTTCCTACGACCCCCGCTCTTCCCGATTCGGTCAGCCCATGCGGTACGGCTACAACTGGCCCGAAACCCTCCGCGGGACCGCAGGAAATAAACGCCAGCCACTCAACCCGTCCCCGACCGCGGTGGGGGACTCTGGCTTTTTCCCTCGAAGCTCGACTGGGGTTGGCAGACACAACGCGACGGACCGCCCCGGCACCGCGGTCATTGATCTCCCCTCCAGCACGACCGCACAGACGACCACCGCGGCTTGGCAAGTGCCTGGATTTTGGAGCAACTGGATCCTGAACACGGGTGACTACGACAGCGAATCGTATCGTTCAACCTATGAGTATATGACCGGCGGCAAACCGCCGAACACAACGCTCGGTTACGGTGCCCGGTGGTGGGCGCTCGGACGCGACCCAATCACCAAGCGGATCATCTACCAGTACCCCTCGGGCAACGCCTACGATTATGGCTGGCAACCGCGCCTTGCGTCACCCGCTCCGGCTGGCTCTTTTCCTAAGGGGAGCGCGCGCAAGCCGGATATCACCCCGGATCCCACCCTCCCCAATTTCTGGCAACATGCTCCGGGCGGGTCCTATGCCGATTCCCTGCGGATCGGGGATTTTTCCGAGAACATCGCCCCTGCGCCCGCGGTGGGAGCCGACGCAGGCGCTCCCTACCGCCAAGCGTACGCGGATCCAGATGATGTGGTCCGCCGGGCATCTGGGGCGTTGGCGCCCCTCGGTGGTTATTCCCCGTCAGTTCCGATTGAGGGGCTTCCCCAGGGGCAGGGCAACACGGCGACCGCTTCCAACCGTCCCATCATGCTGAACCGCCCCTTCCGAGCCGTGGCAGAGATGGGAGCTGCCTTCCGCGGGGCGCCGTGGAAGCATCTGGATTTTTTCCTGCCCGAATCCGCGGACGCCGCGCTGTTGGATGTGTTTTGTCTGTCTGAGCCGCCGCCCTTCACGTTGGCCGGCGGCACTTCAACGCAGGCTCCCACCCCCCCCCTGATTGCGGGGAAAATTAACCTCAACACGCGCCAGGAACCTGTCTTGCGCGCAATGCTCGCTGGCGCGCTCAAGGACGAGGTTTCCTCCTCCTCCAGCGGCAGGCTTTCCCCAGCGGCTAATGGCGAGGCGATGCGGGCCGCACAGGCCGTCATTGACCGCACCACCGGTACCAAGCCGTGGCAGGGGCCGTTTGGAAACAACGCCGAACTGGTCGGCAAGCTCTTTGCCAAAGATCTCTCTCCCCTTCCGACCGCAAGCGACCCCGTCTATACGGCCATGGTTTACCGCACCAATACGGAGCCCGATCGGAATCCCGACATCGCCACCGGCAAGTCAACGCTCGCGTGGCATTTCACCGGCCTCTCCTCCAATCTCGACAATGCGTTTCCCGCTTCGAAGGACCGCAAAACCAAGCGGATGCGCGAAAGCATCATCCGCGCCCTCGCCGACGGTGCGCAAACCCGCGTGTGGAACCTAATGTTCGACATTATCGTGCAGTCCGGAAAGTTCAGCCCGATGGCCTCTTCCCTTGGGAATTTCGTCAAGGACGGTGAAACCCGTCTCTGGGTGTTTATTGCCATCGACCGCCTCACGGGTGAAATCCTGGACCAGCAAATCGAGTGGGTGACCGACTAGGCGCTTCCAGCTTGGCGTCGAATCCCGTCCCACAGGGTTTGCCGGCCGGGTATGGGAAAATGGATCTCGTGAGGGGCGGGGGGGGCGAGGGAAGGGGCGAGATTGCCGGTGATGCGTTCCTCTTTGGAAACGGTTGCGGTGGTGTCGCCACGCGCTATCCACGGGCGTTTTTCAGCGGCGCCGATCGCGCCGCGGTCGGGACTGCAATCGATGAGACTGGCGAGAAATACTTTCCAGCGATGAATTGATGCGTCCGTCTCGTAGTTGTGCGAGCTTTTGTGAGTCCCGCTCTCCATTCTGTTCAGGCCGGCAATGTCGTTTATTACCTAGTGAATTTGGAGGGCATTTGGGCGGTGGCTTCCTGCAGATGTACCACTTGCAGGGAACCGACTTGCACCAATGAATCGCGATGTGCAGTACCTTGCGGGGCGCGCAGAGCGCCTCCGGTCTCCTGAAAGTTGCCGCGATCACCCGACGGGAGGAAGTGACTGGACCCGCCGGGCATCGCATCCATGGGTCGTGCGTCCCGGGATGTCCCTCCCACCCCTCCATACGCCTCTCCCGACGGACTGGCGTCGCCACGATTGATCTGTCCGAATTCGAAGCCTTGATTCCTCAACCCGTCGAATGCTAAACCTATAAAGTATTGGTTGGTGCATCCCCCTTGAAAGGAGAGGGAGCGACCTACAGCTTTGTCTGATTCGTTCGAAGGATTTTAAAAGGTCTCTTGGGCTGTTGTTCGGCAGGCGTGGGTTTGCGGTCTCCAGCTTCGTTCGAACAATTTTCCTCTGCGAAACGCCTTTTATGGGTTCCTCCTTGAAAATCTTGGTCACCGGCGGTGCCGGTTATCTCGGCTCCGTCCTAGTCCCGGCACTCCTGGCGGAGGGCCATAGCGTGCGCGTGCTTGACAGCTTCATATTTAGTCAAAGTGCGCTGATGGAGTGCTGCGCCAATCCTCGGTTTGAAGTGGTCCGGGGAGATTGCAGGGACCAACGCACCTTGCAGTCTTGCATGGCGGACGTGGATTTGGTGGTCCCGCTCGCCGCTCTCGTTGGTGCTCCGTTGTGCGGCAGGGACCAGTCGGGAGCGGTATCCACAAACCAAGGTGCAGTGGAACTACTGTGCAGCCTGGCGGCAAAGAGTCAGCGCATTATTTACCCCACCACCAACAGCGGATACGGGATCGGAGAAAAGGGAAAACATTGCGACGAGGACACGCCCCTCCGTCCCATTTCACTTTACGGGGTTACCAAAGTGAAGGCAGAGGAAGCCGTGCTTGAGCGCGGCAATTGTGTGACATTCAGGTTGGCCACCGTGTTCGGAGCGGCGCCTCGGATGAGGATAGACCTTCTCGTCAACGACTTCGTGTACAGGGCGCTCCACGACCGGGCAATTCTGATTTTTGAAGGCCACTTCAAACGGAATTACATTCACATCCGTGATGTCGCGAGGGTTTTCCTTCATGCGATCGACCAGTTCGAATCGATGAAGGACCGCACTTACAACGTGGGGTTAGAGGACGCCAACCTCTCGAAGCTCGAGTTGTGCTCGAAAATCAAACAGCACCTTCCTTCCTTCACTTATGTGGAGGCCGCCATTGGCGAGGACCCAGACAAGCGCGACTACATCGTCTCCAACCAGCGTATCCTCTCCACGGGGTTCCTCCCGCAATGGACGCTGGATGACGGTATCCGCGAGCTCATCAAAACGTTTACCATTTTACGCCAGTCCCGCTACGCCAACGTCTAGCTCTCACGTTGCGGCGTATTAACCCCGTGGCACCCACCCGCAACAGTCTGGTAGCGCTCGTGCTTGCCGGTGGCAAGGGGACTCGCATTTCGGAACTGCATCCCGGAATTCCCAAGCCCACGGTGACGGTCGCGGGCCGGCCCTTTCTCTTTCATGTCCTTGCCCATCTGGGTTCCCAGGGAATTCGAAGGATCGTCGTCTCCACTGGATTCAACGCATCCGTTCTCAAGAAGCGGATGCGTTCAAACATCCCGCCGGGAATCGAGCTGATGTACGTAGAAGAGACCGAACCGCTTGGGACTGGTGGAGGCGCCATTCATTCCGCGCGCGCCTACGCGGCCACAGCTCATGCGGGGGACTGCGAAAGGTTTCTCGTGTTAAATGGAGACTCGATATTTGGCGGGGACTGGCTGGAAGCCGTCGCGCGCACTCCCGCGGGTTGCGGTGCCATCGTGTCGCGGCACGTCGCGGATGTCTCGCGTTATGGAGCGCTTTCTTTCACGGGCGATGTACTGAGCGGCTTTGACGAAAAAGGGAGGCTTGGGGAGGGGTGGATCAACGCGGGAATTTATCTCATTCCAAAAGCATGGTTGGAGGAACTCCCAGCCAGCACCCCGTTGAGTCTGGAGACAGACGTCATTCCGGGCTGGCTCGCACGGGGAAGAATGGTGTGTGCGGTGCGCCACTCCGGGCCCTTTCTGGACATCGGGACCCCAGAGTCGCTGAGGGAAGCTGACCGCTTTATTGTAAGCAACTTTTCATAACACTCTTCCGCAAAATACTTCCCAGTCGACTTGGAGTGTTTCACGGTCGCTGGTTTGCCGCCCACTACCGAACGTCTGCTCCCGCCACGCCCGCCCACTCCTCCCATGGTCATCACGCGCACCCCCTACCGAATTTCTTTTTTTGGAGGAGGCACTGACTATCCCGACTGGTATCTGCAGCACGGTGGATCCGCGCTTGCGTGTGCGATCAACAAGTACTGCTACATTTCCGTTCGCTATCTCCCGCCTTTCTTCCAGCACCGGTACCGGATCGTCTACTCAGTCACTGAACTCTGTCGTCAGATTTCCGAAATCCGGCACAGCGGGGTGCGTGCGGTGCTTGAGACCCACCTGCCGGAGGGAGGCGTGGAAATCCATCACGACGGGGATCTGCCGGCACGCAGTGGCGTCGGTTCGAGTTCCAGTTTCACCGTAGGACTACTTAACGCAGTCAACGCGCTAAAGGGACTGCTGGCCACGCGCATGGAGGTTGCCATGGAGGCCATCCGGATTGAGCAACGGATGCTCGGTGAAACGGTCGGGGTTCAGGATCAAATGATGGCGAGTTTTGGCGGCTTACAGCATCTGCGCTTTGACCGGTCCGGAGTGCTGAAGGCGTCGCCCCTTTTCCCCAGTATGGAAAGGTTAGGCCAGTTTGAACGCCATCTGATGTTGTTGTTTACGGGCCAGGCACGGACCTCCTCGGAAATCGCGCAACAGTACGTCCCCACATTGCTGGACAACGCAAAAGTGCTGGGGCAGTACGATGCGATGGTGGAGGAGGGTATCAAAATTCTTCACTCCGACACCCGTTCGATGTCGGAGTTCGGAAGGCTCCTTCACGAAGCTTGGATGTTGAAAAGAAGCCTCAGTCCGGTTGTTTCAAACTCCGAAATTGATGCCGCCTACCAAGATGCAAGAAGTGCCGGCGCCTGGGGCGGAAAACTCCTGGGCGCCGGCAGTGGAGGGTTCATGATCTTATTTGCACCGCCGGAAGCCCATCCGGCCATCCGCAACAGACTAAAAGGACTGATCGAGGTGCCCTTCAGCATGGACCACAGCGGCTCCCAGGTCATTTTTTACGACCGCCGGCAGGATGGCATTGCATCGGACGCTCTACGGAATGGCCACTCGTGAATTCCGGGGCGTGCTGTGGCTCGAAAACGGCTCGCTCAAGGGCTCTGCTTGCCGTTTAAACAACGAAGCGTTCGTCTTTTTTCAGACAACTTTGTTAGATTCCTCCAAGTGCCGCCCCAAACCTCCGAAGCAGACCAAGATTGACACCCCATGACAGCGCAAGAACTCATCGAATTTGAGGCGGAGATCGCTGAGGAGTTTAACAGGGGAGGGATCCGTGCTCCGGTCCACCTGTACGACGGTAACGAGGAAGAAATGATACGGGTGTTTGAGCACATCGGACCGGCGGACTGGGTGCTCTGCTCTTGGCGAAGCCACTATCAATGTCTTCTCAAGGGGGTGCCCGCAGAGGTATTGAAGGAGGAGATTCGTGCCGGTCGCTCTATCTCGCTGTGCTTTCCTCAGTATCGCATCCTTTCCTCAGCGATCGTGACGGGCGTTCTGCCAATCGCCATTGGACTCGGCATGGCGATCAAGAAAAAGGGAGGTGCGGAGAAAGTATTCTGTTTCATGGGCGAGATGACCTCGGAGACGGGTTCGGCCCACGAGTGCGTAAAATACGCGAGACGTCACCACCTTCCGGTCCACTGGATCGTGGAGGACAACGGCAAGTCGGTGTGCACCGACACGCGGGAGGTTTGGAACACCGAGATCCTCACTTTTGAAGGGCAACCCGCAGACGACGTCACCTATTACAAGTATAGCTCTAAATTTCCGCACGCGGGAGCAGGTGTCAGGGTCCAATTTTAAAAGTGCTTGAGGTTCAGGCAGTTCGGCCTGTCAGACCAACGAGTTCTCCCCACACGGTAAAAGCAGACATGAAATACTTTGATGAACTGAAGCGCTCCATGGCGTTTCTTGCTGAGGATCCCCGGGTGCTGTTTCTGGGACAGGCCGTGGCCGTGCCCGGAACAGGAATGTCCAACACTTTAAAAGACGTGGCTCAGGCAAAGTTAGTCGAATTGCCGGTGGATGAAGACATGCAGATGGGCATGTGCAACGGACTGGCCTTGGCGGGGTACATTCCGGTGAGCATCTTTCCCCGTTGGAACTTTCTGCTCCTCGCGGCAAACCAGATCGTTAATCATCTCGATAAGTTTCAGGTGATGTCGAATGGGGGATACTCCCCGAAAGTGATCATTCGCACATCGATTGGATCGGAACGCCCGTTGCACCCGCAACACCAGCATGTGGGGGATTACACCGAGGCCTTTCGAGGGATGTGCACCACCATCGAGGTGGTCCGTCTGGACGAACCATGGCAGATTTTCCCCGCCTATGAGAGGGCGCTCCTCAGAGAGGACGGAAGGAGTACCCTGCTCGTGGAATGGGGGGACTATTACAACGAGAAATGAAAAGTGAAACGCCCCCCCTCAGCCAGGTTTTGAACTGGCAGTTGATGGACAACAATATCACCCGGGAGGATTTGGACGGGTTGATTGCCTATTTGTCCAAACCGGAACCGATGCTCACCCAGTCGGCTCAGGTAAGGGCCTTTGAGCAGGAGTGGTCGGAGTGGCTTGGAGTCCGGCACAGCGTTTTTGTGAACTCCGGTTCCTCCGCTAACCAAATTACGATGGCTGCCCTCAGAGAGATGTACGGGCCCGGGGAAGTGATTGTGCCAACACTGACTTGGGTTTCGGACGTGGCCTCGGTATTGCAGGCGGGCCATACGCCGGTGTTTGTCGACATCGATTCCCGAACGCTTGGGATGGACACCGCAGAGGTGGTCTCCAAACTCAACGACCGTACCAGGGCGGTGTTCATCACCCATATACTAGGTTACAACGCGCTGGACTCTAGGTTGTTGGAAGCCCTCGAGGCGCGGGGTATTCCACTGATCGAAGACGTGTGTGAGTCCCACGGCGCAAGGTTTGAAAGTAGAAAATGTGGAAGTATCGGATGGGCCTCCAATTTCTCGTTTTATTATGCGCATCACATGAGCACGGTCGAAGGGGGGATGGTTTCCACCAACGACGCCAGGCTCTACGAAACCCTGCGCATGTTTCGGTCTCACGGGATGGTGCGGGAAATGTCTTCAGTGGAGCTTAAGGCGGATTGGCACGAAAAACATCCTGACCTCAACCCCGACTTCATCTTTGCCTTCCCGGCCTACAACTTTCGGAGCACCGAAATGAACGCGGTGATCGGGCGCCAACAACTCAAACGACTGGATTCTAATAATCAAATCCGCACAAGAAACCTGCTGTTTTTCCTGGAAGGTTTGGATTCAACACGGTTTCAAACGGATTTTGCAACCGAGGGGAGTTCCAACTACGCATTCACCCTGATCCTCAAGGACCCGGACACCGTCCTTCGTGATCGGATTGAATCAACGCTTAGGGAATCCAAGGTCGAGTTTAGAAGGGGTACCTCCGGGGGAGGTAACCAGCTCAGGCAACCCTACCTGAAAAAGCTTTTTCCTGAACTCTACAAGGAGTTTCCAAAGGTCGACCACGTGCACTTTTTCGGTTATTACATTGGCAATTATCCAGGGGTTTCCACTGAAAGAATCAAAAAACTTTGCGACCTCCTGAACCGCATATGAGGTGTTTCTTTGAATCCCCCTGTCGCAGAGCTCTTCCTTTCAATTCCACCGTCCGCTGAAGTGACAACCATCGATTTCCCCCCCAGGCACGGGATGCTTTCCATCGTGCTTTCGTTTTACAATGAAAGTGACGTGATCCCTGAGCTTATCGCCAGACTGCGCGCGGTGATGGACTCACTCACCGTCGCTGGACAAATCAACTCCTACGAGCTCATTTTTATCAATGACGCTTCGACGGACCATTCCGAAACTCTTCTGAAGGAGATGGCCGAGGAACGGGGAGACATCCGGGTACTTTCCATGTCCCGCAACTTCGGCGTTTCCCCCTGCGTGCTTGCCGGCATGGAATACGCTTCCGGCGAAATGCTCGTTTACATGGACGCCGACCTGCAGGATCCACCTGAGACCATTCCGCTCATGCTGCAGGCCTACAAGGCGGAAAACGTGGACGTGGTGCACACCGTGCGACGCTCCCGGTCTGGAGAAACAAAAACAAAACTCCTGATCACCCGGCTTGGTTATGAGATTTTAAAGCGGGTCTCCACCATCTCCCTTCAAATTGAGGCTGGGGATTTTAAATTATTGTCCAGACGTGTTGTTCGACAATTGCTGAGATTGAGGGAAAAGCGCCCGTTCTTGAGGGGCTTGGTTTGTTGGGTGGGATTTAAGCAAACCTCCATTCACTATGATCGCGAAGCACGCTTTGCAGGTGAGACGAAGTTCCCGATTTTTGGTTCCCGGGTGATCGTCAACTTTTTGTCCTCTGCCCTGATTGCTTTCTCTGACATCCCGCTCCAGTTCTCCTCGTGGTTCGGAGCCTTGGTTTCATTGAGTTCCGTTCTGTTTTCCATGTGGATCGGAGTGGAATGGCTCCGGGGAGAATCCATTCCAGCATGGTCCGTGCCTCTGGCGATCCTGTCGCTGCTCAGCGGCGTGCAGTTGTTCTCCGTCGGCCTCCTCGGCCTTTATATCGCGGCAATTCACGTCGAATCCAAGCGGCGCCCGAACTTCATTGTCGAAAAAACCCTTGGGTTCGCATTTTCCCCACATCCCGTACCGGATTCAAAAGCAGGGCCCTAACCGGGGCGTTTCGACCCGGTTGATCCCGCGGTGTACTGGATTATCCGATGCTGTCTGAGGCAACGTCCACCCATGGCACTTCCAAGCCTGACAACCAACCACTCGCACGGTTCCGCTATCTTTGATCGTGTCCGGAGCAGCGCTCGGAAGCCTTCGACATGGGCCAACCTGCTGTTGTTTGTGGCTCTTTTCTTTTTATTCACGAAGGTGCCCCTCGGCACTGTGGATGAAAAACACGACCCCGGGAGCATTCTTTCTTACGAGTATTTTGCGGAACGCAAGTTTCAGTTCGGCACCCAGGTCATCCAGAACATAGGCCCGTATGGCCACCTCGGATTTCCCCAGTTTTACGCGGGCATTCGGGCCGATCAAAAGCTCTGTTTTTCAGCAGTTTATGCGGCACTCCTTTCAGTTCTCGTTCTCCTCGGCTTGCGTTACTTCGAGGGGAAGTGGGAGCGGATTGCATGGCTTTTAGCCATCGCGTTCGCGCCCACATTGCCGCAACCCGGGACTGCGGGAGAGGCGTTCGAATTTATCGCACCCCTTTTTCTTCTCCTGAGTTGTCACTACCTGCTCACTCGCGGTTGGTACAAAGGGCACTGGTTGTTGGATGCGGCGGTGTACACCATGCTGGCCCTCGTGGCCTTGATGAAGGGCACCGGCATTGCGCTCGTGGGTTTGCTCGTTATTCTCGCTCTGGTCGACCAACTAAGCAAAGGGCATCGCGCGCGCTTCGGGTTGGATCTCTGTTTTTTTTGCGCGGCCTTCTTGCTGTTCTGGCGTCTCGCGAATCAATCGCAGGACAACCTGGGCGCTTTCCTGACCGGAAGTTACGCTTTCATTGCGGGCTACAATGAAGCCATGGCGATGGATGTTGCCGGGGAGGGTGTGCTTGTTCTCTTGACCTCCGGCGCATTCGCGACATTTTTCGCTGCAAAATTCCTCGCCCTCTCACCCCACGGAATCTCGCTGCGGAGGGTTCTCCTGTTCGTATTTGAATCCGCCTGCTTCTTTGTCACTTGGAAGCACGCGTATGTTCGGGCCGATCACGGACCCTTCCTTCGTCATTTTCTGGTGATGGCCCT